>NZ_JBLUPV010000027.1:0-69887 GCF_048068075.1 Pseudomonas sp. NY15354
CTACTACAACCATGCCCGCATCAAACCGAAGCTCAATGGCCTGAGTCCTGTCGCATACAGGACTCAGGTTGCTGGCTAGAATTGTCCAACTTTTGGGGGGCAGTCCAGGTTTTCCGCTGCTCTCAATGCCGCCGCTGGACCTGTGGGGTTTGCCTGCGAAGAGGGCGCCTGCTGAAAAACCTGCCTGACGGCTAAATCCTCGCCTCGCTGAAGCGTTTCCCAAGCGATACCACCCGACACCTCCCTCCACTTACGGGGCGTGGCGGGGCTCATTCGCTTGTTCGCGAGGATTTCCCGATGTCGATCGTCTCCAGCCTTGCCCACGTCCCGCCGAGCCGCGCGCCACAGGCGTTGTACACGTTCGAGGATTCGCCCCTGCTGTTGCGCCAACGGCAGCAGGAGTCCAACGCGCGCAGCTACCCGCGGCGCATTCCCCTGGCGCTCAAGCGCGCCCGTGGCATCCATGTCGAGGACGTCGAAGGGCGTCAGTTCATCGACTGCCTGGCCGGTGCCGGCACCCTGGCCCTGGGCCACAATCACCCGGTGGTGATCGAGGCTATCCAGCGTGTGCTGGCCGACGAGCTGCCCCTGCACACCCTGGACCTGACCACACCGGTCAAGGACCGCTTCGTCCAGGACCTGTTCAGTGTGCTGCCCGAGGCCTTGCGCCGGGAGGCCAAGGTCCAGTTCTGTGGGCCGACCGGCACGGATGCGGTGGAGGCCGCGCTGAAACTGGTACGCACTGCCACGGGGCGTAGCACCGTGCTGGCCTTCCAGGGCGCCTACCATGGCATGTCCCAGGGCGCGCTGAGCCTGATGGGTAGCCTGGGGCCGAAAAAGCCGTTGGGCGCGCTGCTCGACCACGGCGTGCAGTTCCTGCCGTATCCCTACGACTACCGGTGCCCGTTCGGCCTGGGTGGCGAGGCGGGCGTGCGGGCCAACCTGCATTACCTGGAGAACCTGCTGTGCGACCCCGAAGCGGGTGTGGCGTTGCCGGCGGCGGTGATCGTCGAAGTGGTCCAGGGCGAGGGCGGCGTGATTGCGGCTGATATCCAGTGGTTGCGCGGCCTGCGCCGCATTACCGAACAGGCAGGGGTAGCGCTGATCGTCGACGAGATCCAGAGTGGCTTCGCCCGCACCGGGCGGATGTTCGCCTTCGAGCATGCCGGCATCGTGCCGGACGTGGTGACCTTGTCCAAGGCCATTGGCGGCAGCCTGCCCCTGGCGGTGGTGGTCTATCGCGACTGGTTGGACACCTGGAAGCCCGGCGCCCATGCCGGCACCTTCCGCGGCAACCAGATGGCCATGGCGGCAGGTTCCGCGGTGATGGGGTATCTGGTCGAACAGGGGCTGGCCGAACATGCCGAGGCCATGGGCCAGCGCTTGCGCGGCCATTTGCTGCGTCTGCAGCGCGACTGTCCGCACCTGGGGGACGTCCGAGGCCGTGGCTTGATGCTCGGGGTCGAACTGGTGGACCCGGACGGTGCCGTCGATGCCCTGGGCCATGCACCTGCCAACGGCACCCTGGCGCCGAACGTTCAGCGCGAATGCCTCAGGCGCGGGTTGATCCTGGAGCTCGGCGGACGCCATGGCGCGGTGGTGCGCTTCCTGCCGCCTTTGATCATCACGGCTGAGCAGATCGACGACGTGGCTGATCGGTTTGCCCAGGCTGTGCAGGCGGCAGTTTGCGCAGGTTGATCACAAGCCTTGGTGGGCTGCGGCGAAGCAGCCCACGGGGCTCTCACCCGGCAGTAAATTTCCCGACCCAGGTTACGTCCTAGCTTGGACAGAGCCCGCAGTGTGGCTGGAACGGATAGAAGCGCAATGGGCATTTCCCGACGAGGATTCATCGCAGGCCTGGCCGTGGCAGGGGCAACCGGTACGGCGGCGTATTACGCACACAAGACCCTGACCCACGACCCTGAGGACGACATCGTCACCCCAGGGGAGGCCAGCGTCGAATTGGCCGACTACCCCGGGCAGGTACTGGCCGATCACCTGCGCGGGATCTGGGACGTGCGCTTCGAAGGTGTCGAGTCGGGTCTTGAGGGGCTGCCGGTGCAAGGCGTCGAGCTGTTTCTCGATGTCGCCACCAAGGGCCGTGGCTTGCGCGGTTTCGTCGATACCGGCGAACGACTGCGTGGCGACGGGGTGGCCCATTACCGGGTGTTGGGCGACCTGGTCGGGGCCTCCTCGGCGCAGGTGCGCTGGCGGTTGCTGAACCAGCAGGGCGGGCCGAGCTACGAATGCATTGCCAGTCTCGACGAGGTCTGGGGCGATTTCGCCAATGCCGGTACCGGCACCCTGAGCGGGCGCCTGCAGCGGCTGGATCGACCACTGAACCTGCCGTTGGCCGACAGCCGCTTTGTCGCGCTCAAGCGGCGTTTCCCCGAGGCGCGCGAGCGCATCGGCTACACCCCGCAGATGCAGGCCTGGGTGCTCAGCGCCGAGCACCGTTTGTTCCATCAGCTGTGGCACGCCACCCGGGACAAATGGCATGACCTGTCCGAGCAGCAGCGCGGCGCCTTGCGCGGCCTGGGCTGGCAGCCGGGCCCAAGGGATCGTGAGCGCGACGCCCGTGGCCCGCGCAAGCACCGCAACGGCTCGGGGATCGATTTTCTGTTCATGCACCGGCACATGTTGCAGGCCGCGCGTCAACTGCAGGACTTGCCGTCCTGGACGCACTTCCCCTTGCCGCAGCCGAGCGTCGAGCGAGACCGGGCAGGCTTTGCCCGTTACCACGAGAACCACGATGGCTGCTGTGTGCCGCCCAGTTGGCAGGCGCCGGACGATGAGCCCTATGGCCAATGGGTATCGGCGATCAAGGCCGGCGAGACGTTCTGCAGCAACTTCCAGGTCTGGGAGTCGCAGTACCAGGACCCGCGGTACCTTGCAAAACTGAGCCTGGGCGCGCTGGGCTCGGAAATGGAAATGACCCTGCACGATTGGCTGCACATGTGCTGGGCTTCGGTACCGCGCGATCCGCTCAATGGTGCACCGGTGCCTTTCGCACGCGATCCGGCGGACTTCGCCGCGCGTTGGTTCGGGCCGGACAACGACTTTCTTGGCGACCCGTTTTCCTCCCATGTGAACCCGGTGTTCTGGGGGTTCCATGGCTGGATCGACGACCGGATCGAGGACTGGTACCGCGCCCAGGAGCGCTACCACCCAGGCCAGGTGAGGCGTGTGCAGGTCAACGGCGTGGACTGGTTCGCGCCAGGGCGCTGGGTGGAGGTCGATGACCCCTGGCTGGGGCCGGACACCCATGGCTGTAGCACGGTTCCTGGCACGCGTCCGGGCAAGTCGGTGGAGATGGACGTCGAGACCATGAAGCTGGCGCTGCGCATCACCTTTGGCGAGGATGATGCGATCGGCGACTTGGTGCGGCGGGTGCCACGTCGACCATGGTATGCGCGGCATCTGTCGCTGAAGAACATTGTGTCCTGATCGATGTCCAGGGGCCGCTTTGCGGCCCCGATGCCGTTCAGCGCGAGGGCACCTGCCAGCCACCCCCCAATGCCTTGTACAACGCCACGCTGCCCTGTAGCCGAGCCAGGCGCAATTGCGCCTGCTGGTCCTGGGCTTCATACAGGGTGCGCTGGGTCTGCAGCACGCTGAGCAGGGTCTCGGCCCCTGCGGCATAACGCTGTTGGGCCAGGTCGAACGCGATGCGCGCCTGGCGCACTTCCTCGTCCTGCCACTGGCGTTGATTGTCCACGCCGCGAATGGCGTTGAGCGCTTTTTCCACGTCGGCGAAGCTCGCCAGGATGCTCGCCCGGTAGTTTTCCAGCAGTTCTTGCTGCTCGGCCGTGGCCAGGTCGCGGGCCGCGCGCAGGCGGCCGTTGTTGAAGACCGGCGCGATCAGCCCGCTGGTGAGGGTGTAATAGGGGCTGTCCAGGATCTGGGCGAAGGTGCGTGCGCCACTGCCCAGGTCGGCGCCGAGGGTCAGCTTGGGCAGCAGCGCGGCCCGGGCGACTTGTACATTGGCGCTGGCTGCCGCCAGGCGTGCCTCGGCAGCGGCGATGTCGGGGCGTCGGCCGAGCAGGTCGCTGGGCACACCGCTGCCGATGTGTGGCCATTGCAGGGCGCCGAGGGTGTCGCGGCTGGCGGGCAGGCGCTGGACCGGCTCGCCCAGCAGGGTGGCCAAGGTGACGCGGCTATCCTGCCATTGCTGCTCGAGCAGCGGCACCTGGCGTTCCTGGGCGGCCACCAGGCTGCGCTGCTGGGCCAGCTCCAGACGCGTGGCTGAGCCTGATCGTTCCCGCGCTTGCACCAGCGTCAGCACATCACGGGCGTTGCTCAAGTTCAGACGGGCAATGCGCAGCTGTTCCTCCAATGCCAGGCCTTGGAGGTAACTGTCGGCCACCGCGCTGGTCAAGGTCAGCTCGACCGTCTGGCGGTCGAAACGGCTGGCGTCCAGGCCATGCAAGGCGCTGTCGCGGGCAGCGCGCAGGCCACCCCAGAAATCGATTTCGTAGCTGGCGCTCAGACGAGTGCCGAACGAGGTGCTGGTGCGTTCGCTGCTGCTGGCATCGAGTTGGTCATTGCCATCGCCGCGCAGCAGGCGCTGGCGGCTGCCATCCAGGCCGAACTGCACCTCGGGCAACAAAGGCGCACCCGCGATCACTGCGCGGGCCTGGGCCTGGCGTACCCGTGCGGTGGCGGCGGCGAGGTCATGGCTGTTGGCCAGGGCTCGTTCGATCAAATGGTCCAGCTCAGGGCTGGCGAAGGCCTTCCACCAGATAGCGTCGGGCAGCGGCCGGGCACCGTCGTCGCGCTGGGCGTGCCAGGCCGCCGGGGCGGCGATATCGGCATCCGGTGCGGGCGGTGTGCTGCAGGCGGCGAGGGCGAGGCTCAGGGTCAACAGGCTGATGCGGCTGGGCAGGGTCATGAGTTATACGCTGGTAAGGGCTTTGACCGGATCGAGGCGAGCGGCCTTGCGGGCCGGCATGAAGCCGAACACCACACCGGTGACGACGGCGCAGGCGAACGCGCCGAGAATGGCAGGCAAGGCGAACGCCACGGCGACGCCCGCGAGCATCAGGCTAGCGCCGATGCACAGGGCAAGGACGATGCCTGTCACGCCGCCGACCATCGACAGCATCACCGCTTCGCTGAGGAACTGGCGCAGGATGTCGCGCTGACGGGCCCCTGTGGCCATGCGGATGCCAATCTCGCGGGTGCGTTCGCGCACGGTCATGAGCATGATGTTCATCACGCCGATGCCGCCGACCAGCAAGGAGATGGCGGCAATGGCACCGAGCATCAGCGACAGGCTGTTCTGGGTGCGTGCCTCGGCCTGGATCAAGGCGGCGTCGTTGGTCAGTTCGAAGTCATGCTTGCCTTGGTGACGTTGACGCAGCAGATGGTCGATAGCCGCTTCGGTGTCATGCACGCGTGAGGAATCGAGGGCGGCGATGGTGACGTATTCGGGGTCGTAACGGCCGAACAGGCGGATGGCGGCGGCGGAGTAGGGCACCACGATGCGCTCGTCGCTGTCCTGGTCGCCCGAACTGGCACCCTTGCCGGCCAGGATGCCGATGACCTGGAACGGCACGTTGCCGATCAACAGGTACTGGCCCAGCGGGTCGCGCTGGTTGTCGAGCATCTTCTCTTTCACCTTTTGGCCGATCACCGCCACGGCGGCGCCACTGGCTTCGTCTGCTTCGCTGAAAAAGCTGCCCTCGACTACCGGCCAGTTGAAGATCTCAGGGAACCAGGTGTTGTTGCCGCCGACATAGAACTGCTGGCTGTTGTTGCCGTAACGCACCATCAGCTCTTCGCCGATGACCGGCATGATGCGTTTGACCTGGGGCAGCTCGGCGATCGCTGCGACATCGTCCAGGGTGATGAGGCCCGCCGGTTCTCGCAGGGTCGCCGCCTTGCCGGAAAGGTAGAGGATGTTCGAGCCGAACGCGGCCATCTGCGCCATGACCTGACGTTTGCTGCCTTCACCGACTGCCAGCATCACCACCACCGAGGCAACACCGATGACGATGCCGAGCAAGGTCAGGGCAGTGCGAAAGCGGTTGATCCACATGACCCGCCAGGCCGCCTGCAGGGCTTCGAACAGCTCGCCTTTCCAGGCGCCGCGCAAGGTGGCGCCGCGGTCCAGGCGCTGGCGCAGCTCGTCGGCTTGCAGGCCTTGGTGGCTCTCGGTTGCGGGGGCCTCGTCGGCCGAGTCGCTGATCATCAGCCCGTCGCGGATCTCGATGACCCGGTGTGCGCGTGCGGCCACTTCGCGGTCGTGGGTGATCAGGATGATCACATGGCCTTGGTGGGCGAGTTCGTCCAGCAAGGCCATGACTTCGGCGCCGCTGTGGCTGTCCAGTGCGCCCGTGGGCTCGTCGGCGAGGATGATGTGCCCGCCGTTCATCAAGGCCCGGGCGATCGATACCCGCTGCTGCTGGCCCCCGGACAACTGGTTTGGGCGGTTGCCGGTGCGGCTGGCAAGCCCCAGGCGTTCGAGCAGGGCGTGGGCCCTGACGTGGCGTTCGGCGGCAGGGGTGCCGGCGTAGATGGCCGGCATTTCGACGTTCTCCTGGGCGGAGCCCGAGGGGATCAGGTGATAGCCCTGGAACACGAAGCCAAAGGCCTCGCGGCGCAGCCAGGCCAGCTCGTCGCTGTCCAGGTCGGCGACGTCTTTGCCGGCAAAACGATAACGGCCGGCGCTTGGGCGATCGAGGCAGCCGAGGATGTTCATCAGCGTCGACTTGCCCGAGCCCGAGGCACCGACGATGGCGACGAACTCGCCAGGGTGGATGCTCAGGCTGATGCCGCGCAGCACCTCGACTTTGGGTGTGTCGATGCCGCCGTAGGCCTTGCGGATGTCGGTGAGTTCGATCAGGGGCGCAGACATTCAACCTCCGCTGGCGGACGGGGCACCGATGACCAGGCGCTCGCCCTCGCTCAGACCGTCGAGGATCTGCACGCGCAGGCGGTCGCTCAGGCCGGTGCGGACCTGACGCTGCTCGATCTTGCCTTCGCGATTGAGCACCTGGGCCAGGCGCAGGCCGTCGCCGTCGGTGTCGTCCAGCGCCGCCAGGGGCGCGGTGAGCACTTGCTTGGCCTGGCCGGCGACGAAGAACACCTGGGTGGTCATTTCGGCCATCAGGGCGCCATCGGGGTTATCGACGTCCAGCAGCACGGTGTACTGCACCACCTTGTTGCCGGTGGTGCCGGTGCTGGCGCTGGCCGGGCTGCCGCCACCCTGGCTGGCCTGATCCAGTGGCTTGGGCGGGATCGGCAGGATCTGGCGCACGCGGCTGCTCCAGCGGCGCTTGCCGCCGGCCAGGGTGGTGAAATAGGCGCTCATGCCGGGCTGGACCTTGCCGATGTCGGCTTCCGATACCTGGGCCCAGACGGTCATCGGCGAGAGCTTGGCGATACGCAGGATCAACGGCGTCTGTTGCTGGGCGTTGAGGGTCTGGCCCTCCCGGGCATCCACGGCGACCACGGTGCCGCTCATGGGCGCGTAGATGCGCGTGTAGCCCAGTTCGGCCTCGTCGCTGCGCAGGCTGGCCTGGGCCTGGCGGATCTGCGCCTGGTACATGTCGATGCGGGCCTGGGTCACTTTGAGTTGGGCCTGGGCCGTTTGCAGGTCTTCCTCTCGGGTGGCACCGGCGGCGGCCAGGTCGCGTTGGCGTGCATGTTGCTGGGCGGCCAGCCGGTACTGGGCGCGTTGCTCGGCCAGCTGGGCCTTGAGGTTTTCGATCGAGTAGCGGCCGGCGTCGAGCTTGGCTTGTTGGGTGGACGGGTCGATCTCCACCAGCAGTTGGCCCTGGCGCACGGGGTCGCCTACCTCAACGTGCAGGGTGCGGATCTGCCCGGAGGCCTGGGCGCCCACATCGACATAACGCCTGGGCTGCAAGGTGCCCAGGGCGGTGACGCTGCTTTCGATATCGCCCCGCACGACCTCGACGGTGCTGACCGGCAGCGCGCCGAAGGGCAGGGTCTTCCAGGCCAGCAAGGCGCCCAGACCGAGCAGGCCCAGGCCACCGAGCAGGATACGACGGCGGGTGTTGGTTAAGCGTTTCATGCAGGCTTCCGGCCAGGAGTGATGGCCACGCGCGGCTAATCGTGGGGCGCAAGGCGGTCACAGTTAGACGAAGCCTGGGTGTCGGAATTTAAGCGCAGAAGGTGAAGAGGCGGGCTGTTGCTGAGAATAATTATAATTTGTAATATATCGCATTGATATCACTTCGTCCCGTGTTCCAATTGCAAGTGTCGAGCAAGGAAATGCCAGGTACCGTCGTGGAACATTACTATCGTGAGCTGGTGAGTTTCCTTTCCGCGCGCCTGGGCAACCGCCAGGCGGCAGAGGACGTCGCCCATGATGCCTACCTGAGAGTGCTGGAGCGCACCGACGCTCAGCGTATCGAACACCCGCGCGCCTTTTTGTACCGCACCGCACTGAACCTGGTGGTCGATCGCCATCGGCGCCATCAGGTGCGCCAGGCCGAGCCGCTGGAGGTGCTGGACACCGACGAGCGCTGGCATGGGCCTGGATTGTCCCAGAGCATGCAGATGGACCAGCGCCTGGAATTGATGCAGCGCGCGCTGGATGAACTGAACAAGCCCTGCCGGGACAGCTTCCTGCTGCGCAAGCTCGAAGGGCTTTCCCACCAGCAGATCGCCGAGCGTTTGGGGATCTCCCGCAGCCTGGTGGAAAAGCACATTGTCAATGCGATGAAACACTGCCGCATGCGCATGCGCGAGTGGGAATCCTGACCATTGCGACACGGCGCTGAAACACCCGTATCAGCCGCGTTACACCCTTGATGGGAAATGAAAATTCCCCATGCTGGCGACTTGATTTCTCCTGGTTTCCCGACAACTATCAAGGAAAGTCCCCGGCCAGGCCCCGTCGTGGCGGTTGCCTGTACTGGCGCAGTAGGGGCAGGGCGTATCCCCTCAACCCTCGTTGCCCAGGTGCAGACGATGGCAAACAAGACCCTGCGCATCCTCATTGCCGACGAGCATCCGTGCCAGCGTTTGCAGCTGGAGAAAATGCTCAATGGCCTGGGCTATTACCGCATCGCCCCGGTGGAGAGCTTCGAAGACCTGCAGCGCCTGGTGCAGAGTGCGCTGCAGCCGTTCAACCTGTTGATCGGCAATATCGAGCTGGCCAGCCACGCCGGTGTCGACCTGGCGCGCTTCTGCCGGGTCAGCACCCAGATCCAGCATGCCTTGCTCTACCACTCCCAGCACCTTAAGGTGCCTGCGGTGCCTCAGGCCCAGCGCCAGGCGGTGAACATCAGCCTGCCGCGCGTACCGGACGACGAGGCCCTGCAATCGTTCATGGCGATCATCGACCTACCGCTGGTGATCGGGCAGTTGCCTCTGCCGGCGAGCCTGGTGGGCAAGAGCGGCCCGATCCGGCGCATGAACTACGGCCACACGGTGTTCAGCCGCTCAAGCTGAGTCGGGTGGGGCAAGGGGGGGGCATTTGCTATCCTCTTGCCCTTTGCCGATCTGCGGAACCTTGCCATGACTGCCATCGATACCGCCCGTGCGCCCCGGTTCAGCCGCGGCGATCACCGGACCCTGGGCTTGGCGGCGTTGGGCGGCGCGTTGGAAATCTACGATTTCATCATCTTCGTGTTCTTCGCCCTGACCCTCAGCCAATTGTTCTTCCCGCCCGAGATGCCCGAGTGGTTGCGCCTGCTGCAGAGCTTCGGGATTTTTGTCACGGGCTACCTGGCCAGACCCCTGGGCGGCATCCTGATGGCGCACTTCGCCGACCATCTGGGACGCAAGCGGGTGTTCAGCCTGAGCATCCTGATGATGGCCTTGCCGTGCCTGCTGATCGGCGTGATGCCGACCTATGCCGATATCGGCTATGCCGCGCCGCTGATCCTGCTGGCGTTGCGCATCCTTCAAGGCGCTGCGGTGGGCGGCGAGGTGCCGAGCGCCTGGACCTTCGTTGCCGAACACGCCCCAGCGGGCCGACGCGGTTATGCCCTGGGCTTTCTGCAGGCCGGGCTGACCTTCGGCTATCTGCTGGGTGCCCTGACCGCGACCTTGCTGGCGCAGGTCTACAGCCCGCAGGAAATCCTCGACTACGCCTGGCGTTATCCCTTCCTGTTGGGCGGTGTGTTTGGTGTCATCGGCGTCTGGTTGCGCCGTTGGCTGAGTGAAACGCCGGTATTCCTGGCCCTGCGCGAGCGCCAGGAGCAGCCGGTGGCGTTTCCACTGCGCAGTGTGCTGGGTGAGCATCGCCACGCGCTGATTCCAGCGGCGCTGCTGACCTGCGTGCTGACCTCGGCGGTGGTGGTGCTGGTCGTGATCACGCCGACCGTGATGCAGCAGCGCTTCGGCATTGCCGCGGGGCATACCTTCGCCCTGAGCAGCGTGGGCATCGTCTTTCTCAACATCGGTTGCGTATTGGCTGGCCTGCTGGTCGACCGCATCGGTGCCTGGCGTGCGTTGATGATCTACAGCCTGCTGCTGCCCTTGGGCATCGGGGCGTTGTATGCAAGCCTGGTGGGGCAGTTGGGCTGGACCTGGTTGGCCTATGCTCTGGCGGGCTTGTCCTGTGGCGTGGTGGGGGTGGTGCCGTCGGTGATGGTCGGGTTGTTTCCGGCGCAGATCCGGGTTTCGGGTATTTCCTTTACCTACAACATCGCCTACGCCCTATGGGCCAGCACCACGCCGTTGGCGTTGATCGCATTGATGCCTTGGAGCCCCTGGGTATGCGTAGGGTTCTGCATGGTCATGGGGCTTGTCGGCTTCATGACGGCGGTGTACTTCCGCCATCGTAGGCCCGTGTGTGCGACGCAGTGCTCGGTCTCCTCGCCACTTTAGCGAAGCAGCCCGCGTCCTACAGAGCGCGGGCTGGGGTTCACACTATAGAGAGGGAACAGCGCTGACTGCCGCTGGTGCTCCACATCCGTAGATTGCTCGGTCCTTGATTCAAGTGCCCGCATCTAACGGATTTGGAGACAATCGATGTACGGTTTCAACGTGAAATGGCAGACGCGCGAGCAACTGCCGGAAATCCCACAGGACATGCTGTTTTCGGGTGTGTCGCGCGACGCGCCAGCGGCTGATTCCGGTCATGCCCCAGTGATGAGTACGCCCGTTATCAACTGGGGGAGCAGCAAAGCCTGCGTCTTCGATGACCGGGTACATCATGAGCAGGCCTGGCTGGTGGTCTATGGGGATGGCCAGCGGCTCACTGGGGCCCACCTTCTGCAAGGGTTTCGGCATATCGCCGACATCCAGGAAGCGGCCAGTGGCGTTGCACTGCGTCTGATCGATGCCAGTGGCCGTGAGGTGGAAGTTTCGCACCTACAGCTCGATTCGCTGGATGGCAAGGAAGGCCGCGAGTCCGAAATCGAGGGGCTGCCGGTGGGCCTCCCATTCTGTCTGGGCCATGACCACGCGCTGCTGATGGCCGATGACAAAGGCGTGCGCATTGATTCGGGGCCGGAGACCCTGGCCATGCAATGGCTGTTCAAGGACGGGAAACTGACCAGTGTCGCCACCGGTCAGGTGCTTGGTCTGGGCATACGTTGTCTGCCTGCCACCCAGGGGAGCGAAAGATGGCATCTCTCGCCCCAGGGGGCGCTTACGTTTGGCGATCGAGCGCAGGCGCTGTGTGCGGAGTCGGTGCACGGCGAGGTCTGGCTGGGGCCTCAGGACGAGCGTTCGCCATCCGCGCGCTGGCAGGTGAGGCGACCGCGTAACAAGGCGTCGGGCATGTTGGTCGAGACACTCGCCCTGCATGTCCAGGTTTGCGACGAGTACAGTGCCGGGACTGCTGACAGCGTCTACTTCTCGATCAACGGCAGTCGTCACCAGCAGTTTCTGGCCAGGAATTTCGAACGAGGCTCGGCGCTGGTCGCCGAGGTGGACGTGGCGGGCATGTTCCAGGGGCGCACGATCTTTGCCGATGAACTTGTCAGCGTGGAGCTGTATCAGGTGAGCAGCGACGGCTATGGCCCGGCATGGCGGATGAGTTCGCTGGATCTGGTTGTCAATGCCCACATGCGCAACCGTGTGCTCGGATCCGACAGCCCATGGCTGTTGCCAGCCTCAGGCGCAAACTGGACGGGCAAGATCAATTGGTTGGATTGGCGCGAGGAGGGCGGGCAGACACCGCTGGACTTCGCCGGATACACCTATCCGGTCAACTGGCGACCGCTGCTGTCCGATTGGCTGAATTGGCGTTCCTACGAGCCCGAAACGCTCGATGGCGTCTGCCAGCTGATTGGCGAGTACCAAGGCAGGCTTCTGGCCTACGATCTCAAAGACAAGAAACCGGTCTATCTTGAGCCCAATACCGAGATCGACTCCTACACGTGGGTCTACACCCCGCAGGGAAGCATCATCGTCAGGCGTTGGGACAAGACTGCATCCCGCAGCAGCTATATCCGCCATAGCCAACTCGGCTCCGGCAACCCGGTCGTCTGTGCCGGAGAGCTCACCATCGCACGCGTGGTGTCCCACATGGCCGTGCAGGACCTGCTGGGGATGATCAACGACGCGTCCGGGCATTATTTGCCCGATGGTGGCGCCTGTCTGGCACATGTGCGTGAGCGACTCGCTCAGCTTGGGCTGGATACGAGCGGCACGCAGATTCGTTACAGGACGGTAGCCCCCGCGGCGTGATCGTTTGCAACCTAAATATGAAAAAGCCCCCAAGGCCAGGCCTTGGGGGCTTTTTCATGAACGGGCGGCCTTACATGTTCGGGTAGTTCGGCCCGCCGGCACCTTCTGGTGTGACCCAGGTGATGTTCTGGGCCGGGTCCTTGATGTCGCAGGTCTTGCAGTGCACGCAGTTCTGCGCGTTGATCTGGAAACGCTTGTTGCCGTCTTCCTGGGTGACCACTTCGTACACACCCGCCGGGCAGTAGCGCTGGGCCGGCTCGTCGTACAGCGGCAGGTTACTGGCGATCGGCACGCTGGCATCGGCGAGCTTCAGGTGGCAGGGCTGTTCTTCTTCATGGTTGGTGCTGGAGAGGAATACCGAGCTCAACTTGTCGAAGCTGAGTTTGCCATCGGGTTTGGGGTAGTCGATCTTCTGCGAATCGGCTGCAAGCTTCAGGCAGGCGTAGTCCGGCTTGGTGTCGTGCAGGGTGAACGGCAGCTTGCCACCGAACCAGTTCTGGTCGATGTAGTTGAACGCACCGCCGAGCAACGGGCCGAACTTATGCAGCGCAGGGCCGAAGTTGCGGCTGGCGAACAGCTCTTCATACAGCCAGCTGGTCTTGAAGGCGCTGACGTAGTTGTCGAGGGTGTCGCCACCTTCGCGGCCGGCGAGCAGCGCTTCGGCCACGGCGTCGGCGGCGAGCATGCCGGACTTCATGGCGGTGTGGCTGCCCTTGATCTTGGAGAAGTTCAGGGTGCCCAGGTCGCAACCGATCAGTGCGCCACCGTTGAAGACCATCTTCGGCAGCGAGTTCAGGCCGCCTTTGCAGATGGCGCGTGCGCCGTAGCTGATGCGTTTGCCGCCTTCGAGGTACTGGCTCATCACCGGGTGGTGCTTCAGGCGCTGGAACTCATCGAATGGCGAGAGGTACGGGTTGGCGTAGGACAGGTCGACGATCAGCCCGACCACCACCTGGTTGTTCTCCAGGTGATAGAGGAAGGAGCCGCCGGTGTTCTCGGCGCTCATCACGTCCAGCGGCCAGCCGGCGGTGTGCACCACCAGGCCTTGCTCGTGCTTGGCCGGGTCGATTTCCCAGATTTCCTTGAGGCCGATGCCGTAGTGCTGGACGTCGGAATCGCTGTCGAGGTTGAAGCGCTTGATCAACTGTTTGCCGATGTGTCCGCGGCAGCCTTCGGCGAACAAGGTGTACTTGGCGCGCAGTTCCATGCCTGGGGTGTACAGGCCGTCTTTGGGGTTGCCTTCGCGGTCGACGCCCAGGTCGCCGGTGATGATCCCGCGGACCACGCCATTTTCGTCGAACAGCGCTTCCTGGGCGGCGAAGCCTGGGTAGATTTCCACGCCCAGATTCTCGGCCTGTTGGGCCAGCCAGCGGCACAGGTTGCCCAGCGAGATGATGTAGTTGCCCTGGTTGTGCATGGTCTTGGGCACGAACAGGTCAGGGACCTTGGTCGAGCTGCCGGCATCCTTGAGCACATAGATGTCGTCGCGCTTGACCTCGGTGTTCAGCGGGGCGCCGAGTTCCTTCCAGTCGGGGAACAGTTCGTTCAGGGCGCGCGGTTCGAATACCGCGCCGGAGAGGATGTGGGCACCGACTTCCGAGCCTTTCTCGACCACGCAGACGCTGATCTCGTTACCGGCTTCGGCGGCCTTCTGCTTCAGGCGGCAGGCGGCTGACAGGCCCGCCGGGCCTGCGCCGACGATGACCACGTCGAATTCCATGTATTCGCGTTCCACTGGTTCTCTCCTACTCAAGGCTCATCGCTGTTGCTTGTCTTGTCTTTTTGGGTGATGGAGGGCCATGCACGACTGTGTAAGCTGTAGCTTCGTGGATGACGGACTACACCGCTTTGTCTTGGCCGCGCATTATATCTACACCACTTGGCGGGTCCAATACAAACGTTTGTTTGAATTTGCCGGAGCCCAGTAAAATCACTGGAACGCGGCTGGAGGCTGGCCGATTTGCCGTATTGACCGGAATAGGTGTTACGGTCAAGATACGAGCGGTTTTACGCTCGCCGTAGGCTGACCGCCGGGCGCAGGTGTACCCCTAAAGACCAGGCGTGGAGCAGGGTTTTCGGACCGAATCCGATTTTGTAGTGGAGTCTACACGCCACGACAGAAAATGACCCGTCGGTTTTGCCGGCGAAGTCGAAACAGGACTGTTCGGTCACAGGAAATTTCCCGCAGCCAGGAACGTTTTTAGAGGTGCCCTTGTACCCACGCGCAATCGCCGGGCATGCCCCAGGCGACATTCTTTTCACCGGAGAGTAACGAGGAATCCATGAAGGTTCTTGTAGCTGTCAAACGAGTGGTCGACTACAACGTCAAGGTTCGCGTCAAGGCGGACAACTCCGGCGTCGACCTTGCAAACGTCAAGATGTCCATGAACCCCTTCTGCGAAATCGCCGTGGAAGAAGCCGTACGCCTGAAGGAAAAGGGCGTGGCTACCGAGATCATCGCCGTTGCCGTCGGCCCGACTGCTGCCCAGGAGCAGCTGCGTACCGCCCTGGCCCTGGGTGCTGACCGCGCCATCCTGGTCGAGACCGCTGAAGAGCTGAACTCCCTGGCCGTGGCCAAGGCCCTCAAGGCCGTGGTCGACAAGGAGCAGCCACAGCTGGTGATCCTCGGCAAGCAAGCCATCGACAGTGACAACAACCAGACCGGCCAGATGCTGGCCGCGCTGACTGGCTACGCCCAGGGCACCTTCGCCTCCAAGGTCGAAGTGGCTGGCGACAAGCTCAACGTCACCCGCGAAATCGATGGCGGCCTGCAGACCGTCGCGCTGAACCTGCCGGCGATCGTCACCACCGACCTGCGTCTGAACGAGCCGCGCTATGCGTCGCTGCCGAACATCATGAAAGCCAAGAAGAAGCCGCTGGAAACTGTCACTCCAGATGCGCTGGGCGTCTCCACCGCTTCCACCACCAAGACCCTGAAAGTCGAAGCCCCGGCTGCTCGCAGCGCGGGTATCAAGGTCAAGTCGGTGGCCGAACTGGTCGAGAAACTGAAGAACGAGGCGAAGGTAATCTAAATGACTATCCTGGTTGTCGCTGAACACGAAAACGGTGCCGTTGCCCCGGCTACCCTGAACACTGTTGCCGCTGCCGCCAAGATCGGTGGTGATATCCACGTGCTGGTCGCAGGCCAGAACGTCGGTGGTGTCGCTGAAGCCGCCGCCAAGATCGCCGGCGTTGCCAAGGTGCTGGTCGCGGACAACGCTGCCTACGCCCACGCCCTGCCGGAAAACGTAGCGCCCCTGGTCGCCGAGCTGGGCAAGGGCTACAGCCACGTGCTGGCCCCGGCTACCACCAACGGCAAGAACATCCTGCCGCGCGTTGCCGCGCTGCTGGACGTCGACCAGATCTCCGAGATCATCTCGGTCGAGTCCGCCGACACCTTCAAGCGTCCGATCTACGCCGGTAACGCCATCGCTACCGTGCAGTCCAGCGCTGCGGTCAAGGTCATCACTGTGCGTACCACCGGCTTCGACGCCGTGGCCTCCGAGGGTGGTTCGGCTGCCGTCGAGGCTGTTGGCGCCGTGCACGACGCTGGCAAGTCCGCCTTCGTTGGCGAAGAGCTGGCCAAGTCCGACCGTCCTGAACTGACCGCTGCCAAGATCGTCGTCTCCGGTGGTCGCGGCATGGGCAACGGTGACAACTTCAAGCACCTGTACGCCCTGGCCGATAAGCTCGGCGCTGCTGTTGGTGCTTCGCGCGCCGCTGTCGACGCAGGCTTCGTGCCCAACGACATGCAGGTCGGCCAGACCGGCAAGATCGTTGCGCCGCAACTGTACATCGCCGTCGGTATCTCCGGCGCGATCCAGCACCTGGCGGGTATGAAGGACTCCAAGGTGATCGTCGCGATCAACAAGGACGAAGAGGCGCCGATCTTCCAGGTGGCCGACTACGGCCTGGTCGCCGATTTGTTCGAGGCGGTTCCAGAGTTGGAAAAGCTGGTCTGATCCGGCGGCTTCACTTATAAAGAAGCCCGGCCCTCCGAAACGAGGGCCGGGCTTTTTTCTGGCTGCAAGGAGTAGGACATGGAGTTTCGCAAAGCAGGCAGGGTGCTGGCCTGTATGGCGGCGTTGTCGGCGCCATTGGCAGTGGCGGCAGGCAAGTGCGAACGCCTGGTGGCGACCGGCAGCCCGGATGCTCCGCCGTATTCCTGGCAGGACCCGAAAGATCCTCGGCACCTGATCGGTGCCAATGTCGACCTGCTGCGTCAGGTCGCAGCCGAGCTTGGGGTGTCGGTCGAAGTGCTGCATGCCGGCAAGCGCGACCAGGCGCTGGAGGAAGTGCGCAGCGGGCGCATGGATCTGTTGATCGATACGCCCATGCAGGTCGAGCAGTTGACCGCCCTCGACTACATCCATCCGCCGTTGCAGCTCAATGAGTACCTGGTCTGGACCCGCCATGACGCCACGCTGGTGTTCGACGGGCCGGCGGACCTTGCCCAGTACCAAGGCAGTATTTCTGAGCGGGCCCGGTTGACCCCAGCCTTCGAGGCCTTCGCCAAGGCCCAGCTCAAGCTTGCCCCGGCACAGAATCTGACCCAGGCCTTCCAGAAGCTGGTGCTGGGCCAGGTCGACTATGTGCTCGCCGGGCGTTACTCGGGCATGGGTATGGTCCAGAGCCTGGGCATGGGCAACGACCTGATCGCCCGTGGTCTGCCGGTGGATCGGCCCGGGTTGTACCTGGCCGTGTCGCACAACTCGGCCTGCAACGACAGTTGGCTGCGCGGACAACTGGCAAAAAAACTGACAGAATTGCCGATCTCCGGGGCGTCCCAGGCCGTGCTGCAGCGCAATGTCGAGCGCTGGAAGGCGCAGATGCAGGCGCCTCTGGATGCCCCTAAACAGTAGGAATGCAATGAGAACCCAACCACTGATCCTTGCCTTGGCCATGCTCGGCCTGGCTGGCTGCGCCAACGATCCCGCGCCCAACGAGCAGATGCGTCTGTCCGAGCAGGCCTTGGAACAGGCCAAGGCCGTCGGTGCCACCGAGCAGGTGGCGGAACTGAAACTGGCCGAAGACAAGCTGGCGAGAGCCAAGGCCAACATGGCCACCGAGGATTACCGTGACGCGCGTATGCGCGCCGAGCAGGCCGAGCTAGATGCACGTCTGGCCGAGGCCCGGGTGTTGACGCAGAAGAGCGAAGAGCAGCTTCAGGTCCTGCAAACACGGGTCAAGCGTCTTCGCAAGCAGTTGGAGGTGCAGCCATGATGCGTCGTCAATCGATGGCTACACTGGCGCTGCTGGCGCTGGTCGGGTTGCAGGGCTGCGCGAGCCAGCGCAGCGAGTCGGCGCTCGATGATGCGACGGTCGCCTTCCAGAAGGTCAAGGATGATGCCGATGTGCTGCGCAGCGCACCGCGCGATGTGATTCGCGCAGGTGAATCCCTGGCCCGCGCCGAGCGTCTATCCAGCTACATCGGAACCGGCTCCGACGTGCGCCACTATGCTTATTTGAGCAAGCGCTACAGCGAGATCGCCACCGAACATGCCAACTTGGCCCTCAATCAGGAGCGCCTGGCCAAGCTCGATCTGGAGCGCCAGCGTTTGCAACTGGGGCTGCGCGAAGCCAAGTTGGCCAGCGTGCAGCAGCAGGGCAAGTGGGTCGAAGCTCAGATCGCGGCCATGGCTTCCGAGCAAAGCGATCGTGGTTTGGTGATGACGTTGGGCGATGTGCTGTTCGACACCGGCCGGGCCGAACTCAAGACCTCTGCCAGTCGCACTGTGCTCAAGCTTGTCCAGTTCCTGCAGCTCAATCCGCGTCGGGTGGTGCGGGTCGAAGGCTATACGGACAGTACCGGCCTTCCTGAAGACAACCTTGCGCTGTCGCGTGACCGGGCCCAGGCCGTGGCGGACATGCTGGTCGACCTGGGTGTGGATGAAAAGCGCATACAGGTCGAAGGGTACGGTGACCAGTATCCGATCGACGCCAATGCGTCCGAACGGGGCAGGGCGCAGAACCGTCGGGTAGAAATCGTCTTTTCCGATGACAAGGGCAAGCTCGCGCCAGCGCGTTGACCTCGGGGCGCTGTGCGCCCCCTCTCGTCGCCCTTACCGTTTTTCGGCTGCTTCGTTCGTCGGTGAAGGGTGGGTTCGTTGATTCTGTGATTGTTACCTCACTGTATTGTTGACTATTCTGCAATCTGTCCCAGTACACTTCGTAACTGTTACGGTATTCTGACTCGGCTTTGAGTCGCACAAGAACAACGAACCCGTCCGCGTTTCGAGAGCCGCCATGACCAACCTGCTGCTGTACCAGCGCATTGCCCAGCAACTGGCCGATGACATCCGTCGAGGTGTCTACCAGCCCGGTGAGCGTGTGCCCTCCGTGCGCAAGATGAGCGCTCAGCTCAATGTCAGTCATGCCACGGTGCTGCAGGCCTATGCCAACCTGGAAGATCAGGGTCTGATCCGTGCGCGGCCGCAATCGGGCTACTACGTGCACCAAACGCCGGCCCTTACCGCGCAGACTCCGGAAATCGCCCGGGTCGAGCGGCCCGGGCTGGTCACCCGTGCCAGCATCATCCAGCAGGTGTTGACCGAGGCGCGGCGAGACGGTGTCTTCCCCTTCGGGGCGGCGGTCCCGCACGTTGACTATCTGCCGGTGCGGGCACTGCATCAGCAGTTGGCCAAGGTGACGCGCTTTCATAGCCCGCGGGCTTTCAGCTACATGTTCAGCCCGGGCTTCGAGCCGCTGCGTCGGCAGATCGCCATTCGCATGCGCGACGCCGGGGTGTTGGTCGATCCCCGCGAAGTGGTGGTCACCCACGGTTGCGTTGACGCCCTGCAGATGTCGTTGCGCGTGCTGACCCGGCCGGGCGACCTGATCGCTGCCGAATCGCCCACTTATTATGGATTGCTGCAGTTGGCCGACCTGTTGGGGCTCAAGGTCATCGAGATTCCCAGCGACCCGTCGACCGGCATCAGTCTGGAAGCACTGCAACTGGCCGCCAACCAATGGTCGATCAAGGCCCTGGTGCTGACCCCGCGCCTGAGCAATCCCTTGGGAGGCACGATTCCTGAGGACAGACAAAAGCAGTTGCTGCGGTTGGCCTCGGACTTCGATATCCAGATCGTCGAGGACGACATCTATGGCGAGCTGATGTTCGAGCAGGGGCGAACCAAGGCGCTCAAGGCGTTCGATCGTCTGGATCGAGTCATCTATTGCTCGAGCTTCTCCAAGACCTTGTCGCCCGGGGTGCGGGTAGGCTGGATGATCGCGGGCCGCTACCAGGACGAGATCCAGCGCCTACAGACCTTCACCACCCATTCGGCCTGCAGCGTGACCCAGATGGGTGTGGCCGCCTACCTGGAGAACGGCGGCTATGACCGGCACCTGCGTTATATCCGCCAGGAGTACCGTAAGAACCTCAGCGCGTATCAGTTGGCCGTGCAACAGCATTTCCCTGAGGGTACGCAGATGACCAGGCCCACTGGAGGGTTCATTCTCTGGGTAAGCCTGCCGGGAAGAGTCAATACCCAAGATCTGCACGTGCGTGCGCTGGAGCAGGGGATCAGCATCGCCCCAGGGCTGATCTTCAGCAACACCGAGCAGTTCAACCATTGCATTCGGCTCAACTGCGGCATCCCGTGGAACAAGGAGGCCGAGCGAGCCGTGATCACGCTCGGTCTGCTGGCCCATCAGTTGTGCAAGTCGTCGACAGGATCACTCTTGTAAATCTTGCCAGGGGCGAACGGAACAGAGAGCATACGCACTTTTCCAGCACGCCCTGATGTCCATGAAAGCGCTTCGCTCTTTTGTCCTGTTCCTTTGTCTCGCGCCGGTGTGCTTGTCCGGTGCCCTGGCGCATGCCGCGCAGCCGGCGACCAAGGCGTCTGCAGCGCAAGTCAAGGCAGCGTCCAAGCCTGTGCGCAAGCAGGCGGCGGGCAAGGCCGGCGAGGTTGCGAGCAAGGCGCCGACCCGGGGCAAGGCCAAGCCTTCCAGCAAGGTCGTGCGCAAGAAGCCCTTGGCCAAGTCCGTTACCAAGCCGTTGTCCAAGCCAAAGTTGGACCTGAGCTTGCCTGCCGCGATGGTCGACGAGCTCAAGCCTGAAGTGGGCGATCCGGTGATGCGCCGCAAGCCGTTATTGCCGTCGATGTTTCCGCAAAAACCGGTGAGCGACGACAGCCCGTTCCAGCTCAATGGGCGTCTGATCAATAACGAAATGCAGTTGCAACTGCGCAACGACAGCCGGCATGACGTAGAGGGCGCGGCCATCGATTTCGAGTTTCGTCAGTAGGTGTTCCAACTGACTGCCGGGTCACGGCAGATTTCATCCGTTTCGCAATTTCAAACGTATGTTTGAGCGGTTACTATCCAGGGACGTTCGTCCCGTTTTGCTCTTGGGAGTCCTGTTCCATGAAATGCCGAGAGGGCTGCGGCGCATGCTGCATCGCTCCATCCATCAGTTCGCCGATGCCGCGCATGCCCCAGGGCAAGCCTGCGGGCGAGCGGTGTCTGCATCTGACCATCGACAACCTCTGCGAGCTGTTCGGTAAGCCTGAGCGGCCGGCGGTGTGTGGTGGTTTCAAGGCGGACGTGGAGGTGTGTGGCAGTGATCGCGACGAGGCGATCAGGATTCTCGGTTGGCTGGAGCAGATGACGGCGGCGTGACAGGTTGGATCTTCGACAACAAGGAACAAAACGATGAGATCGATCAAGCGTATTGCACTGCTGTGTGGCGTCGGTGTTCTGCTGTCGCCGGTTGCCTGGGCCGAGAACTGGCAGGTGGCCAAGGACGAGGAGGGGATCAAGGTTTCCCTCAGCGAAGTACCGGGCTCCAAGTACAAGGCCTATCGCGGTGTGACCGTGATCAAGGCGCCGCTGGCCAAGGTCAAGGCGTTGCAAGAGGACACTGTGGGCGCCTGCAAGTGGATCCATGAGTGCGAGTCGCAAAAGCTGCTCAAGCAGGAAGGTGCGCAGAGCTGGACCTACACCCGCTTCAATACGCCCTGGCCGGTGACGCCGCGTGATTCGATCCTGCACGTGACCACCACCGAGGAGGCTGACGGCAGCCTGGTGCGCAAGCTCGAGGAAGACCCGAAATACCTGCCGGAGGAAAAGGGCTATGTGCGTGTGGCCCAGGTTCAGGGCTTCTGGAAGCTGGTGCCCAAGGGTGACAGCACCGAGGTGACCTACCAAGTGCATACCGAGCCTGGAGGCAGTGTGCCGTCCTGGCTGGCCAACAAGTTCGTGGTGGATTCGCCGTTCAATACCCTCAAGGGGTTGCGCGAAAAGGCTGAAAAGCCCTGAGGCAGGGACGCGTTCTGCACCATAAAAAAAGGCTGCCCCGAGGGCAGCCTTTTTGCGTTCGGCTCGATGAGCTTACTTGCGGTCTTTCAGGTCGACGATGTCGCGCTGCTCGTGGCCGGTGTACAGTTGGCGCGGGCGGCCAATCTTGTACGGGCTGGAGAGCATTTCCTTCCAGTGGGAGATCCAGCCGACGGTACGCGCCAGGGCGAAGATCACGGTGAACATGCTGGTCGGGATGCCGATCGCTTTCAGGATGATGCCGGAGTAGAAGTCGACGTTCGGGTACAGCGAGCGCTCGATGAAGTACGGATCGGTCAGGGCGATCTCTTCCAGGCGCATGGCCAGTTCGAGCTGCGGATCGTTCTTGATGCCCAACTCGCTCAGGACTTCGTCGCAGGTCTTCTTCATCACGGTGGCGCGCGGGTCGCGGTTCTTGTACACGCGGTGACCGAAGCCCATGAGTTTGAACGGATCGTTCTTGTCCTTGGCCTTGGCGATGTACTTGTCGATGTTGGACACATCGCCAATTTCATCGAGCATGGTCAGTACCGCTTCGTTGGCGCCACCGTGGGCTGGGCCCCACAGTGCAGCGATGCCGGCGGCGATACAGGCGAACGGGTTGGCGCCCGAGGAGCCTGCCAGGCGCACGGTGGAGGTGGAGGCGTTCTGCTCGTGGTCGGCGTGGAGGATGAAGATCCGGTCCATTGCCTTGGCCAGCACCGGACTGATCGGTTTGATCTCGCACGGCGTGTTGAACATCATGTGCAGGAAGTTTTCCGCGTACGACAGGTCGTTGCGCGGATACATCATCGGCTGACCCATGGAGTACTTGTAGACCATCGCGGCCAGGGTCGGCATTTTTGCGACCAGGCGCACCGCGGAGATCTCGCGATGCTGCGGGTTGTTGATGTCCAGGGAGTCGTGATAGAACGCCGACAGGGCGCCGACCACGCCGCACATCACCGCCATCGGGTGAGCGTCGCGGCGGAAGCCGTTGAAGAAGGATTTCAGCTGCTCGTGAACCATGGTGTGGTTCTTCACGGTGCTGACGAACTGGGCCTTCTGCTCGGCGTTCGGCAGTTCGCCGTTGAGCAGCAGGTAGCAGGTTTCCAGGTAGTCCGATTTCTCGGCGAGTTGTTCGATCGGGTAGCCGCGGTGCAGCAGGACACCCTTGTCGCCATCGATGTAGGTGATCTTCGACTCGCAGGACGCAGTCGCCATGAAGCCAGGGTCGAAGGTGAAGTGACCAGTAGCCCCCAACCCGCGGACGTCGATAACATCGGGACCAACGGTGCCGGTTAAAATGGGCAGCTCGACGGGGGCTGCGCCCTCGATGACCAACTGCGCTTTTTTGTCAGCCATGTGGCCTCCTATTAATGCTTGAAATCATCAGACAGACCCCCCACGCAGGGCCCGCACCACTATAGAGGGATAAATTCGAATGTCAATTTGCCTAAAGGCTGGTTGAAACGCCCTCTGAGCCCTGATTTTTCACGAAATTCTCGCCCATTTACGCCTTTTGTTCATTAAAGGCAATGCGCTATTTGGGCTAGCCCCTCACGTTGTCATGAGCAGCCTAACTGTCTATACTCCGCAACCGACCGCCAGGGGCTTGCAAGCCCGTTCCGCTGGGGGTCGTCGCTCCCTGGGTGGTGGGTACCTGACCAGTACACTTACCAACAACTTTGCCCTGTTAGCTAGGGGCTCTTCAGTGTGAAAAAAGCCGTGAAAAGCCAACGACCTGTAAACCTAGACCTAAGGACCATCAAACTCCCGATCACCGCGTACACGTCCATTCTTCACCGTATCTCCGGCGTCATCCTGTTCCTTGGCCTGGCCATCATGCTTTACGCATTGGGCAAGTCGCTGGGTTCCGAGGAGGGCTTTGCCGAGGTGAAGGCGTGTCTGACCAGTCCGCTGGCCAAACTGGTGACTTGGGGCCTGCTGTCCGGCCTGCTGTACCACCTCGTTGCAGGTGTACGTCACCTGATCATGGACATGGGTGTCGGTGAGACGCTCGAGGGCGGCAAGCTGGGCTCGAAAATCGTGATCGTCATCTCCGTGGTGCTGATCGTTCTGGCGGGAGTTTGGGTATGGTAACTAATGTCACGAACCTGTCGCGTTCGGGCCTCTATGACTGGATGGCGCAGCGCGTATCTGCGGTCGTTCTCGCGGCTTACTTCATCTTCCTGATCGGCTACGTCGCCGTTCACCCGGGTCTCGACTATGCCCAGTGGCACGGTCTGTTCTCCAACAACGCGATGCGTATCTTCAGTCTGCTGGCACTCGTTGCCCTGGGCGCTCACGCCTGGGTCGGCATGTGGACCATTGCCACCGACTACCTGACGCCGATGTCCTTCGGCAAGTCGGCGACTGCGATTCGTTTCCTGTTCCAGGCTGTATGCGGCGTTGCGATGTTCGCGTACTTCGTCTGGGGTGTGCAGATTCTCTGGGGTATCTGATCCATGGCTAGCATTCCAACCATTTCTTTCGACGCCATCATCATCGGTGGCGGCGGTGCCGGCATGCGCGCTGCGCTGCAGCTGGCCCAGGGCGGTCACAAGACTGCCGTAGTCACCAAGGTCTTCCCGACCCGTTCGCACACTGTATCTGCCCAGGGCGGCATCACCTGCGCCATCGCTTCGGCCGACCCGAACGACGACTGGCGCTGGCACATGTACGATACCGTCAAGGGCTCCGACTATATCGGTGACCAGGACGCTATCGAATACATGTGTCAGGAAGGCCCGGCTGCGGTCTTCGAACTGGATCACATGGGTCTGCCGTTCTCGCGTACCGAAACCGGCCGTATTTACCAGCGTCCATTCGGTGGCCAGTCCAAGGACTTCGGCAAGGGTGGCCAGGCCGCCCGTACCTGCGCCGCTTCCGACCGTACCGGTCACGCGCTGCTGCACACCCTGTACCAGGGCAACCTGAAGGCAGGCACCACCTTCCTCAACGAGTACTACGCCGTTGACCTGGTGAAGAACCAGGACGGTGCTTTCGTCGGTGTGATCGCAATCTGCATCGAAACCGGCGAAACCCTGTACATCAAGTCCAAGGCCACCGTTCTGGCCACTGGCGGTGCGGGCCGTATCTACGCCTCGACCACCAACGCCCTGATCAACACCGGTGACGGTGTCGGCATGGCCCTGCGTGCCGGCGTACCGGTGCAGGACATCGAAATGTGGCAGTTCCACCCGACCGGCATCGCCGGCGCCGGTGTTCTGGTCACCGAGGGTTGCCGCGGTGAGGGTGGCTACCTGATCAACGCCCACGGCGAGCGCTTCATGGAGCGTTACGCGCCGAACGCGAAAGACCTGGCCGGTCGCGACGTTGTCGCCCGCTCCATGGTCAAGGAAATCATCGCCGGCAACGGCGTGGGCCCGAACAAGGACCACGTACTGCTGAAGCTGGATCACCTGGGCGAGGAAGTGCTGCACAGCCGCCTGCCAGGCATCTGCGAACTGTCCAAGACCTTCGCCCACGTCGACCCAGTGGTCGCGCCGGTTCCGGTCATCCCGACCTGCCACTACATGATGGGTGGTATCGCCACCAACATTCATGGCCAGGCCATCACCATGGACGCCGAAGGCAAGGACCACATCATCCCGGGTCTGTTCGCCGTGGGTGAAGTGGCGTGCGTATCGGTTCACGGTGCCAACCGCCTGGGCGGCAACTCGCTGCTGGACCTGGTGGTCTTCGGTCGCGCCGCCGGTCTGCACCTGGAGAAGGCGCTGACCGAAGGTGTCGAGTACCGTGATGCCAGCGACACCGACGTCGACGTTGCCCTGAACCGTCTGAACAAGCTCAACGAGCGCACCACTGGCGAAGACGTTGCCAGCCTCAAGCGCGAGCTGCAGAGCTGCATGCAGAACTACTTCGGTGTATTCCGTACTGGCGAATACATGCAGAAGGGTATCGCTCAGCTGGCTGGTCTGCGTGAGCGTATCGCCAACGTCAAGATCAACGACAAGTCCCAGGCCTTCAACACCGCGCGTATCGAAGCGCTGGAGCTGCAGAACCTGCTGGAAGTCGCCGAAGCTACCGCCATCGCGGCCGAAGCCCGCAAAGAGTCCCGCGGCGCTCACGCCCGTGAAGACTATGAAGACCGTGACGACGAAAACTGGCTGTGCCACACCCTGTACTACCCGGGTGAGAAGCGCGTCGCCAAGCGTGGCGTCAACTTTGCGCCGAAGACAGTTCCTGCCTTCGAACCAAAAGTCCGGACTTACTAAGGGTGGCCGCTATGTTGCAAGTCGAAGTTTATCGTTACAACCCGGACACCGATTCGGCGCCTAAGATGCAGACCTTCCAGGTCGACACCGGTGGCAAGGATCTGATGGTCCTGGACGTGCTGGCACTGATCAAGGAGCAAGACGAGGGCTTCTCGTACCGTCGCTCCTGCCGTGAAGGCGTTTGCGGTTCCGATGGCATGAACATCAACGGCAAGAACGGCCTGGCCTGCATCACCCCGCTGTCGTCGGTGGTCAAGGGCAACAAGCTGGTTCTGCGTCCGCTGCCAGGTCTGCCGGTCATTCGTGACCTGGTCGTCGACATGAGCATCTTCTACAAGCAGTACGAGAAGGTGAAGCCGTTCCTGCAGAACGACACGCCGGCCCCGGCCATCGAGCGTCTGCAGTCGCCGGAAGACCGCGACAAGCTGGACGGTCTGTACGAGTGCATCCTGTGCGCTTGCTGCTCGACCTCCTGCCCATCGTTCTGGTGGAACCCAGACAAGTTCTTGGGCCCCGCTGCGCTGCTGCAGGCCTACCGCTTCCTGGCTGACAGCCGTGACACCAAGACTCAGGAGCGCCTGGCGTCCCTGGATGACCCGTTCAGCGTATTCCGCTGCCGCGGGATCATGAACTGCGTAAACGTTTGCCCGAAAGGTCTGAACCCGACCAAGGCAATCGGTCACGTACGTAACATGCTGCTGCAAAGCGGCACCTGATTCAAAATGTTGCACCAGCAGTAAGCCGAGGTGCGGGCGCTGAGCCCGCACCAAGGTAAAACCCGAGCAAGGGCCCACAAAGCCCGCGCTCATTACCTATGAAGATATGAGACCAGCAGGGGCTTCCGGGCTGGTACCCGGAAAATCAGCAGGATCCAGGTGGCGTGGTTCAGTCGCTGTGTTCGGACTTTTCCAGGTTTGCTGTGGCTCTTGCCGATCAGTCCCCTAACCGAGGGTGACCAAGCATGCAAGAAAGCGTGATGCAGCGCATGTGGGAAAGCGCCCACCTTTCAGGTGGTAACGCTGCATATGTGGAAGAGCTTTATGAGCTCTACCTGCACGACCCTAACGCTGTGCCAGAAGAGTGGCGCACCTACTTCCAGAAGTTGCCCGCCGACGGCAGCACCGCTACCGATGTATCGCACTCTACAATCCGCGACCATTTCGTACTGCTGGCAAAGAACCAGCGCCGCGCCCAACCGGTTTCCGCCGGGAGCGTGAGCAGTGAACACGAGAAGAAGCAGGTTGAAGTTCTGCGACTGATCCAGGCCTATCGTATGCGCGGCCATCAGGCTGCCAAGCTCGACCCGTTGGGGTTGTGGCAGCGTCCTGCGCCCGTAGACCTGTCGATCAATCACTACGGCTTGACCAATGCCGATCTTGATACGACCTTCCGTGCCGGCGACCTGTTCATCGGCAAAGAGGAAGCGAGCCTACGCGAAATTTTCGATGCGCTGCAGAAGACATATTGTCGCACCATCGGCGCCGAGTTCACCCACATCGTCGATTCCGAGCAGCGCAGCTGGTTCCAGCAGCGCCTGGAAAGCGTACGTGGCCGTCCTGAATTCTCCGCCGACGTGCAAACTCACCTGCTCGAGCGCGTCACCGCGGGCGAAGGCCTGGAAAAATACCTGGGCACCAAGTACCCAGGTACCAAGCGCTTCGGCCTCGAGGGCGGCGAAAGCCTGATCCCGATGCTGGACGAAATGATCCAGCGCTCCGGCTCCTACGGCACCAAGGAGGTCGTGATCGGCATGGCCCACCGCGGTCGTCTGAACGTGCTGGTCAACACCTTCGGCAAGAACCCGCGCGAGCTGTTCGACGAGTTCGAAGGCAAGAAGATGAACGAGCTGGGCTCCGGTGACGTCAAGTATCACCAGGGCTTCTCCTCCAACGTGATGACCCCTGGTGGCGAAGTTCACCTGGCCATGGCGTTCAACCCCTCCCACCTGGAAATCGTCTCGCCGGTGGTGGAAGGTTCGGTGCGCGCCCGTCAGGACCGTCGCAACGACACAGTGGGTGACAAGGTTCTGCCGATCTCGATCCACGGTGACGCTGCATTTGCCGGCCAGGGCGTGGTCATGGAAACCTTCCAGATGTCGCAGACCCGCGGTTTCAAGACCGGCGGTACCGTGCACATCGTGATCAACAACCAGGTTGGTTTCACCATTTCCAACCCGTTGGACTCGCGTTCGACCGAGTACGCCACCGACGTCGCCAAGATGATCCAGGCGCCGATCCTGCACGTGAACGGCGATGATCCGGAAGCGGTGCTGTTCGTCACCCAGCTGGCCATCGACTATCGCATGCAGTTCAAGCGTGACGTGGTCATCGATCTGGTCTGCTATCGTCGTCGCGGCCACAACGAGGCTGACGAACCGAACGGCACCCAGCCGCTGATGTACCAGCAGATCAGCAAGCAGCGCACCACCCGTGAGCTGTATGCCGACGCACTGATCCAGGCCGGTCGTATCGATGCCGAGCGCGCTCAGGCCAAGATCGACGAGTACCGCAACGCCCTGGACAACGGTCTGCACGTGGTCAAGAGCCTGGTCAAGGAGCCGAACCGCGAGCTGTTCGTCGACTGGCGCCCATACCTGGGCCATGCCTGGACCGCGCGTCACGATACCCGCTTCGACCTCAAGACCTTGCAGGACCTGTCGGCCAAGCTGCTCGAGCTGCCGGAAGGCTTCGTCGTCCAGCGTCAGGTCGCGAAGATCTACGAAGATCGCCAGAAGATGCAAGCCGGTGGCTTGCCGATCAACTGGGGTTATGCAGAGACCATGGCCTACGCCACCCTGCAGTTCGAAGGTCACCCGATCCGCATGACCGGCCAGGACATCGGCCGTGGTACCTTCTCGCACCGTCATGCGGTGTTGCACAACCAGAAGGACGCCAGCACCTACGTGCCGCTGCAGAACCTGTTCCCGGGCCAGCCGAAGTTCGAGCTGTACGACTCCTTCCTGTCGGAAGAAGCGGTACTGGCATTCGAATATGGCTACTCCACCACCACGCCGAACGCGCTGGTGATCTGGGAAGCCCAGTTCGGTGACTTCGCCAACGGTGCTCAGGTCGTGATCGACCAGTTCATCACCAGTGGCGAGCACAAGTGGGGGCGTCTGTGCGGCCTGACCATGCTGCTGCCGCACGGCTACGAAGGTCAGGGCCCTGAGCACTCCTCGGCGCGTCTGGAGCGTTACCTGCAGCTGTGCGCCGAGCACAACATCCAGGTCTGCGTACCGACCACCCCGGCTCAGATCTACCACCTGCTGCGTCGCCAGGTCATCCGTCCGCTGCGTAAGCCGCTGATCGTCCTGACGCCGAAGTCGCTGCTGCGCCACAAGCTGGCTATCTCGACCCTCGAAGAACTGGCCGAAGGCTCGTTCCAGACCGTGATCCCGGAAGTCGACACCCTCGACCCGGCCAAGGTCGAGCGTCTCGTGCTGTGCAGCGGCAAGGTCTACTACGATCTGCTGGAAAAACGCCGTGCCGAAGGCCGCGAAGACATCGCCATCGTGCGTATCGAGCAGCTGTATCCGTTCCCTGAGGACGACCTGGTGGAAATCCTGGCGCCTTACACCAACCTCAAGCACGCGGTCTGGTGTCAGGAAGAACCGATGAACCAGGGCGCCTGGTACAGCAGCCAGCACCACATGCGCCGTATCCTGACCCGCCACAACAAGGCGCTGGTCCTGGAATACGCCGGCCGCGACGCTTCTGCCGCGCCAGCCTGTGGCTACGCTTCGATGCACGCCGAGCAGCAGGAAAAACTGCTGCAGGATGCCTTCACTGTCTAACGCCTTCGCGCACCTGAAACCGAATTTAAGGAAACACTGACAATGGCTATCGAGATCAAAGCCCCAACCTTCCCGGAATCGGTCGCCGACGGCACCGTTGCCACCTGGCACAAGAAGCCGGGCGACGCCGTCAAGCGTGACGAGCTGATCGTAGACATCGAGACCGACAAGGTCGTCCTGGAAGTCCTGGCCACCGCCGACGGCGTGCTGGGCGACATCGTCAAGGGCGAGGGCGACACCGTCCTGTCCGACGAAGTCCTGGGTTCGATCGTTGAAGGCGCCGCCGCTGCAGCAGCTCCTGCTGCCGCACCGGCCGCTGCCGCTCCGGCTGCCGCCGAGGCTGGCGAAGAAGACCCCGTCGCCGCTCCAGCCGCTCGCAAGCTGGCTGAAGAGAACGGCATCGATCTGGCCTCGGTTGCCGGCACCGGCAAAGGCGGTCGCGTCACCAAGGAAGACGTGGTTGCTGCTATCGCCAACAAGAAGGCTGCACCTGCCGCCGCTCCAGCTGCCAAGCCTGCCGCCGCTGCCGCTGCACCTGTGGTCACCGCCGCAGGCGATCGCACCGAGAAGCGCGTGCCAATGACCCGTCTGCGCGCCAAGATCGCCGAGCGTCTGGTCGAAGCCCAGTCGAGCATGGCCATGCTGACCACCTTCAACGAAGTGGACATGACCGAAGTCATGGCCCTGCGTTCGAAGTACAAGGACCTGTTCGAGAAGTCCCACAACGGCGTACGCCTGGGCTTCATGTCGTTCTTCGTCAAGGCTGCCACCGAAGCTCTGAAGCGCTTCCCGGCCGTCAACGCCTCGATCGACGGCAATGACATCGTCTATCACGGTTATGCTGACGTCGGCGTCGCCGTCTCCAGCGATCGTGGCCTGGTGGTTCCGGTCCTGCGCAACGCCGAGTCGATGTCGCTGGCCGAAATCGAGAACGGCATCGCCACCTTCGGCAAGAAGGCCCGTGAAGGCAAGCTGGCCATCGAAGAGATGACTGGCGGTACCTTCACCATCACCAACGGTGGTACCTTCGGTTCGATGATGTCGACCCCGATCGTCAACCCGCCGCAGGCTGCCATCCTGGGTATGCACAACATCATCCAGCGTCCGATGGCGATCAACGGCCAAGTGGTCATTCGCCCGATGATGTACCTGGCGCTGTCCTACGATCACCGCCTGATCGACGGCAAGGAAGCGGTAACCTTCCTGGTGACCATCAAGAACCTGCTGGAAGATCCGGCTCGTCTGCTGCTGGACATCTAACGCACTGTCGCACGCTGCAAACGGCACGCTTCGTGGAAGCTCGCCGTCTTGCAGCGTGCGGCTTGCAGCTTGAAGCTTAAAAGGAATCTTTTATGACCCAGAAATTCGACGTGGTAGTGATTGGTGCAGGTCCTGGCGGCTATGTGGCCGCGATCAAGGCTGCTCAGCTCGGCCTCAAGACCGCCTGCATCGAGAAATACACCGACGCCGAGGGCAAGCTGGCCCTGGGCGGTACCTGCCTGAACGTGGGTTGCATTCCTTCCAAGGCCCTGCTGGACAGCTCCTGGAAGTACAAGGAAGCCAAAGAGAGCTTCAACGTCCACGGTATCTCCACTGGTGAAGTGAAGATGGACGTCGCCGCGATGGTTGGCCGCAAGGCTGGCATCGTCAAGAACCTGACCGGTGGCGTCGCCACTCTGTTCAAGGCCAACGGTGTGACCTCGGTCCAGGGCCACGGCAAGCTGCTGGCTGGCAAGAAGGTGGAAGTCACCAAGGCTGACGGCACCACCGAAGTCATCGAAGCCGAAAACGTGATCCTGGCTTCCGGCTCGCGTCCGATCGACATTCCGCCGGCTCCGGTCGACCAGAAAGTCATCGTCGACTCCACCGGCGCCCTGGAATTCCAATCGGTACCCAAGCGCCTGGGCGTCATCGGCGCTGGCGTTATCGGTCTGGAGCTGGGTTCGGTATGGTCCCGCCTGGGTGCTCAGGTGACCGTCCTGGAAGCCCTGGACACCTTCCTGATGGCCGCTGACACCGCGGTTTCCAAGGAAGCCCAGAAAACCCTGACCAAGCAAGGTCTGGACATCAAGCTGGGCGCTCGCGTGACCGGCTCGAAGGTCAATGGCGAGGAAGTCGAAGTCACCTACACCGACGCCAATGGCGAGCAGAAGATCGTCTTCGACAAGCTGATCGTGGCTGTAGGCCGTCGTCCAGTGACCACCGACCTGCTGGCTGCCGACAGCGGCGTGACCATCGATGAGCGTGGCTACATCTACGTCGACGACTACTGCGCCACCAGCGTACCGGGCGTCTATGCCATCGGTGACGTGGTTCGTGGTCTGATGCTGGCGCACAAGGCCTCGGAAGAGGGCATCATGGTCGTCGAGCGCATCAAGGGCCACAAAGCCCAGATGAACTACGACCTGATTCCGTCGGTCATCTACACCCACCCGGAAATCGCGTGGGTCGGCAAGACCGAACAGGCCTTGAAGGCCGAGGGCGTTGAGGTTAACGTGGGCACCTTCCCGTTCGCGGCCAGCGGCCGTGCGATGGCAGCCAACGATACCGGCGGTTTCGTCAAGGTCATCGCCGATGCCAAGACCGACCGCGTCCTGGGCGTTCACGTGATCGGCCCATCGGCTGCCGAGCTGGTTCAGCAAGGCGCAATCGCAATGGAATTCGGCACCAGTGCCGAGGATCTGGGCATGATGGTCTTCAGCCATCCGACCCTGTCCGAAGCGCTGCACGAAGCAGCGCTGGCTGTGAATGGCGGTGCCATTCACGTCGCCAACCGTAAGAAGCGTTAATTATAAGAAACCACGGCGGGCTGCCCGTCGTGGGTCTTGCGTGCAAGACTCACCGCGGAACGTCCGCCGGACCGGATCACACGGGAAAACCCGGGGTCAACGGTCACAGGTGGTGCGGCGCCAGTGATGGCGCAGCGCCGAAGCGCAGTACCTAACGAAGACGGTAAAAAGCATGAATCTTCACGAGTATCAGGGTAAACAGCTGTTCGCTGAATACGGCCTGCCAGTTTCCAAGGGTTTCGCAGTCGATACCCCTGAGCAAGCTGCAGAAGCCTGCGACAAGATCGGCGGTTCGGAGTGGGTCGTTAAGGCCCAGGTCCACGCGGGTGGTCGCGGTAAGGCGGGCGGCGTCAAGCTGGTTCGCAGCAAGGAAGACGCCAAGGCGTTCGCTGCACAGTGGCTGGGCAAGAACCTGGTCACCTACCAGACCGATGCCAACGGTCAACCAGTTTCCAAGATCCTGGTCGAATCCTGCACTGACATCGCCAAAGAGCTGTACCTGGGCGCTGTAGTCGATCGCTCGAGCCGCCGCATCGTGTTCATGGCCTCCACCGAAGGTGGCGTGGACATCGAAAAGGTCGCTCACGAAACTCCTGAGAAGATCCTCAAGGCTACCATCGATCCGCTGGTCGGCGCCCAGCCGTTCCAGGGTCGTGAACTGGCATTCCAGCTGGGTCTGGAAGGCAAGCAAGTTCAACAGTTCGCCAAGATCTTCGTTGGCCTGGCCAAGCTGTTCAAGGATCACGATCTGGCCCTGCTGGAAGTGAACCCGCTGGTCATCAAGGCCGACGGCGACCTGCACTGCCTCGATGCCAAGATCAACATCGATGCCAACGCCATGTACCGTCAGCCGAAGCTCAAGACCTTCCACGACCCGTCCCAGGACGACGCCCGTGAAGCCCACGCTGCCAAGTTCGAACTGAACTACGTTGCCCTTGAAGGCAACATCGGCTGCATGGTCAACGGTGCTGGCCTGGCCATGGGTACCATGGACATCGTCAACCTGCACGGCGGCAAGCCAGCCAACTTCCTGGACGTTGGCGGTGGCGCCACCAAAGAGCGCGTGACCGAAGCGTTCAAGATCATTCTGTCCGACAGCAATGTCGCGGCCGTTCTGGTCAACATCTTCGGCGGCATCGTTCGTTGCGACATGATTGCCGAAGGCATCATCGGCGCGGTGAAAGAAGTCGGCGTTAAAGTTCCGGTCGTCGTTCGCCTCGAAGGCAACAACGCCGAACTGGGCGCTAAAGTACTGGCAGAAAGCGGTTTGAACATCATTGCGGCAACCAGCCTGACCGACGCTGCTCAACAAGTTGTCAAAGCTGCGGAGGGCAAGTAATGAGCGTCCTGATCAATAAAGACACCAAAGTCATCTGCCAGGGCTTCACCGGCTCGCAGGGTACTTTCCACTCCGAACAAGCCATCGCCTACGGCACCAAGATGGTTGGCGGCGTGACCCCAGGCAAAGGCGGTACCACCCACCTGGGCCTGCCGGTGTTCAACACTGTCAAGGAAGCTGTCGAGGCCACCGGCGCCGAAGCTTCGGTCATCTACGTTCCGGCTCCGTTCTGCAAAGACTCGATCCTGGAAGCTGCCTTCGGCGGCATCAAGCTGATCGTCTGCATCACCGAGGGTATTCCTACCCTCGACATGCTGGACGCCAAGGTCAAATGCGACGAGCTGGGCGTACGCCTGATCGGCCCTAACTGCCCAGGTGTCATCACCCCGGGCGAGTGCAAGATCGGCATCATGCCAGGCCACATCCACCTGCCAGGCAAGGTCGGTATCGTTTCCCGTTCCGGCACCCTGACCTACGAAGCGGTCAAGCAGACCACCGACGCCGGCTTCGGCCAGTCGACCTGCGTTGGTATCGGCGGTGACCCGATCCCGGGCTCCAACTTCATCGACATCCTGAAGCTGTTCCAGGAAGACCCGCAGACCGAAGCGATCGTCATGATCGGTGAGATCGGTGGTTCGGCTGAAGAAGAAGCCGCGGCCTACATCAAGGCCAACGTGACCAAGCCTGTCGTTTCCTACATCGCTGGCGTTACCGCGCCTGCGGGCAAGCGCATGGGCCACGCTGGCGCCATCATCTCCGGTGGCAAGGGTACTGCGGACGAGAAGTTCGCCGCCCTGCAGGACGCTGGTGTCAAAACCGTGCGTTCCCTGGCTGACATCGGCAAGGCCCTGGCCGAGCTGACAGGTTGGGAAATGAAGAAGTAATACCGCTACACCCCCCACGCGCACAGAGGCCACCTTCGGGTGGCCTTTGTCGTTTCTGGGAATAGCTTCCTTCTTACTGATGCGTTTCCTGTAAGAGATCATCCTGCTCGAGATCGGAAGAGCAGAGGTCGGGAAGCATTATGGAAGCATTATTGCGTGGGAAGCTGGAGCCTGCGGAACTGGTGGAACAAGTGAGGCACACCGATATGCGGGCTGTCGTCGACAGGGCGTGGCAGGGTTTCAAGGAGCGTATGGACGGCGAGTCGGAGCAGGTGCGCAAAGCGTTGCTGTTCGGCGCGGTCGCCCATTTCAGTGAGCGTCTGCGGCTCAGTCCGGAGCAAGAACCTGTTGCCTTGGACGTCACGCGGGTGCACTCGGCAGCGAATCATCTTTATTCCACATCCGGTTACAGTATCTGGTTTGCGCCGGTTGGCTTCGATTACCCCTTGCAGTTGTTTCGCCGCCAAGCCAATCGCTTGTGCAACGGCACGACGGTAACGGTGACCCCTCATTCACCGGTGCTTGTGGACGGTGCATGCACGGTTGCCGCACTGTGCACCGGCGAAGCCTCGCAGCGCCTGGTATTCAGCCTCAACCTGCCGATCCCCGGCAGCGACATCGAAGTGTTCGACCGCCAGACGCTGGCGCGTATCGCCTGGTTCCCCGCCGATATGCAGGTTTCGCGTTTTCTCCTCTTGCTCGATGCACTTCGACGCATAGGCGACCCCAACCTGGCGCGGGTCGCACGTGAGCTGCTTTACCATCATCACCCGGCTGTTCGTTGGCAGGCCTTCGAAGTATTGATGGAATGTTCCCCCGAGCAATGCGAGCAGTACCGCGAAATCCTCGGCTCGCTGCCCGATTCAGGGCTCGATGCCATGCTCTCGGATTACCTTCAGCGGGGGGGCGTATGAAACTGGACACGTTCATCGAACGTATCGAACAGCGGGATCTGGAGCGAGAGCATGACGCTATGAGTGCCGACCTCCTGGCCCTCGCAGAAAATCGCGGCCTGCTCGGAGAGAGCATGTACCAGCACATCCAGCAATACGCGTTCAGCCGTGGCGATCAGGCGTACAACCCACATGGTTTCGCGCTGTATGCCTCGCAACGTGTATCGCTGCGCATGACCTGCTGGTTGCCTGCGCGGGCGCAGGCTGAGCGGCAAACCTTTATCTATGGCTTGCCCCATACCCATGACTTCGAGCTGTATGCCGTGGGTTACCAAGGTGGTGGCTATGGCACCGTGAAATACCCTCTACTCAATGGGCCGCAAGTCGACGAGCGGACCAAACCGATACTGGGCGACCCCGAGCAAATCCGCTTGAGCCCTGGTCGGCTTTTATACATGCGAGCTTTTGACGACCTGCATTACCAAATTCCTCCAGAGGAGTTTTCCTTGTCGTTGGCACTGATGGTCGCCGTGCCTGCCAGCAGGCGCAATGGGCGCCGGGAATGGTGCTTCGACGCGTCTATGCAGCCGACCTACTCGGGGCTTGGCTCGCAGGAACAACAGATTTATCAGCGCATCGAGGCGCTGTGGCAAGCACATCAATCCTGATGTAACCGTGTCCTATAAGGAGAAAACCATGCAAAAACCTGTTTGGGCCGATGCCCGTCTTTACAATGCCGGTAGCGAAACCACACCTCAGACCGGTACCCGGCCCAAGGAGCCTTGCAGCGGCGGCGGCTTTTATTGGGGGCCGCGGTACAATTTCGGCGACCTTCATGAAATCAAGCGGTTTTGGCAGGCCTCCAGGTCCCGTGTGGACATGAAGCAAGCCTGAGGCTGCACCCTCCCAGGAAAGCCGGCTTCCTCGGGGGGGGTAGAAAAATCGATGGGTTTGATAAGGATTTTCAGGCAGACGAGGCTGCTTCTGCCTGGCAATATGGGGCTGTTCCAGAGTCATCCAGACGACAAGAACATACGCACATCGGACAAGCAGGCCTGTGCCAGTGCGTTTACCGGGTAAAACGGTTAACCTACGCGTTCACTCTGTGCCCGTCCCCCAAAAGGGAACGACACGCTAAACGGGTCTGGCCTATCAAGCCGGGCAGCATTTTCCCATACCCCTGGGGAAATCCCTTCTCGAATCCCGATTTCAGCAGTGTGGTACTACCCTAAATGAAAGTGTTGAAAGGCCAGGATATCCTGGCGCTTGGCTTTATGACGTTTGCGCTTTTCGTCGGCGCGGGCAACATCATCTTCCCGCCTATCGTTGGTTTGCAGTCCGGCCCACATGTGTGGATGGCAGCCCTTGGCTTCCTCGTCACCGCAGTCGGCCTGCCGGTCATCACCGTGGTCGCCCTGGCCAAGGTCGGTGGTGGCATGGACGCACTGAGCAGTCCCATCGGCAAGTTCTTCGGCGGCCTGCTGGCAGCCGTGTGCTATCTGTCGGTAGGTCCGTTGTTTGCGACCCCGCGTACGGCTACGGTCTCGTTCGAGGTCGGTGTGGCACCGCTGACGGGTGAAAGCCCGCTGGCGCTGTTCATCTACAGCCTGGTCTACTTCATCGTGGTGCTGGCCGTATCGATGTATCCGGGCAAGTTGCTCGATACCGTCGGTCGCTTCCTGGCCCCGCTGAAGATCATCGCCCTGGCCGTGCTGGGCATCGCAGCCTTCGCGTTGCCAGCCGGGACCATCGGTGAAGCGCAGCCGGCCTACGTGGCCGCGCCGTTCTCCCAGGGCTTCATCAATGGCTACCTGACCATGGACACCCTGGGGGCACTGGTCTTCGGTATCGTCATCGTCAACGCCATCCGCTCGCGCGGTGTGGAGTCGCCGAAGCTGATCACCCGTTACGCCATCATCGCCGGCCTGATCGCTGGCGTCGGGCTGGCGCTGGTGTACATCAGTCTGTTCCGCCTGGGTGCTGGCAGCCATGACATCGCCATGGGCGCGACCAACGGTGCAGCCGTCCTGCATGCCTACGTGCAGCACACCTTCGGCTCGCTGGGCAGCGGTTTCCTCGCGGTGCTGATTGCGCTGGCATGCCTGGTGACCGCCGTGGGCCTGACCTGCGCCTGTGCCGAGTACTTCAGCCAGATCCTGCCGCTGTCCTACCGTGCACTGGTGGTGATCCTGGCTGGCTTCTCGCTGCTGATCTCCAACCTCGGCCTGACCAAGCTGATCCTGTTCTCGATCCCGGTGCTGACCGCCATCTACCCGCCTTGCATCGTGGTCGTGGGCCTGAGCTTCGTCAAAGATCTGTGGAACTCGCCCGTGCGCATCCTGGCACCGGTGATGCTGGTGTCGCTGCTGTTCGGCATGGTCGATGCCATCAAGGGCAGCAGCCTGGCGCACATGCTGCCGGACGCTATGGCCCACCTGCCGCTGAGCGAGCAGGGCTTGGCCTGGCTGGTGCCATCGGTCATCACCCTGGGCCTGTCCGTGGCATGCGATCGTATGCTGGGCAAGCCTCGCGAGGCGCTGGCCTGATACGTTGAAACCAGGGTGCTGGCGGCGGCCACAAGCCAAAGGGCGCCAGCCGATGGTCGAAACTCAAACCCCGTGTCCTTTCGGATACGGGGTTTTTTGTTGCTTCGTTTTGTTTCCATAGCGTGTCTTTTCGCGCCATCGTGCGTCGAAAAGCGGTCTTCAACATTCTCAGGACGTGGACGATCAGGAGCCCGCATGAGCTTCATTCAAAGTAATCTGAGCCACTGGGTGGCCGCCGGCTGGTTCGCTCTCTGCTGGGGTGGCTACACCCGCTATGCGATCTGGAAGGGGCGAGACACTGCCTGCCTGGCCAGCGTGCTGCACTTGTACCGGGAAGACTGGATGCGTCGCATGCTGTTGCGCGACAACCGCATCGCCGATGCCAGCGTGATCGGCAATCTGGAGCGCAACGCCTCGTTCTTCGCCTCCAGTACGCTGATCATCCTTGCTGGCATCCTCACTGTGCTGGGGGCCTCGGACCGCGCACTGTCGCTGCTGGCCGACCTCCCGCTGGTGCAGCAGGCGTCCCAGGGCATGTCGGAAATCAAGTTGTTGGGCCTGGCGATGGTGTTCGTCTATGCCTTTTTCACTTTCAGTTGGTGCATGCGCCAATACAACTTCGCGGCTGTCCTGGTGGGCTCTGCGCCCATGATCGGTGAGCGACAAGTCAGTGAGTTGGAGCGCAAGGCATTTGCATCAAGGGCGGCACGGGTATTATCGCTGGCGGCCAATCAGTTCAACTTTGGGCTGCGCTCGTATTACTTCGGAATGGCCATGCTGACCTGGTTCATCAGCCCTTGGCTGTTCATGGTCACCAGTGTCTGCGTGGTGCTGATTCTTTATCGCCGGGAGTTTCATTCCGATGTGCTGGAGGTGATGGTATTCACGCCCACCGAACCGGTGGCTGGGGAGGGGCTCAAGGAGCCCGTAGGCTCTGTAGCTGAACCGCGCCCCTGAACGCCAGGCATAAAAAAACCCGACAGCGTCGGGTTTTTTTTGGCGTGCTGCTTACTGCTTGGCCGGCTCTTCGCTTGGAGCGGTTTCCGGAGCAGGAGTGGCTTCCGGAGCAGGAGTAGCAGGAGCGGCTTCTGGAGCCGGGGTAGCTGGGGCAGCTTCAGGGGCGGCTTGCTCGGTCTTGGTTTCCGGAGCCTTGTTTTCGCTCGCCTTGTCGCAAGCGGCCAGGCCCATGGCAGCGGCCAGCATCAGGGCAAAAGCAAAAGGTTTACGCATGGGGTGTCTCTCCTTGGTGGAATAACTTACTTGTTCCATTCGAGCTGAAGTAAGTCGAATAAGTTCCACGCAGAGTACAGATATATATAACGCGGATCCAGATAGACTTTTCTCGGGATTTGTGCAGAGTGAATACCTTCACAAAAACAGGTTGCCCCATGACAGATACAGACCTGCGGGCCATGGCCGAACGCTTTCTGTGCGCATTGAAGCATTGTCAGTTATTGCACATGCGCGTACATCACGCCGATACCGAAGGCATGACACTGGTGTTGCCTTGGTCTGCGGCCATCGTCGGCAACCCGCAGACTGGGGCAGTGCACGGCGGCGCCTTGACCACGCTGATGGATACCACCTGTGGCATGGCCACCTTGTGCGCCTTGCCGCGCTTTGAAGTGTGCCCGACCCTGGACCTTCGCATCGACTACATGCACCCCGCCGAGGCGGGCAAGGACATCTATGGTCATGCGCAGTGCTACCGGGTGACGCGCGACGTGATCTTCACCCGCGGCACGGCCTATCAGGACGACCCGTCGCGGCCGATCTGCCATGTAGTCGGCACCTTCATGCGCCTGGGCCAGGACGTCAAGGGCGGCATCCGCTTCGGCAACAGCCTCAAGGAGGAGCGCCCATGATGCCTGATGACGTCCGCCAGCGGCTCAACGAAGCCCACGCTGTCGGCGATTACCAACCCTTGCTGGAGCTGATCCCCTATGCCGGACTCATCGGCATCGAGTGCGAGCGGCGGGGCGATGACTTGCTGTTTCGTCTGCCCGCGAGCCAGGACAACATTGGCAACCCCCTGTTGCCCGCGATCCATGGCGGTGTGATCGCAGGCTTCATGGAGCTCTCGGCGGCGCTTTACTTGCTGATCTACAGCGAGAGCGCCAGCATCCCTAAGATCATCGATTTCTCCATCGATTACCTGCGGGCAGGGCACTACCGCGATACGTTCGCCTCCTGTCAGCTCTGGCGCCAGGGGCGTCGGGTGACCAACGTCGCCATCACCGCCTGGCAGGCCGACCCCGATTCGCCGATCGCCACCGCGCGTGCTCATTTCAAGATTGAACCGGTAAAGCCCTTGAAATAGTCAGGCCAGCCCCCATCTGCTGGACATCCGCCGTCGCTGCAGCCCTTTTGCGGGTGCCAGGCGACCACTGCCAACAGATCGGAGTTTTGAAGACCATGAGTGTGGAAACTCAAAAAGAAACCCTGGGCTTCCAGACCGAGGTAAAGCAGCTGCTGCACCTCATGATCCATTCCTTGTATTCGAACAAGGAAATCTTCTTGCGAGAGCTGATTTCCAACGCCTCCGACGCCGCCGACAAGCTGCGTTTCGAGGCCCTGGCCAAGCCTGAGCTGCTCGAAGGCGACGCTGAGCTCAAGATTCGCGTGAGCTTCGACAAGGACGCGAGCACCGTGACCCTCGAGGACAACGGTATCGGCATGAGCCGCGAAGACGTCATCGCGCACCTGGGCACCATCGCCAAGTCCGGTACCGCCGATTTCATGAAGAATCTGACCGGTGACCAGAAGAAGGACTCGCACCTGATCGGTCAGTTCGGTGTCGGCTTCTATTCGGCGTTCATCGTCGCCGACAAGGTCGATGTCTATAGCCGCCGTGCCGGCCTGCCAGCCACCGAAGGTGTGCACTGGTCGTCCAAAGGCGAGGGCGAGTTCGAAGTTGCCACCCTCGACAAGCCGCAGCGCGGCACCCGTATCGTCCTGCACCTGAAAAAGGGCGAAGAAGAGTTCGCCGATGGCTGGCGCCTGCGCAACATCGTCAAGAAGTACTCCGACCACATCGCCCTGCCGATCGAACTGCCCAAGGAATCTGCCGCTGTCGAAGGCGAGGAGCAGCCGGCCCAGGAATGGGAAACCGTCAACCGCGCCAGCGCCCTGTGGACCCGTCCGCGTACCGAGATCAAGGACGAGGAATACCAGGAGTTCTACAAGCACATCGGCCATGACTTCGAGAACCCGCTGGCCTGGAGCCACAACAAGGTCGAAGGCAAGCTTGAATACAGCTCGCTGCTGTACGTGCCGGCCCGCGCGCCGTTCGACCTGTACCAGCGCGAAGCGCCACGTGGTCTGAAACTCTACGTGCAGCGCGTGTTCATCATGGACCAGGCCGAATCGTTCCTGCCGCTGTACCTGCGCTTCATCAAGGGCGTGGTCGACTCCAACGACCTGTCGCTGAACGTCTCCCGCGAGATCCTGCAGAAGGACCCGATCATCGATTCGATGAAGTCGGCCCTGACCAAGCGTGTGCTGGACATGCTGGAGAAGCTGGCGAAGAACGAGCCCGAGCAGTACAAGGGCTTCTGGAAGAACTTCGGCCAGGTGATGAAAGAAGGCCCGGCCGAAGATTTCGCCAACAAAGAGAAGATCGCAGGTCTGCTGCGCTTTGCCTCGACCGCTGACGAAAGCGGCGAGCAGAGCGTTGCCCTGGCGGACTACCTGGCGCGCGCCAAGGAAGGTCAGGACAAGATCTACTACCTGACCGGCGAGTCCTACGCCCAGGTCAAGAACAGCCCGCACCTGGAAGTCTTCCGCAAGAAAGGCATTGAGGTCCTGCTGCTGACCGACCGCATCGACGAGTGGCTGATGAGCTACCTCAACGAGTTCGATGGCAAGGCCTTCGTCGACGTCGCCCGTGGCGACCTGGACCTGGGCAAGCTGGACTCCGAAGAGGACAAGAAGGCTCAGGAAGAAGTCGCCAAGGAGAAGGAAGGGCTGGTCGAGCGTCTGAAGAGCGCGCTGGGTGAAAGCGTCGCCGAAGTCCGTGTGTCGCACCGCCTGACCGACTCGCCAGCGATCCTGGCCATCGGCGAGCAGGACCTGGGCCTGCAGATGCGTCAGATCCTCGAAGCCAGTGGCCAGAAGGTGCCGGACTCCAAGCCGATCTTCGAATTCAACCCGAGCCACCCGCTGATCGAGAAGCTGGACAACGAACAGAGCGAGGACCGCTTCGCGGAGCTCTCGCACATTCTGTTCGACCAGGCTGCGCTGGCAGCCGGCGACAGCCTGAAGGACCCGGCGGCCTACGTTCGTCGCCTGAACAAGCTGTTGGTCGAATTGTCTGCTTGAGTTGAAGACAAAGCCCGCTTCGGCGGGCTTTTTTCATGGTGCAAGGAGGAATTTGATGAGCAAGGTAATCGTCGAGTCGTTGGTCTATCACCATGCGGGCAAGGCCTACGAAAGCCGTCTGGTCTACGAGCCGGGCGCGCTGCCCCGGCCAGGCCTGGTGATGGCCCCGAACTGGATGGGCGTGGGCGAAGGTGCCGAGCGGATTGCCAGGGAGGTGGCCAGCCAGGGGTATGTGGTGCTGGTCGCCGACCTTTACGGACAATCGGTTCGCCCCTCCAATGCCGACGAGGCGGGTGCGGCGATGATGCCGCTGAAAAACAACCGGGGTGAATTGCGCAAGCGCATGGAAGAAGCGCTGGCTCAATTGCTCGGGCAGTCCAAGGCACTGCTGGAGCCGGGCAAGGTGGCGACCTTTGGCTTCTGCTTCGGTGGTTGCTGCGCGCTGGAACTGGCCCGTACCGGTGCCGAGCTGAGAGCGGCGGTGTCGTTCCACGGCACGTTGGATACGCCGAACCCGGACGATGCCAAGCGCATCAAAGGCTCGGTGCTGGTGCTGCACGGCGCTTGCGACCCGCTGGTGCCCAAGGAGCAACTGCCAGCGTTCGAAGAGGAGATGGACGCGGCCAAGGTCGACTGGCAATTGCTCAGCTATGGCGGCGCGGTGCACTCGTTCACCGACCCTGCGGCCAATGTGCCTGGCAAGATGCAATACGACCGGCGCACCTCCGAGCGCGCGTTCCGCGCCATGCACAACCTGCTGGACGAAGTGTTCCAGCGCTGACTGGGCAAGGGCCGCTCTGCGGCCCATCGCGGGCTCCGCCAGCACCCCGAGCTGCCATGCTCCAGCACCTCAATCCCGGCCGCAAGGCGGCTCTCTTAACGTGGCAACTCGATCCGTGACGTTTCCCCAGGCACCGTCGGCCAGTCACCTGCCGCCCAGCGCGCCCGGGCCTGTTCGATCAGTTCCGGATCGCTGGCCACGAAGTTCCAGTTCATCCGCCGTGGCCCATCCAGCGGCGCGCCACCGATCAGCATCAGTTGGCACTCGCTTTGCGCGTACAACGTCACTTCTTCGCCTTCGGGCAGCACCAGCAGATTGCATGGCTCTACCTCGTCCTCGCCCAGCAGCAGCTCGCCGTCGAGCAGGTAGAGGGCGCGCTCGGCATGTTCGAGGGGGACGTTCAAGGTGGTGGCCGCCTGCATCTGCACCTGGGCGTACAGGGTGGGGGAGAGCACCGGGACAGGCGACGTCAGGCAAAAACCCTCGCCGGCGATCATGCGAATGGTCACACCCAGGTTGTCGCTGACCGGCAGGCTATCGGCTGGGTGGTGGCTGTAGCTGGGCTGCGCTTGCTCATGCTCGCGCGGTGAAGCCAGCCATACCTGCAAGCCATGCAGGCGCGAGCCCTTGCGCAAGGCCTCGGCGGGGGTGCGTTCGACATGGGCGACGCCGTTGCCTGCGGTCATCCAACTGACATCGCCGGGGCGCACGTGCTGCTCAGAGCCCAGGCTGTCCTTGTGCAGGATTTCGCCTTCGAATAAGTAGGTCAGGGTCGACAGGCCGATATGCGGGTGTTGGCGAATGTCCATGCCGGTGCCAGGGGCGTAGCGGGTGTCCAACATATGATCGAAGAACACGAAAGGGCCCACGCTGCGACACTGGGCCGATGGCAGTGGGCGCAGGATCGGTTGACCCTCGACCGATTCGGCGCGCGGGTGAATGATCAAAGGGCGACTCATGACAAGGCTCCAGGCAGGCAACGGATGCCTCAAGCATAGCGGTTCGGCGAAGCGGGCTGAACCGCCTTGCACAGGGGCCGGTCTACTCTTTTCATAGCCGAAGAGGAAGACCACCATGATCGCCAGAGCGCTGGCCTGCTTGCTGTTGTCCGCAGGCATAGGCCTGACGGCGCAGGCCCGGGACTACCGTTACAGCGATGCCCACCTGCACTACGTCGACTTCTTCCAGGAGAGCGAGGGCATGTCTGCGCTGTTCAAGGCCATGGACGAGGCTGGTGTCGAGCAATCCATGATCGCGGGCATTCCCGTGGCCAAGAAGTGGCATGAGGATGAGCCCAAGCGCCCGCGTTACTACGCTGGGGATGACGCCGACGCCTATTGGTACAGCGCCACCGATGTCTATGTGGCGGCTGCGGTGCAACAGCTGCCGCCGGAGCAGCGTCGGCGCTTGCATCCGTTTCTCAGTGGCTTCAATCCGGTCGACAAGAACGCCGTCAGTCATATCGAGCGGATGCTTGAGCTGTATCCAGGCCTGTGGCAGGGCATTGGCGAGGTGTTCACCCGCCATGACGATCTGACCGCGCTGACCAGTGGCGATACGCCCAGGGCCAACAACGAGGCCATGACCCGGATCTACCATCTGGCGGCTGAGCGTGACCTGCCGGTGCTCATCCATTCCAACATCACCTCCAAGCGCGAGCGCAACCCGTTGTACCTGGCGGAGATCGAAACGCCACTGCGCAACCATCCGCACACTCGCTTCATCTGGGCCCACGCCGGCACCAGCGTGGAAATCCACCGCCACCAGACCCAGATGACGTTCATCCTGCCGGTGCTCACCCGGCTGCTCGAAGACTACCCGAACCTGTACATCGACCTCTCCTGGAGCCTGCGCGAGCCTTATTTGCTGGACGAGCAAGGTAAGCCGCGCGAGGCATGGCTCAAGCTGGTCGAGCGGTTCCCTGAGCGCTTCATGCTCGGCTCGGATGTGGTCGGGCGCTTTTCCGGTATTGGCGAGCAGATGCACGGGTTCGATGCCTTCCTCGACGCGTTGCCGGCCGAAGTGGCCACACGGGTGGCGCGCACGAACTTCCTGGCGGTATTACCTGGTGCACCAAAATAATGCGCATCGACAGATTCTGGCACTTTGATATTGCCTTTTCGTCTTAAGCAAATTCGGCTCCTCCCCGATAGCGTCTATAACAACGACAACGTGGCAGAGGGAGCTGTACATGAGTCTGAGACGCTTGAACATCGCCCCGCGTGCGGGGCTTGGCTTTGGCCTGATGGCCTTACTGGTTGCCCTGCTCGGGGGCTTTTCCCTCCAGCAGATGACGCACATGCGCCAGCAGGCTGAACAGGTGGATGACAACTGGCTGCCCAGTGTCATTTCGGTGGGGCGCATGACCCAGGACATGTTGCGCATCCGCGCCCTGACCTTGCGCCTGCTGATCGATCCGGCACCGGCGGCGCAGCAACAGAACCGTGCGCGTATCGAAGAACTCAAGGCAGGCTTGAACGAGGTGCAGCAGCGCTACAAGGCGCTGATCGTGCTGCCGGAAGAACACACGCTGCTCAATCGCTACCAGGGCCTGGAACGCCAATACCTGGATCTGCAGGGCCAAGTGATGCAGCTGGCGGGCGAGGGGCGTGCCGAGGCGGCGGCGACGCTGGTCAACGGTGAGATGAACCAGTTCGCTGACCAGATGACCGCCACCCTCAATGAGCTGATCGAGTTGAACATCCACCACGCCGATCGGGCCACGGACCTTGCCGAGGCGGTCTACGCAGGCGCCAAGGTCTGGGTGTGGGTACTGTTGCTGGTGGCGGTGACCATGACCGTGGTCCTGGCGCTGCTCCTGACCCGCAGTATCGTGCGGCCGCTGGGGCAATCGTTGCAGGTGGCCGAGACCGTCGCCAAGGGCGACCTGACGCCGCAGATCACCGTGCAGGGCGACGACGAGCCTGCGCGCCTGCAGGCGGCGCTCAAGGTCATGCAGCAGAGCCTGCGTGACACCATTGGGCGAATTTCCGATTCGGCAGACCAGTTGGCCTCGGCATCCGAGCAGCTCAGTGCGGTCACCGAGGACGCTACCCGCGGCTTGCAGCAACAGAGCCAGGAAATCGAGCAGGCGGCCACAGCCGTCAACCAGATGACCTCTGCGGTGGAGGAGGTGGCGAGCAATGCCGTGGCCACGTCCGAGGCCTCCCGCGAGTCCGACCGCATCGCCCAGCAGGGGCGTGAGCAGGTGCAGGCGACCGTGCATGCCATCGAGACCCTGGCGGCGGGCGTGGCCGACAACGCCGAGGAGGTCGGGCAACTGGCGCAGCAGGTGCAGGACATCAGCAAGGTATTGGATGTGATTGGCTCCATTGCCGAGCAGACCAACCTGTTGGCGCTCAACGCCGCCATCGAGGCAGCGCGGGCGGGAGAGGCCGGACGTGGTTTCGCGGTGGTGGCCGATGAAGTGAGGGCGCTGGCCCATCGCACGCAGACGTCCACCCGAGAGATCGAGCAGATGATCATTGCCATTCAGGCTGGCACCGAGCGGGCCGTGCACGGCATGCAGCAGAGCAATCAGCGGGCGCGCTCGACCCTCGAGGGCGCTCATGCCGCGGGAGAGGCGCTGGAGGGGATCACGGCGGCTATCGCGCGGATCAACGAGCGTAACCTGGTGATTGCCAGCGCATCGGAAGAGCAGGCCCAGGTGGCCCGCGAAGTGGATCGCAACCTGACCACCATCCGCGACCTGGCGCACCAGTCCTCGGCCGGAGCCGAACAGACCTCGGCGGCGAGCCAAGCCCTGTCCCAACTGGCGGTGGATCTAAACGCGTTGGTGCACAGGTTCTCGGTGTAGGCGGGCAAGGCCCTTCCTCTGTGCTTGCAATCCAAACGAAAACGCCCCGAACCAGTCGGGGCGTTTTCATTGCAGCGAGGTCAGGCGATTACTTGCCAGTCCAGCGCTTGAGCACCAGGGTGGCGTTGGTGCCACCGAAGCCGAAGCTGTTGCTCATGACCGTGTCGATCTTGGCGTTTTCTTCGGTCTGGCGCAGGATCGGCAGGTCGGCGACCTCCGGGTCCAGCTCGTCGATATTGGCGGAGCCGGCGATGAAGTTGTTCTCCATCATCAGCAGGCAGTAGATCGCTTCGTGGACGCCTGCGGCACCCAGGGAGTGGCCGGACAGGCTCTTGGTCGAGCTGATCTTCGGTGCCTTGTCGCCGAACACTTCACGTACACCCTTGATCTCGGCGACGTCACCGACCGGAGTCGAGGTGCCGTGGGTGTTGAGGTAGTCGATCGGGGTGTCGACGGTGGACAGCGCCTGCTGCATGCAGCGGATCGCGCCTTCGCCGCTCGGGGCCACCATGTCGTAGCCGTCGGAGGTTGCGCCGTAGCCGACGATTTCGGCGTAGATCTTGGCGCCACGGGCCAGGGCGTGTTCCAGCTCCTCGACCACGACCATGCCGCCGCCACCGGCGATGACGAAGCCATCACGGTCTGCGTCGTAGGCGCGCGAGGCCAGCTCTGGGGTTTCGTTGCGCTTGGTCGACAGAGCGCCCATGGCATCGAACAGGAACGACTGGCTCCAGTGCTCTTCTTCACCGCCGCCGGCGAAGACGATGTCCTGCTTGCCCCACTGGATCTGCTCCAGGGCGGTGCCGATGCAGTGAGCGGAGGTGGCGCAGGCCGACGAGATCGAGTAGTTGATGCCCTTGATCTTGAACGGGGTGGCCAGGCATGCCGATACGGTGCTGCCCATGGTGCGGGTGACACGGTATGGGCCGACGCGCTTGACGCCTTTCTCGCGCAGGGTGTCCAGGGCTTCCATCTGGTTCAGGGTGGAGGCGCCGCCGGAACCTGCGACCAGGCCGGTACGCGGGTTGGAGACTTGCTCCTCGGTCAGGCCGGCATCCTTGATCGCGTCCTGCATCGCCAGGTAGGCGTAGGCAGCGGCATGGCCGACGAAGCGATAGACCTTGCGGTCGATCAGCTCTTCGAGGTTGAGGTCGATGGAACCGGAAACCTGGCTACGCAGCCCCATTTCCTTGTATTCCGGGTTGTAGCGGATACCCGGACGGCTGTTGCGCAGGTTTTCGGTGACGGTAGCTTTGTCATTGCCCAGGCACGATACGATGCCCAGACCAGTGATAACGACGCGGCGCATGCGAATAACCCTTAGAAATTGTCAGTGGAGGTGAACACGCCGACCCGCAGGCCTTCGGCGGTGTAGATCTCGCGGCCGTCGACGCTGACCGAGCCATCGGCGATGGCCATGTTCAGCTTGCCCTTCAGGACGCGCTTGATATGAATGTTGTAGGTGACTTTTTGGGCCGAGGGCAGTACTTGGCCGAAGAATTTCACTTCGCCCGAGCCCAGGGCACGGCCACGGCCTGGCAGACCCTGCCAGCCGAGGAAGAAGCCGACCAGCTGCCACATGGCATCCAGGCCCAGGCAGCCCGGCATGACGGGGTCGCCTTCGAAGTGGCAGGCGAAGAACCACAGGTCCGGATTGATATCCAGCTCGGCGACCAATTCACCTTTGCCGTACTTGCCGCCTTCGGCGCTGATATGGGTGATGCGATCGACCATCAGCATGTTCGGGGCGGGCAGTTGCGCATTACCTGGGCCGAACAGCTCACCGCGACTGCAGCGCAGCAAATCTTCCCGAGTAAAGGCGTTTTGTTTGGTCATGCGAGCTCCTCAATAATCCCCGTGCGGCTGGGGCTGAATCTTCCCGGCCGGCCCGGTGGTTGAGTCCGAGACGGCAGCCTACAGGTAGACTATTGCGTTGTGGTGAAAGTCACAGCGCACCTGGCAAAGAAGTACAGGTGTGCACTGAAACGCTTATTTTCAGGGCCTATGCAGGTCCTGTCTAGTGGCCAGGGCGGTTAATTCGGCAGCTTTGCGTCGTTGGGCGACCCGTCACCGACACCGGACAAGCCGCGTTCTGGCTTCCATCTCCCTAGACTGCCGTATTTCGGCGTTAATCGCCAGTCGCGGCTGTCCGTCCGGACAACCAACGCTGCAGCACCTGCTGCAATTCTGTACGTTTGAACGGTTTGCTCAGGTAATCGTTCATGCCGGCAGCCAGGCAGCGCTCGCGGTCACCCTGCAGGGCGTTGGCCGTGAGGGCGATGATCGGCACCTGCGCACCATGGGGCAGCAGGCGGATACGCCGGGTGGCCTCGTAGCCATCCACCACCGGCAAGCGGCAGTCCATCAGCACGGCGGCGAACCGTTGCTGGAGCACCTGCTCGACCGCCTGAAGGCCATCGAGGGCTGTGACGACGTCGAAGCCCAGGCTGCGCAGCATGGCCTCGATGACGCTCTGGTTGACCGGATTGTCTTCCACCAACAGGATCTGTCCGCCTTCGCAGGCCCCTTGGCCTTCGGCATCCTGGGCCGGAAGCAAGGTCGCCGTGGTGCTGGCCAGGGCCAGGGGCATTTCCAGGGTAAAGGTAGAGCCCAGGCCCTCGCGGCTTTCGCCGCGCAACTGTCCGCCCATGCGTTCGGCGAGAGTCCGGGCGATCGCCAGGCCAAGGCCTGTACCGCCATAGCGCCGGGAAATCGAGCTGTCGGCCTGCTGGAAGGCCACGAACATCATCTCCAGGCGATCGCTGTCGATGCCGATGCCGGTGTCACGCACCGCGCAGGTGAACCACACCTGCTGAGCGTCCAGGGCCCGCCAACGGGCTTCCACTTCCACCTGGCCGTGCTCGGTGAACTTCAAGGCATTGCCGATCAGATTCAGGAGTATCTGGCGGATCCGCGTCGGATCGCCTGTGACCTGCAACCGGTCGATACCCTGGGGAAGCTGCAGGTGCAAGCCCAGCCCACGCTGCTGGGCGCTGTGCTGGAACGACTGGACACTGCTGCTGATCAGCTCGCCCAGATTGAAAGCGATGTGCTCCAGTTCCAACGTGGTGCGCTCGATCCTCGAGAAATCGAGGATGTCGTTGATCACCTTGAGCAGGTGCCCGGTGGATTCGCTGGCCACGGCGGTGTAGTCAGCCTGTTCGCTGGTCAGCGGGGTGGTTTCGAGCAGTTGCAGCATGCCCAGCACGCCGTTCATGGGGGTGCGCAGCTCATGGCTCATCATCGCCAGGAACTCCGACTTGGTCCGGTTGGCCTGCTCGGCCTCCTCACGTGCCTGGATCATCTGCGCCATGGCCTGCTTCTGCTCGGTGCTGGCTTTTTCCAGCGCGCTGGCCAGGTTGTTGATGTGTCGGGCCAGGTGCCCCAGTTCGCTGTCGTCGACTTCCGGCACCTGGGTCTTGAACTCACCCTTCTGGATGGCCTTGACCGCATGGCCCATGTCGCTGATCGGCTTGGCCAGGCTCATCGCCAGGCGGCGGGCGAGCAGAAAGGTGAACAGCAAGGCGAACAGGGCCAGGATGCCGGCCTTGATGACGATTTCCTGCTGGCGCTGGCTGAACGCATCGTCGGACATGCCCACGATCACCCGCCCCAGATAGTCATCGCCGATGCTGGGGGTAGGCGTGTTGCCCTGCTGCAGGAAGTCGTTGTCCAGACGGATCTGCTGCAGGCGGATCGGCGCCTGGAACACTTCCACACGCTGGGCCCGGTTGACACTCTCGCCGTTCTGCTCGACGTACACCAGAATGTGGTTGCGGCTGTCCTGTACCTCTAGAAAACGCACATGCGGAATGCTCAAGGTCGCGCGCATGAGGCTTTCGAGCACCTCGTTGTTGCCTGAAATCACGCCGTATTCGGAGGCCGGGGCCAACTGGTTGGCGATCAATTGCCCGGTGTGGTTGAGCTCTTGGCGCAGGTCCTGCAGACGCACGAAGGTAAAGAAACTGATCAGCAGCAAGGTCAGCAGCAGGGCGGGGCCCAGGCTGATGATCTGGGTGCGGGTATGGATGTCCCAGCTCAGGCGGTTGCTCATGGGGTGGGCTCTCCTTCGGCCAGAACCACGGCGGCGGCCTTGGGGTCGATCGGCTCCAGGCCCAGGGCGCGTGCCACTTGCTGGTTGCCACTGACCCCATAGTGAGCGGGGTAATGGCTGCGCGGCCAACTGGCGGGCGGGCGGTCGAGCAACTGGTCGAGCACCGCGAGCCAGTCGTCCTGGTCGCTGAAGGTGCTGGCCAGGGCCCCGGCGCGGACAAAGCCTGCGTTCGGGCCGATCAACGCCATTTGCCGGCCATAGCTGCTGAGCAGCACGTTCTTGGCGGTCTTGGAGTTGTACAGGTCAGGGTCGTCGATCCCCAGCAGGACATCACTGTTGCTCAGTAGATGCTGCAGCGGGCGGCTGTCGCGCGGGTCCGGCCAATCCTGGGCGACGATCTCAAGACCCAGCGGGCGTGCGGCCAGGCGCAGTTCGTCAAGCATGAAGCGGCTATGTTCGCCGTACAGCACACCGATCCGTCGCGCCTGTGGCAACAGATAGCGCGCCAGTCGCAACTGCCGACCAGGCGGTGGATCGCTCCACAACAGGCACAGGTAGGCGGGACGCGACTTTCCCAGGCGTTGTTCCGCCTGTACCCGACTGACGCGCAAGGCCAGCGCTGGAGGGCCGGCGGCCTCGCCCAGGCGCCATTCGAACGCCGCGTTGTCGAGTAGCACCAGGCGCACATCGGCCTTCAACTGCCCGGGAGTGGGCAGGGCCTCGACAGTCTTGAAATGCACCTGGTCGGTGGGGCGGCGCGCCTCCAGGGCGGCGACGAAGCTGCGCACGCCTGGCTGGTCGCTGGCGCCTACCAACAGAATTTCGCTGGCCGACACCGCGCTCAAGGGCCACAGGCAGAACAGCAGCAGGCGCAGCAGCAAGGCCATCAGAACTCCAGCTCCGCGCTCACGCTCAGGCGGTGGCGGCTGTCGTAGCGGTTCTGCGGCACGGTGACCGGCTCATCGTCCAGCCGTTGCTGCCAGAGCGCGGCCAGCTCCAGGCTGGTGCCCTGGAAGCGGATACGCTTGGCCACGCGCAGGTCGAGGCGTTCGTAGCGGTACTGGTTGAGCGCATCGTCACCGTAGTAGAACAGGGCGCTGGACCAACCCTCGCCCCATTCGCGCATCCAACCCGCCGAGCCACTGTTGCGGGCGCTCAGGCGTCGGTCGCTGGGGTTACTGGCCCAGGCGTCGACGTAGGCATAGGTCAGACGCAGGCGGTCGCGCAGGGTAGGGCGCCAGTCCAGCTGCGCTTCGCTGCCGCTGAAGCGGGCCTTGTTGGCGTTGCTGGCAATGTACTGGTTGTTGCGCAACGGCTCGCTGATCATTCCGGTGATCTCGTCATAGAACAACTTCACATCCATGTTCAAATCGATGTCGCTGAAATTGCCGTTGTAGCCCAGCTCCCGCGAGCGCATGCGCTCTTGCTCTAGATCGCCCGGGCCACGGGTCTTGACGAAGTATTCGCCGTGCTGCAACCCGTAGACATTGGGGGTCAGGTTGTTGACCGTGTAGCTCCAGTTGACGTTGTTCTCGAACATGTCCGGCGAGCGCACCGCCTCGGAGTACACCGCACGCAAACCGTGACGCGGGGTGATCAGGTAATTGACCGCCATGCGCGGGGTGAGCGAGCTGCCCGACAGACGCGAGTCCTCGAACATCGCGCCCCCCTGGAGAATCCAGTGCTCGTCGGCGCGCCACTCCAACTGACCGAACAGGCGCCAGGTCTGGTCGTCCAGGCTGCCGTTGAAGTAGGTCTGTGAGTCGGCGCGATCATAACGGTAGTTCATTCCGCTGAGCAGGCGCAGATTGTCGGTCAGGCTCAGGGTGTCCTGGACTTCGAGGTCGAAGCGGGTTTCCCGGGTACTTTGGTCCACATCGCCGCAAACGGTCTGATTGGCACCCTTGGCCCACTGGTCCTGAACTTTCCCCAGCAAGTCGGTGAGCACCGGGTCGGTGGTCGTAGGCAGTTTGCCGCTGTTGATGTTGCGTGCGACTTGTTCGGTGAAGTTAGGGTTCAGTTGCCACATGCGGGTCATTTCGGGGCTGAAGGCCAGTGCTGCATCGCAAGCGAGCCAGACCTGCTCGCGCTCGAAGTGCTGTGCCGACGTCTGGACGTAGAAGCTGTGCTCGGGATTGAAATCGATGTTCCAGCGTACGGACCCTGCATAATCCTTGGCGTTCACGTCTGCGTTGTCGCCCGGAGGCGCTGCTCGAAACACCGGCTGATACGTATACGGCCGTTGATTGCTCCCTTCCTTGGCCGCCAGTTGCCATTCCAGGGTCTGGTTCACCGCCAGGTTGTGGCTGGCGCTGAGGTTGAAGCGGTTGAGGCGACGGCTGTCGCGGTAGTCGTTGCCGAACTGGTCCTCGTCGAAGCCATCGTCCTGCATGCCGGACAGCGACAGGCGCATGTCGCCGCCTTCCCAGCCAAAGCCCTGGCTGGCGTAGTAGTCATTGATGCCGTCCTGGCCGCGGGTGACTTTAACCCGGGTGCCATGGCTGTCGGCGGGGTTGCGGGTGAGGATGTTGACCACCGCCATCAAGGCGTTGGCGCCATAGCTCACGGTATTGGGGCCGCGGAACACCTCGATCCGGTCGATGTCCTCGATGGCCAGCGGGATGTCGCTCCAGTCCACCGTGGCAAGGCCGGCGCGGTATACCGAGCGGCCATCGATCAGCACCTGCATGCGCCGGGCGTCGTTGACGTTGCTGCCATGGTAGTTGACGGTCGGCTGGTTGCCGGCGACGTAGCCCACCATCATGCCGGGCACCAGGCGCATCAGCTCAGGGATGTCGCGTGCGCCGCTGGCGCGGATCAGTTCGCTGTCGAGCACCGTCATGCTGCCAGGCACTGCCGCCGGGGATTGTTTCAGGCGTGTCGCGGTCAGAACCTGGGGCAGGTCCTGGTTATCGAGGAACAAATCATCGGCCAGGGCCGGGCCGCCCAAGAGGGCAGTCAGCAACAACAGGCGAGGGTAAGGTGGCGTGCCAGGGAACACGGTACGGCCTTGTTTCAGAGATGAAACAGGCATGTTAACTGACCGCTTGGGTTTTGCCAGTGCTCTTTGATATCCATATGCAGGGCTGGCACTGCCTCTGGTTCTGTCGCATGCGCGCCGTATAATGCCCCGGTCGCCAACTTAACTTATTGGCTTTAACGGATTGGATATGACTGAACAGCAACCTGTTGCAGTTCTGGGAGGCGGCAGCTTCGGCACCGCCGTGGCGAACTTGCTGGCCGAGAACGGCGTGCCGGTACGGCAATGGATGCGTGACCCCGAGCAGGCCGAGGCCATGCGCGTCAATCGCGAGAACCCGCGCTATCTCAAAGGCATTCGCCTGCAGGATGGGGTGGAGCCTGTCAACGACCTGCTCGCCACCTTGCAGGCCTGCGACCTGATCTTCGTCGCGCTGCCCTCCAGCGCCTTGCGCAGCGTGCTGGCGCCCCATGCCGAACTGCTGCGTGGCAAGGGCCTGGTCAGCCTGACCAAGGGCATCGAGGCGCAAAGCTTCAAGCTGATGAGCCAGATCCTCGAGGAGATCGCGCCCGAGGCTCGCATCGGCGTGCTGTCGGGACCGAACCTGGCCCGCGAGATCGCCGAGCACGCCCTGACCGCCACCGTGGTGGCCAGCGAGGACGAAGCCCTCTGCCAACGCGTGCAGGCGGTGCTGCATGGCCGTACCTTCCGCGTCTATGCCAGTGCCGATCGCTTCGGCGTGGAGCTCGGCGGCGCACTCAAGAACGTCTACGCCATTATCGCGGGCATGGCCGTCGCCCTGGGCATGGGCGAGAACACCAAGAGCATGCTGATCACCCGCGCGCTGGCCGAGATGACCCGCTTCGCCGTCAGCCAGGGCGCCAACCCCATGACCTTCCTGGGCTTGGCCGGGGTCGGCGACTTGATCGTCACCTGCTCTTCGCCCAAGAGCCGCAACTACCAGGTAGGGCATGCCCTGGGCCAGGGCCTGAGCCTGGAGCAGGCCGTGAGCCGGCTGGGCGAGGTGGCCGAGGGGGTCAACACCCTCAAGGTGCTCAAGGCCAAGGCCCAGGAGGTGCAGGTGTATATGCCGCTGGTGGCCGGCCTGCACGCGATCCTCTTCGAGGGACGTACGCTGAACCAGGTGATCGAGCACCTGATGCGCGCCGAGCCCAAGACCGACGTCGACTTCATTTCCATCAGCGGTTTCAACTGATCCCGGAGTACATGCATGAACGACACAGCCAACCGCGCCCAGCGCGAATCGATCATCCTGCGGGTACTGTGGATGCTGGTGTTCCTGTTGGTCTGGCACGTGGCCCAGCTGTTGCTGGGTGGTCTGGTGCTGGTCCAGCTGATCTACCGCCTGGTCTATGGCGCGCCCAGCGGCAGCCTGATGAACTTCGGCGACAGCCTGAGCCAGTTCCTGGCGCAGATCGGCCGCTTCGGCACTTTCCATAGCGACCAGAAGCCTTGGCCGTTCGCCGACTGGCCGGCCCCGCGTGCGCCTGAAGGTGAGGTCCCGCACGAGGTCGCCTGCGCGCCTCACCCGGTGCGCGACGAGGAACCCAAGCTGTGAAGGTCTGGGTACTGCGCCATGGCGAGGCCGAGCCACGCGCCAATACCGACGCCGAGCGCCGCCTGACGAACCACGGTCGCGAGCAGGTGCTGCGCAGCGCCGCGCGCCTGCTGGGCCAGCCACTTCAGGCGATCATCGCCAGCCCTTACGTTCGCGCCCAGGAGACTGCCGCCTTGGTGCATGACGCCCTGGGCTTCGAGGCGCCGGTGCGTACGGTGCCTTGGCTGACCCCTGACAGCGATGCCGGGCAGGTGATCGGCGAGCTGGACAAGCTAGGCCTGGAGCATGTGCTGTTGGTGAGCCACCAGCCTTTGGTGGGCACGCTGGTGGGTCTGCTCGAGCACGGCCATGGCCAGCAGCCGGCGCCTTTGAGCACGGCGAGCCTGGCGGAGCTGGAAGGGGACTGGCCGCTCGCCGGGTTGATGACCTTGAAGGGGCTGTACCACGCCGGCTGATCCTGGCTTTTGGCGGTGATCTCTTCGCGGGTGAACCCGCTCCCGTAGGTCTGAGTGTGGACCACGAGGGAGCGGGTCCACTTGCGAAGAAGGTGGCACAAATGCCAGGCATGTCCAGATCGCCCTCAGCGATGACCTTTCCGAACGTTGCTGCCCCCGCGCACCATGCCGACAATGGGCCATCACTTTCCCATTCAGACCAGGCCGCCATGTCGCAGCAGATCTTCTTCGCCCACGCCAATGGCTTCCCTTCGGCCACCTACGGCAAGCTGTTCGCCGCGCTGGCGCCGGACTACCAGGTCCGACACCTGGCCCAGCATGCCCATGACCCGCGTTTTCCGGTAAACGACAACTGGCAGAGTCTGGTCGATGAGCTGCTTCATCACCTGGCCCAACAGGGGCAGCCGGTGTGGGGTGTTGGCCATTCGCTGGGAGGCCTTCTGCACCTGCATGCCGCCTTGCGTTGCCCACAGTATTACCGCGGTGTGGTGATGCTCGATTCGCCCGTGCTGACCCGCGCCGACCAGTGGATGATCCGTGCGGCCAAGCGCCTGGGATTCATCGACCGTATCACCCCGGCCGGGCGGACCCTGGGCCGTCGCGAGGCATTCCCCGACCGCGACAGCGCACGGGCCTATTTCGCCGGCAAGACGTTGTTCCGCCACTTTGACCCCGACTGCCTGGAGGCGTATCTGGAGCACGGCCTGCAAGCCACCCAGGAGGGCTTGCGCCTGCGCTTCGACCCGACCACCGAAATCGACATCTATCGCAGCATCCCCCATGTCAGCCCAGCCCCGGCGAGCCAGTTGCAGGTGCCGCTGGCGGTGGTGCGGGGGGACAACAGCCGGGTGATCCGCCGGCATCATGCCCTGGCGGTGCGCGGTATCCCCCGGGGCGAATACCACAGCCTCCCGGGCGGGCACATGTTCCCGCTGGAGCGTCCGGATGAAACCGCTGGCTTGATCAAGGTCCTGTTCGATCGCTGGAGCCGGACATGAGCACGCACGTCGAAGAGATCCGCCTGAGCCTTGGCCATATCGAGCTGGCGGCGCACCTGTTCGGGCCGCAGGACGGTCTGCCGGTCATCGCCCTGCATGGCTGGTTGGACAACGCCAACAGCTTCGCCCGCCTGGCGCCGCGCCTCAAAGGGCTTCGCGTGGTGGCCCTGGACCTGGCGGGGCACGGCTATTCGCAGCACCGTCCCGTGGGGGCGGGTTACGCCTTGGCCGACTATGTACACGATGTGCTGCGGGTAGCCGAGCAATTGGGCTGGCAGCGCTTTGGCCTGCTCGGGCATTCGCTGGGCGCGATCATTTCCGTACAACTTGCAGGGGCCTTGCCGGATCGCATCAGCCACCTGGCGTTGATCGACGGGGTGATCCCGCCCACAGCCCGTGAGCAGGACGCCGCTGAACGCCTGGGCATGGCATTGCAGGCGCAGTTGCGTCTGGACGGCAAGCGCAAGTCGGTGTATTCGACCCTCGAAGAAGGCGTGCAGGCACGCATGAAAGGCATGGTCGCGGTCAGCCGCGAGGCAGCCGACCTGTTGGCTCAGCGCGGCCTGATGCCGGTGCCGGGCGGCTACAGCTGGCGCAGCGACAGCCGCCTGACCTTGCCATCGCCGGTACGCCTGAACGAAGCGCAGGCCATGGCGTTCGTGAAGCGCGTCGTATGCCCGGCCTGCCTGGTGGTGGCGGCCGATGGCATGCTCGTGCGGCACACGGCCTTGCTGGAGCAGCTACCCTTTGAGCAGGTCACGCTGCCCGGTGGTCATCACCTGCATTTGAATGATGAACAGGGCGCAACCCTTGTTGCAGACTGTTTCAATCGCTTCTTCGGCTTTTCTTGACTTGCACCGGACAAGTGTCGAGGCTTGGCGGGTTGAACACGGAGACAACCATGCACATGCCAGACATCCTGGATAACCCCATCGGCGCCCTGTGCGTGACAGGTGGCCGATGATCACGCGCAACCTGATCGCCGTTTGCCTGGGCCTGGCCAGCCCCTTGTTGTGGGCCGGCAGCTTGCCCGTGCCGGTAGACGCCAAAGTGGTCGACCAGCGCCCGGCCGTGGAGCAGGAACGGGTCTACCCCATGGGCCCTCTGCGCAAGATCAGCGGCCGCTTAAGGGTGGATGAGAAGGTCGAAAGCCGCGGCCAGGTCAGCTCCGTCACCTACGAGCTCCCTGTCGAACGTACCGCCCGCGAAGCCTTCACCAGCGCCCGCGAGGCCCTGCAGCGCGATGGCGGTTACCCGCTGTTCTGGTGTCAGGGTCGTGACTGCGGTGAAGCCAGCCTGTGGGCCAATGAGGTGTTCGCCAATGCCCGCCTCAATGGGGGTGACGAGCAGCAAGCGTTCATCCTCCTGCGCCGCTCCGCCGAAGAAGCCGACACCCTGGTCTCGCTCTACAGCGTCACCCGCGGCAATCGCCGCGCCTACCTGCACGTCGAAGAATTCGTGGCTGACAGCCCCCTGGGCGAGCTGCTGCCGACTCCCGCGACGGTGCTGCGTGAACTGCGCGACACCGGCAAGCTGGACTACCCTGATCTTGCCGCACCACAGCCCACCTGGGTGGCCTTGCTCGGGCGCAGCCTGAACCTGGACAGCACCCTGCGCGCCAGCCTCAGCGGCGCCGAAGCCGAGGCTTGGCGCGAGCAACTGGTGAACGCCGGTGTGCGAAGCACCCGCCTGGAAGTCGGGACGGCACCCACCGAAGGCCTGCACCTGGAACTGATCCATTGAATGAGTCCATCCATGCCCAACAATGACCGCCTGCTGATCCAGATCCTGCTGCTGGCCCTGCTTGGGGCCGGTTTGTGGGTGATGGCGCCTTTCATCTCGGCATTGCTCTGGGGCGCCATCCTGGCATTCGCCAGCTGGCCGCTGATGCGCCTGCTCACCCGCGTGCTGGGCGGGCGCGAAACCCTCGCTGCGAGTCTTTTGACCGCCGTGTGGATTCTGGTGGTGGCCTTGCCGCTGGTGTGGCTCGGCTTCAACCTGGCCGACCACATTCGCGATGCCACCGCATTCATCCGTGACGTGCAGGTCGACGGCTTGCCCGACGCACCGGACTGGCTGGGCAGCATCCCGCTGGTGGGGGAGCGCCTGGTACGCTGGTGGGACTCCATGGATCAACAGGGCGCGGCCTTGCTGGCCTCGATCAAGCCTCACCTGGGGCAGGTCGGCAACTGGTTCCTGGCGCGCAGTGCGCAGATCGGCAGCGGCGCCCTGGAGCTGACCCTGAGCCTGGTGTTCGTGTTCTTCTTCTACCGCGACGGGCCGCGCTTGGCGGCCTTCGTGCTGCGCCTGTTGCAGCGGTTGATGGGCGATCGCGCCGAGTATTACCTGGACCTGGTGGCCGGTACCGTGCAGCGTGTGGTCAACGGTGTGATCGGTACCGCCGCGGCCCAGGGGCTGCTGGCTTTGATCGGCTTTTTGATTGCCGGCGTGCCGGGTGCCATCGTGCTGGGCCTGGTTACCTTCATGCTCAGCCTGATCCCCATGGGGCCACCGCTGGCCTGGATACCGGCCACCGGCTGGCTGGTGTGGAAGGGCGAGTACGGCATGGCGGTGTTCCTCGGCCTGTGGGGGACCTTCATCATCAGTGGCGTGGACAACGTGCTCAAGCCGTACCTGATCAGCCGCGGCGGCAACCTGCCATTGGTGATCGTGCTGCTCGGGGTGTTCGGTGGGCTACTCGCCTTTGGCTTCATTGGCCTGTTCATTGGGCCGACCTTGCTGGCGGTGGGCTACAGCCTGTTGCTGGATTGGAGCCGCAACGCAGGGCAGCAGACACCCCAACGGTAGCCAGGCCAAGACCTTCTGCGGCGCCATCTTCGCGGGTAAACCCGCTCCCACAGGTTCTCCGGTGCTCTCAACAACACCGCTGTGCCTGTGGGTTCTGCGCCAGGGCTGGTATTTGCACGGCTGAAAAGTGTCAAGGAATACCAACCGAAGACGATTCGAGCTTGTCCGGCACCATCAAATCTCCCACAGGCTGGTTTACCTGTTGGGACCCGCCAGGTTGGTGCTGAATCTGTGCGGGTTTACCCGCGAATAGGCGGCACGGGCCGCCGAAAAGCCTGATTTTTACGCACTCTTTATGCCCTGACCCCACCCCCCATCTCGTCCCTTTACGCCCCTCCCTCGGACAATTTCCCTAAACCGGCCCTCACGCCGTACCAAGGGAGATGCGCACATGAACATGCTGGACGGGGTGTCACTGCTGCTGGCAGTGGCGTTGACGGTGTACCTGCTGGTGGCGCTGCTGCGCGCCGATCGCAGCTAAGGGGCGACCATGCACAGTTACGACTACCTATTGCTGCTGGCGTTCTTCGCCATCGTGCTGCTGCCAGCACCCGGGCTCGGGCGTTTCTGCTTCAAGGTGATGGAAGGGCAGCGCACTTGGCTGACACCCGTGCTCGGCCCGCTGGAGCAGGGATGCTACCGCCTGGCCGGCGTACGCGCCGAGCAGGAGCAGAACTGGAAGCAATACACGCTGGCGCTGCTGGCCTTCAATCTGGTGGGTTTTGCGTTGCTGTTCGCTGTGTTGCTGCTGCAAGGTCACTTGCCGCTGAACCCGCAGCACTTGCCCGGCCAGGAATGGACGCTGGCGTTCAACACCGCGGTCAGCTTCATGACCAACACCAATTGGCAGGCCTACAGCGGTGAGGCTTCGGTCAGCTACCTGAGTCAGATGATTGGCCTGATGGTGCAGAACTTCGTCAGTGCCGCCACGGGTCTCGCCGTGCTGGTTGCCTTGTGTCGCGGGATCGCCCGCCGCTCGACCACCACCCTGGGTAACTTCTGGGTCGACCTGACCCGCGCCACTTTCTACGTACTCCTGCCGCTGTGCCTGCTGCTGGCGCTGCTGCTGGTATGGCAGGGCGTGCCGCAGACCTTCGCCGACTACGCCCACGCGCTGACCCTGCAAGGCAACGACCAGACCCTCCCCCTGGGCCCGGCCGCCAGCCAGATCGCCATCAAGCAGCTGGGCACCAATGGCGGCGGCTTCTTCGGCGTCAACTCGGCGCACCCGTTCGAAAACCCCACGGTCTGGAGCAACCTGTTCGAGGTGGCATCGATCATTCTCATTCCGGCGGCGCTGGTGTTCACCTTCGGCCATTACGTCAAGGACCTGCGCCAGAGCCGGGCGATTCTCGCCTGCATGCTGGGCCTGTTCCTCATCGGCGGTGCTACCGCGCTGTGGTCCGAGCAGCAGCCCAACCCGGCGCTCGAAAGCGCCCAGGTGCAACAAACCGCGCCGCTCGAAGGCAAGGAAAGCCGCTTCGGCACCACCGCCTCGGTGCTGTGGAGCGTGACCACCACAGCCGCCTCCAATGGGTCGGTCAATGCCATGCATGACAGCCTCAACCCGCTCACCGGCATGGTGGCCATGGTCAACATGATGGTCGGCGAGGTGATCTTCGGCGGGGTGGGCGCAGGGCTGTACGGCATGTTGCTGTTCGTGCTGATCGCTGTGTTCCTGGCGGGCCTGATGATCGGGCGCACGCCGGAATACCTGGGCAAGAAACTCCAGGCGCGAGAGGTGCAACTGCTGGTGGCGACCTTGCTGGTGATGCCGGTGGGCGTGCTGGTGCTTGGCGCCATCACCGCGAGCCTCGCCGGGCCTGCCAGCGCCGTGACCAACCCCGGCGCCCATGGCTTCAGCCAACTGCTCTATGCCTACACCTCCGGCACCGCCAACAACGGTTCGGCGTTTGCCGGCTTCGGTGCCAACACGCCATACCACAACCTGATGATCGGCCTGGCCATGCTCATTGGCCGCTTCGGCTACATCCTGCCGGTGCTGGCCCTGGCCGGCAGCCTGGCGGCGAAGAAGACCGCGCCCCAGGGCTTGAACAGCTTCCCCACCCACGGCCCGTTGTTCGTGGTCCTGCTGCTGGTGACCATCCTGCTGGTCGGTGGCCTGACCTTCCTGCCGACCTTGGCCCTCGGGCCGATTGCCGAACACCTGAGCCTGGGCTTCTGAGGACTCCCATGAACATGCCTATTACTGACGTCAAAGCCCACCGCACCGCCGTGGACCAGACCCGCTTCGCCGCGCTCTGGCGTCCAGCCCTGGTGCAGGCTTTCGTCAAGCTCGACCCCCGTCAGCTCAAGCGCTCGCCAGTGATGCTGGTGGTCGCCCTGACCGCGTTGCTGACCACCGTACTGTGTTTCATCCCCGGCAGTGGCGTGGGTACCGGTGTGGCCCTGCAAATTGCCCTGTGGCTGTGGTTCACCGTGCTGTTCGCCAACTTCGCCGAAGCCCTGGCCGAAGGCCGTGGCAAGGCCCGTGCCGACAGCCTCAAGGCCGGCAGCCAGGGTCTGAGCGCCCAGCGTCGCACCGCCGATGGTGGGTTCGAGAGCGTGCCCGCCACTCAGCTGCGCAAGGACGATGTGGTCAAGGTCGTCGCTGGCGAGCTGATCCCTGGGGACGGCGAAGTGCTCGAAGGCATCGCCGCGGTCAACGAGTCGGCCATCACCGGCGAGTCGGCCCCCGTGATCCGCGAGTCCGGCGGCGACCGCTCGGCGGTCACCGGCAACACCCGGCTGGTCTCGGACTGGCTGCTGATCCGCATCACCAGCAACCCTGGTGAGTCGACCCTGGACCGCATGATCGCCTTGGTCGAAGGTGCCAAACGCCAGAAGACCCCCAACGAGATCGCCCTGGACATCCTGCTGATCGGCCTGACGTTGATCTTCCTGATCGTGGTGGTGACCCTGCAGCCATTCGCCCGGTTTTCCGGCGGCAGTCTGCCGCTGATCTTCCTCGCCGCGCTGCTCGTGACGCTCATCCCCACCACCATCGGTGGTCTGCTCTCCGCCATCGGCATCGCCGGCATGGACCGCCTGGTGCGCCTGAACGTCATCGCGCGCTCCGGCCGCGCGGTGGAGGCGGCGGGTGATGTGCACACGCTGATGCTCGACAAGACCGGCACCATCACCTTCGGCAATCGCCGCTGCAGCGCGTTGCACGCTGCGCCCGGTATCACGGCGCGGGAGCTGGGGGAGGGCGCATTGTTCGCCTCCCTGGCCGATGACACCGCCGAGGGCAAGTCGATCGTCGAGTTCCTGCGTCAGCAGCATGAGTTCATCGAGCCATCGGCCAATCAGTTCGAGGCCATTGCCTTCAGTGCCGAGACGCGGCTCTCGGGTATCGACTTCCAGCAGCATCGCTACCGCAAGGGCGCGGTGGATGCGGTGCTGGCCTTCGTCGGGCTGCAGCGTCTGGAGATGCCCGCGCCGCTGGCCCGTGAAGTGGAGCGCATCGCACAGAGCGGCGGCACACCGCTGTTGGTGTGCATCGACAAGCGCCTGCTGGGAGTGATCCACCTCAAGGATGTGGTCAAGCCGGGCATTCGCGAACGCTTCGCCGAGCTGCGTAAGCTGGGGATCCGCACGGTGATGGTGACGGGCGACAACCCGCTGACCGCCGCAGCCATTGCGGCTGAAGCCGGGGTCGATGATGTGCTGGCCGAGGCTACGCCGGAGAAGAAGCTCGCGCGTATTCGCCAGGAGCAGAACGACGGTCGCCTGGTAGCCATGTGCGGTGACGGCGCCAACGACGCCCCGGCCCTGGCCCAGGCGGATGTGGGCATGGCCATGAACGACGGCACCCAGGCCGCGCGCGAGGCGGCCAACATGGTCGATCTGGACAGCGACCCGACCAAGCTGCTGGACGTGGTCCAGGTGGGCAAGGAGCTGCTGGTCACCCGCGGTGCGCTGACCACCTTCTCCATCGCCAACGACGTGGCCAAGTACTTCGCCATCCTGCCGGCGCTGTTCGCGGCGATCTACCCGCAGTTGGGCGTGCTCAACCTCATGCAACTGCAAAGCCCGCAGAGCGCGATCCTCTCGGCCATCGTGTTCAACGCGTTGATCATCGTCGTGCTGATCCCCCTGGCCCTGCGCGGGGTGCGCGTCCAGGCGGCGAGCGCGGCCCATCTGCTGCGCCGCAACCTGCTGATCTATGGCGTGGGCGGCATCATCGTGCCATTTGCCGGGATCAAGCTGATCGACCTGCTGCTCAACGCCTTGCACTTGGTTTGAAGGAGACGCCCATGACCACCTATTTGCGCCCGGCCCTGAGCCTGGCCCTGCTGATGACCCTGATCACCGGCGCCCTGTACCCCCTGGCGGTGACCGGCATTGCCCAAGTTGCCTTCCCCGAGCAGGCCAATGGCAGCCTGGTGCGTGACGAGCAGGGGCGGGTGCGCGGCTCGGCCCTGATCGCCCAGGATTTTGCAGGCGATGCCTGGTTCCACTCGCGCCCTTCGGCTGGCGCCTATGCCACCGTGGCCAGCAGTGCCAGCAACCTTTCACCAAGCAACCCGGCCCTGGCCGAGCGGGTCAAGACCGAAGCTGCCGTGCTCTACCATCCCCAACAAGGCCCCGTGCCCCTGGCCTTGCTGACCACTTCCGGCAGCGGCCTCGACCCGCATCTGCCGCCCGATGCCGTGGCCTACCAGTTGCCCCGCGTGGCGGCGGCGCGGCAAGTGCCGGTGGAGCGCTTGCAAGCGCTGGTGGAAGAGGCCACCCTGCACCCGTTGATCGGCCCACCTGTGGTGAACGTGCTGGCGCTGAACCAGGCGCTGGAGCGCCTGGCCCCGCTCGGATCCGGCTCATAGCGCTGCCCTGTAGGCCTAGGCTGTCCCACAGGTACAGCGTTGCCATCAAAGAGCTGCACTATCCCTGTGGGAGCGGGTTTACCCGCGAAACAGATGCCGCCGATGATGACGATAGGCGGTGGCTCTTTAGGCGCTGGCGAAGCCTGCGATGGCCTGCACTGCAGGCCCGGAATTGAAAGGATGAAACATGAGTGACTCCGCCCGCGCCGATGCGCTTCTGGCGGGCCTGCCGCGCGAAGGGCGCGGCAAGCTCAAGGTATTTCTCGGCGCCGCCCCCGGGGTGGGCAAGACCTACGCCATGCTCCAGGCCGCCCACGCTCAGCAGCGCCTGGGCGTGCAGGTGCTGGCCGGCATCGTCGAGACCCACGGCCGCGCCGAAACCGAGGCCCTGCTCGGCGGCCTGGCCCAGCACCCCCTGCTGCGCACCGACTACCGCGGCGTGACCCTCGAGGAAATGGACCTCGACGGCCTGCTCAAGGCCGCTCCCACCTTGGCCCTGGTGGACGAACTGGCCCACACCAACGCCCCCGGCAGCCGCCACGCCAAGCGCTGGCAGGACGTGCAGGAACTGCTCGCTGCCGGCATTGATGTCTACACCACCGTCAACGTCCAGCACCTGGAAAGCCTCAACGACAAAGTCCGCGACATCACCGGCGTTCAGGTCCGCGAGACCCTGCCGGACTGGGTCCTGCAGGAAGCCTTCGAGCTGGTGCTGATCGACCTCCCACCGCGTGAGCTGCTGATGCGCCTGCGCGAGGGCAAGGTCTATGTGCCGGAGCAGGCGAGGGCAGCCATCGACGCCTACTTCTCCCAGACCAACCTCACCGCCCTGCGCGAGCTGGCCATGCAGACCGCCGCTGCCCAGGTCGACGCCGATCTTGCCCATGGCTACCGCCAGCGCGGCCAGGAGGCCCCGGCCCTGCGCGGTCGCCTGCTGGTGGGCGTGGACGGTGACGAGCAGGCCGAACGTTTGGTGCGCCATGCCAGTCGTGTCGCCCAGCGCCGCCATCTGCCCTGGAGCCTGGTGCACGTGGACAACGGCCGCCTGCGCGACGAGACCGCCCGCCAGCGCCTGCAGGCCGCCCAGCAACTGGCCGAGCGCCTGGGCGGCGAAGTGGTGGTGCTGCGTGCCGGTGAAGTGACCCGCACCCTGATCCAGCACGCCAGCGAACGGCGCGCCAGTCTGGTGCTGGTGGGCCAGTCCCGCGATCGCCTGCGCCGGCGTCTGTTCGGTGCTGGCGTGGCCGCGCGCCTGCTGCGCGAAAGCCATGGACTGGAAATCAACGTCCTCGATCGCGATACCCAACCCCGCACGGCACCCTCGGCGGTGCAGCGCGTGTGGGTCTGGCGCCATTACCTGCTGGCGCTGGTGGCCACCGCGCTGGCCGCCGGGTTGTCGTGGGCGGTGTCCAGCGTGCTGGCGCTGCCCAACATCTCCCTGGTGTTTCTCGCCGCCGTGCTGCTGGTGGCGGTGCGCAGCAGCCTGGGGCCGGCGCTGGCCTGCGCGGCGCTGTCGTTTCTCACCTATGACTTTCTGTTCATCCCGCCGAACTTCTCCTTCGCCATCCAGCGCGAAGAAGACGTGCTCACCTTGGTCTTCTTCCTGCTCATGGCCGGTCTCACCGGCAACCTCGCCGCGCGCCAGCGTCGCCAGTTGCAGGCCCTGCGCGAAACCCAGGCCGAGACCACGCAACTGCTCGACCTCTCGCGTCGTCTCACCGTGGCCACCGACCGCCAGGCCGTGTTCAACGCCGCCGGCCAGCACCTGGGTGCCTGGCAAGACATGCAGGCCTGCCTGCTCGAGCGCAACGCTGAAGGTTTGCTGCAAGCCACCGGCAGCCACGAGCCGCAACTGACCGACAACGAACGCGCGGCCGCCGAATGGGCCTGGCAGCACGGTCAGGCCGCCGGCCATGGCAGCGACACCTTGCCCGACGGGCGCTGGTGGTGGTGGCCCCTTGCCGTGGACGACCAACCCCTGGCACTGCTCGGTGTACGGCCACGTTCAGGTGAGGTTTTGAGCGCCGAGCGCCGGCGCCTGTTGATGGCCCTTGGGCAACCCCTGGCTCAGGCCCTGGCCCGTGCCCGACTGGGCGAGCAATTGGAAGCCGCGCGCTTGCACGGCGAGACCGAGCAACTGCGCAGCGCGCTGCTGGCCTCCGTCTCCCATGACCTGCGCACCCCGCTGACCGCCATGCGCGGCAGCATCGACAGCTTGCTGGCCCTGGGCGACGCCATCCCCCCGGCCGATCGCCAAGAGTTGCTCGAAGGCACCCGCAACGAAGCCGAACGCCTGGACCGCTACATCCAGAACCTGCTGGACATGACCCGCCTTGGCCACGGCGGCCTCAAGCTCGCCCGCGATTGGGTCGCTCCGGCCGACATTGTCGGCAGCGCCCTCAACCGCCTGCGCGTGGTCCTGGCGCCGTTGCGCGTGCACACCGACGTGCCCCCCGCGTTGCCGCTGCTGTTCGTGCACGCCGCGCTGATCGAACAGGCGCTGGTGAACGTGCTGGAAAACGCCGCCCGCTTCTCACCGGCCAACGGGCGTCTGGAACTGCGCGTCACCGCCGAGGGCGAGCAATTGCGCTTTGCCGTCAGCGACCAAGGGCCAGGCATCCCGGTGAGCGAGCGCGAGAAGATCTTCGACATGTTCTACACTGCCGCCCGCGGCGACCGGGGCGGGCAGGGCACCGGCCTTGGCCTTGCCATCTGCCAAGGCATGATCGGCGCCCACGGTGGGCAGATCCTCGTCGGCGACGGCATCGATGGCCAGGGCACCTGCATCACTCTATGCTTGCCGTTGCCCCCACAACCTGAGCCTGAAAGCGAAGCCCCATGAGTCAGTCCGCCACCCTGCTGGTCATCGACGATGAACCGCAGATCCGCAAGTTCCTGCGCATCAGCCTCGTCTCCCAGGGCTACAAAGTCATCGAAGCCGCCACCGGCGCCGAAGGCCTCGCCCAGGCCGCGCTGAGTAAGCCGGACCTGGTGGTGCTCGACCTCGGCCTGCCCGACATGGACGGCCAGCACGTGCTGCGCGAGCTGCGCGAGTGGAGCGCCGTGCCGGTGCTGGTGCTGTCGGTGCGTGCGAGCGAAGTACAGAAAGTCGACGCACTCGATGGCGGCGCCAACGACTACGTGACCAAGCCCTTCGGCATCCAGGAATTCCTCGCCCGCATCCGCGCTTTGCTGCGCCAGACGCCCCAGGCCGACGCCGTGCAGTCGAGCGCAACCTTCGGGCCCTTGGTGGTGGACTTCGCGTTCCGCAAGGTGACCCTCGACGGCGTGGAGGTGGCCCTGACCCGCAAAGAGTACGCACTGCTCGCCCAGCTCGCCGGCCACCCCGGGCGCGTCATCACCCAGCAGCAATTGCTCAAGGACATCTGGGGTCCGACGCATGTCGATGACACCCATTACCTGCGCATCGTCGTCGCCCACGTGCGGCAGAAGCTGGGGGATGATCCGACTGCGCCGCGCTTCATCATCACCGAAGCCGGCGTAGGCTATCGCCTGGTCGCACCGGGCCCCTGACCGCAGCACCTTGACCTCAGCGCATCATCCCCAACTCCGCATCATCCATCAGCGCCGTCCCGCAGCACACCGCTGCCCCAACGACAACGCAAACCCCTGTGGGAGCGGGTTCACCCGCGAATGGGCCGGCACAGATGGCACATGGCTAAAGGCCTAAATGCAGCGTCTTACGGTTAGACGCGCAAGCCCATAACCTGAATCGAAAGTGGGTAGTAGCGGGATTGGATGGTGAGCCACGATCCGAATGCACTGGATTTGTGCTGAGGTTGGGAGATCGTGTTCTGGCGGGATAGGTGATTGCAAGGTGGATCGGAAACGATCTTGAGCATGGTATCGGCCTGTTCTGAAATGAGAGCCGCCACCGCTTGCTGTCAAACAATGAGGTGGCAGCTGTTGCATGGGTTGACAGACCGGGGAACAAAGCCAAACCCGGCGCACAATAGTGCCCCATGCACAGCCGCCATGGACGTTGCTGCGGGCTTTGTTCTGAGCGGCCTGTACCTCACGTAGAGCGTGATAACAATCAGCACTTATGGAGGCGGTCACGGCCCGCATAAGCCAACGCATTCCGGATAAATTCGCGTCTGCTTCCGCGCGTCCGACTGCCGATCAGGCAGAGCAGTTGTGTTGCGACTAGCTTTACCTCGAACACTCAAGTCTCCGTTCACAGCTCAACCAGGTAAAGGCTCGTTATGACTAAAACAATCGATCTGACGATCACTCACGATTACCTCAATCCGTTTGCCTCGCCGGACAACCCCAAGTTAAGCCCCGAGCTGGTGGACTACCTGTCAGATAGCGCCTGGTACCACCACGAGCTGTGCCTGCACATTCGCTGCCCGGTAGAGGAGCGTGAACGCCTGCAGCAAGCCATCAGCAATACCTTTACGGAAAAGAGGGAACAACTCAGCGGGGATATTCGCACCCAACGCCTGGTAGCGTTGACACTCCTGGGCTTGGCACTAGCCTTGGTGCTGGCAGGCACGGCTCTGGGCATTGAAGGCACCATCCCCGTGGGAGTCGTTACCGTCACCGCGTGGATGCTGCTCTGGCGTAGCGCAGAGATATTTTTTCTGGATATCCGCAGCATTAACCGGCAGCAGCGTAAGTACCAGCGCATCGCCAGCGCATCAAAGCAGTTTTATGCCTGAGTGCTGGCGAACTGAAAACCTGACTTTTTTCAATTGCATCGACCCATTGCAACCCTGTATGAAGGGTACCAATGGGTTGATAGCAGGTATTCGCGAACGGCTGCTAACGACTCAGGCTGTGTGAAAACACCTGCGATTGTCTAACCTTCTGATCGTCGAGATCGTGGCGGGGACGATCATGAAGCGGTTCATTGAGGGTGAGGCCCGGACGCAAGTCACGCTG
>NZ_JBLUPV010000028.1:0-69666 GCF_048068075.1 Pseudomonas sp. NY15354
CTATAACCCTAAACGCCGACACAGCAGTGCTATGCAGCTGTCTCCAGTAGAGTATGAGAAACGCTATTTCCTGAGCTTGGAGAGTGTCTAGAAAACCAGGGGCGATTCATTGCTTGATAAATTATTGCTCTGTTGCATAAGGCGTTTTGATCGTCCGGGTAATTATTTTATAGTCTTGATTTCTGATGTTTTCATGTCAATAAGGAGATGGATTTGCTTAGTTCTGTGAAAATAGAGCGATTTAAGAATATTACGGACATTGAAATTCCTCTAGGAGGTATAAATCTCCTTATTGGATCTAATAATGCGGGTAAGAGCAGTATCCAGCAAGCAATCCAATTTTCTGTGTCTATTGCACAAACTACTGCACAACAAGGCGCTCGGTGGTCTCAAGATAGATGCCCCTCATCACTTTCTAGTGAGTCGTTGATTTACTCACCTTTGAGGGACGTTGAAGCGTTAGCACCGTACGGAAGGCTTCAGACTTCATTGGAGCATGCGATTAAAGTAACTTTTGTTGAGAACACAAACTCAACTGTTACTATACGAAAAGGCAGGAATAGAAATATTACTACCTCGCTAGAAGGTAGAGCTTTGGGAGAGCACCTCCAAAACATTGAAAGCCCTTACTCAATGATTGTTCCTGGTCTAGCAGGAATACCTTCCTTTGAAGAATATAGACCGCCATCAGTTGTCCGTAAAGCTGCCGCAAAAGGAGACTCGAATAGTGTCTTTAGAAATATTTTGCTGCTGCTATCTAAGGATGATCAGTCATGGCAATCGTTTAAGGATAAGTTTAAGACTGTATTTCCAGATTATGAGATAAGCGTGAGGTTTGACTCCAATATTGATGAACATATCAATGCGAGAGTTACTAGTAACGAGGTGTCGCTGCCAATTGATTCGTGTGGGACAGGGATTCTACAGGCCATTCAAATACTAGCTTATTATTATTTGTACAAGCCTAAGCTGCTTATATTGGATGAGCCTGATTCTCACTTGCATCCAAATAATCAAAGAATTTTAGCGATCTTGCTCAAAGAGCTACATCAGGAAACCGGCTGTCAACTTATAATCTCCACGCATTCTCGACATTTTTTCGATGCGCTTAAAGATGATGCCACTATTCATTGGATAAATAATTGCTCTTTGGTTGAAAATTCGGAAGATCTTGAACGAAGCATTTTGCTAGAAATCGGGGCTCTTGATAAGGGGGATCAACTGAGAAATGGCGAGATACCTTGTATATTGCTTACTGAAGATGCAGATGTAAGTTACATAAATCTTATTGCTGAGGCTTCTGGTTTCTTGCCTGGGGAGTATCAAGTTTGGTCATATAATGGTTGTTCGAATATACAGATCGCGCAGGCATTGAATTCATTCATAGTTGAACATGCTCCAGGTACAACTGTAGTTGTTCATCGTGATCGGGATTATATGACGGACGCTGAGGTTTTGGAGTATAAGGAAGGTTTAGAGGCTGTAGGTATAAAAGTCTTTATTTCGGTCGGAAATGATGCTGAGAGTCACTTTGTAGATGAAGAGCATATTTCCGAGTTATATCCTGGGCTAACACAGCAGCAAGTTTCAGCGTTGATAGAGGAGTGTCTCAATGAACGACGAGATGCGATACTGGAGAAGTACATAAACACAATATACAATCGGCAGCTTCAAGACTCCTACAGAGGTGGCGCCAAGCCGAATGCTGGTCTTATTGCTCGGCAGTGCACGCAAAACTTTGATGGCAATATGCGCGGCTTCATGCACGGGAAAATTGTAGAGCGTTCTCTCAGAGGAAAGCTACAGGCTCAAGTTGGACAGAATATCGACCTTTGTAGGGTAACTAGAGGTATTGCTGATCCGACTTTGTCTGCGATTGCGGGTGAAATTTGGCACGACTGATAAGTGAGATTACATGCAGCGGAGAAAAGTTACGCGGGCTAGTTTCGTCGCGAGCACAACCTAGATCACTATCTAAAGTAAATATCCTGATTTTTTAAGCGCAGATATCAGTGTGCTGAGTATTCAGTCTCGGGCGTTAGCTATCCGCTGTGGAGGAAAAAGGGGATAAACTTATTTAATGGCACATCAACTATCGTCGAAAAATAAATCTGTCCCCTTTTCTGCGGCGCAACGCTATGGGAAGTGCCAAAATGAGAGTGATCGATACGTTGTGGCTGTAATGAATAACAGAAAGTATACGTGTCCTAGATTAATGCGGATTTGCTGACGCTTGTTCTTTTGAGGCCTAGCGCTCTGGTGTCATGGCTGAGAACTGTAAGCAGGTGAGTCGAGACCTGAGCAGAAACAACTATTTTAAGATTTGGTACTCCATGATTGATTTAATGAGTTCCGCACCGTACTTCTGAACAACAGCATAATAGAATGTCGGCTCCACGTGCTTAGCGAATGCCAGCCTTCCCTTGAGTGCATAGATGTCTTCACTAGACATGCCACCAAGTGAGTATCTATGAATCAACGATCTAAAGTATCTTTTTTTCTCTCGGCCTAGTGATATTTTGTTGTCATTCGTTAGTACCAGTCCTGTGACGTGACGGTTGTTTCCTTTTGACGAAAAAACAGTTTTGTCCTGGTTTACTCTTAAGGTTGGATATCCAATCTCGGCACAAGTCTTGGTTACTATATCGGGGAGCTCAAACAGAATGCCTCGGACATTAGTTGTAAATGTGAGATCGTCCGCATAGCGTGTGTATCTGACACCTAAACGAGTGCACTCGTCGAAAACCTTGCAATCAAACTCGTACATCAAAGTGTTAGATATGAAAGGTGATGAAGGCGCGCCGATGCTAAGTCTATGCGCAGGGTCTTTCTTTGTAGCCCAGAAAAATATTTTCCTTACGGCGTAAGCATCTTCTCTAGCGATATCTTTTCGATGTTTCTTTATGTGCGTAATAAGATCGCTCGGGCCTATGGACGGAAAGAAGTCCGAAAAATCCATTTTTAGCAGATATTTGCTACCCAGATGCACTGCGGCGTTTTCCTTGATGCTTAAGCCATCTCTATAAGCTGTAGCGCAATCATGGACAGGAAGGCCTTTCAAGTAACTATCGAGAACCATTCGCTGTATTACTTTTAGCACCTCAGTAGGCTGCGCAATGGTTCTAAGTCCTCGGCCACTCCGTTTTGGAATTGAATACACCTTATATCGGTAAGGTGCAGTGTTCACGAACTTTACTAATTCTGCGGTACTGATTAGTAGCTTACTTGCCAGTTCTTCTAAGATCAGCATCACTCCGCCCCCACTGGCAAGACGACCGGCTCGGGAGTAGCCACAGCGTAGGCAGACTGAATAACATGCATTCTTCTCGACTCGCTATCATTGGTCGCATAATATTGTTGCGCCGCAAGTTTAACCTTAGTCGGTTCAAATTTCCCTGCAAACTCGACCATAACTACATCGAGGGCGACATAGTAGTAGTCGATATGGCCTCGTTTCGAGCTTTTAATCAAGTTGAATTTGCCGAGGAGAAATATAAGCCTTTTCAGTTTGTCTCTTGAAATGTTAATGTCGAGGGCTCGAAGGTAGCCTTCAATTTCCATAAGCTTCAAAGCTCTGAAAACTTTAATGATTTCATAAATTACGAAGGCGATGTGTCCTTCGTTATCGATGTTGAACGCCTCTGATTCGTCTCGATTTGATATGGCGCCTAAGATATCTTCTCTCATTTCTTTTAATGAAGAAGATAGACTTCCTGCTAGGTCATTGTTATCCCAGGGATAGGAGCAGACGCTGCTTTCCTTTACGCCTTGCAAGTATCTTAATGGTCCGAGCTTAATGAATGAGCTTTCTTCGTAGTGATCTTGCCTGACAAAGACCAGTATTTTATTCTTGAGAGCTTTGTTTTTTACAAATAGCCCGAGCTCAGCTAATGCACCCGGACTTTCGAGGATTATAACAATCAAGGACGATATGTGAGCAATGTCGCTCTCAAAGGCCAAGAGGTCTTTGTAAACAGCATCATGAATCCAGTCTTTAAAGTCTTCAGCCAGAGTAATGCTGTCTGCAAGATGACAACGTGCTTTGTGCAAATACTCAACAAGTGCCCCTCTAACAGAAGTCGGAGCAGCAGACTTAACATCTACTTGGCCACCGCAGAAAAAAAGGATTGGATGAGTCAGAACGACACGGGAGTTTTCAAGAGAAATATGAGCTAGTGACTCGAGTCTTTTGTCATCGTACTTCAACGTCACGTTAGTCGACCCTAGTCCATGGCACTTGATTGCGTCTCCAGGAGGTTCTCTTTACCAAAGATATAGCGGCGAAGGCTCGCGTGGGATTTGCGAGGAGTGCGAGTGCTAAGGCACGAGTGCGACGAGTGAAGCCCACGCGAGCCTTCGTCGCAACTAATACCGTTCAATAAATTAGAGTCCGGCTATACACCAGACTAGAGCTCGAAAGCTCCTAAAACGCGTAAAGAGGGCACCAATATTATTGGTATGCGAGCTTTTGTCAAGTCTACTTTCGGCTGAGCCTAGGGTGTATTCAAGCAGCCGTGGCGTGGCTCGAGGCACACTGCGAGCGCTATAGCGCGTTCCTGATTTAGAGAAGAAACACGTTCATGCCGATCCTGTAGTGCCTTGGTACGTCTCCCGCCGCCAGGCCGGAGAAGGTTGCCTATGAGCGGCCTGATAGCCGATTGGTGCCGTTCGTTACTACCAGCATTAGATCCGAATCAGAGATTAAAGACCCATGACTTTTCTAGGCGACGAGCGAGCAGCCGAACCGTCAGCACGTAGTAATACCGCGTCTCTTCACTGCGTTTGCTCATCCGATGATCGAGAAACCACGCGACATGCTTTCTCTGCCAAACCCAAGGCGTCTCTCGCTGCCAGCGCACGGCAATCTCAGCCTGGATGATTTTCGCCTGCCGTATGTGGCGTTGCCGAGTTGCGTGCGAGCCGGACAGTACTCCAGACAGGAACAGCTCCATATCGAATGGCTTATTCATGCGCGCCCTCCAATGTAGGCAGCGACCACGTCGATTCGACCATGCCCCAGCTCATAGCTGATTTGCCTTCGGGCTTGACGATCTAGGTGTCTATCTACCTGGCAACATTGGCCGCCACTGATTGGCGCGGGGTGTTGGGTGATCTGCTCGTAGCGCTCACATGCGTACGCCGCTCGTAGCTCATGGAAGCCTCTGAGGTTCTGTGCATGCAGGATGTCCCGTGCCGGACGGACGATGTCCTGCAGAACGTCAAAGTAGCTTTCGTGTGGTGCAATCAGGTTGCGGCTGCCCGCAGGCGACACCTGCCGCGCAAACCCAAGTGCGTCTTGAACATGGTCGTCCACCGCAATCCAACGCGGTGCTGAAGCGCCGGAGCGACCGCCTTTGGTGCCATCCTGAATGTTAATCCTGCCTAGGTCGTTAGCCTCACGGCTTAGCCGTGGCAGGTCCGCCAAGATGGTCTCACGCAGGCGCATGCCGGTGGCTCGCGCCAACAATACGATCGCGGCGGCCCGTATCTGGTCACGGCTGCAAAGCGCATCGACGATCTGCTTAACCTGTTTGCGATCCTGGCCCTGCGGGATCGCGTGACGAACCCCGCTGCGCTGCATACTCAACGCCTTGCTCGGACTTGGCAATTTCACATGCTGATCACCGCGAAGCGCCGCCATGGTTCTGTTGACGCTGGACAGCCGGTTTTGTGCGGTGCTGACGGCGAGATCACCGCGCTCAACCAGGTCACGCAGATAGGCCGCATAGTCGGCCAACACCTTTCGATCAATGTGCCGCGCATCATTGATACCGGGCCCTTGTTCGGAGCGGCACCATCTGACGAATGCCTGCCACCGATCACAGTGTGCCTTCACCGTGCCGTAGTGGCCGCCGCCGAACATGTCTCTCAACGCCTGCGGCCCTGCGTAGCTCAGTTGCCTGCCGTAGCCGAAATTACGGCCATCGCGTCTACCCACCAATGCCATGTCGAATCACCTCATCGCCTGGTCTCCGATCCTCGCCCCACGTCATCCCGCCAAGAATGTTGAGTGTTATCAGGGATCAAGGCCCCTGCGACCTGTGGGGATGTCCTCTAGCGCGGGACTGGCGGCTCCTTACGTCCGGGAGCAAGGGCATCTCATGATCTGGCCTCCTGAGCACCGTTACCGGTGGGCGGGTGGAGGCAGCGCTGGCTGACGAGACCTGCGCCTGAAGATCCTGAGCCATGTGCAAGCAGCAATGCGATGACCGGGGCATGCCTGACTGTCAGTCAGGTGCAGTCCATTCCTTGGTCTGCGGCACCATCATCTACAACGCTGTTGCTGGTGACATCGGCGTTTGTCACGCCGATTGTCACGAGGGAGAATGCCGCAAAGCCTTGTGCGATCAGGGCTGCAGCAGTGGTAGAAGTGCCCGTCTCTTTCCAGAAGAAAGAGACGGGCACAGGTTGGCGCAATATTCGGCCAAGCGGATAGGCTGCTGCAGGGCAGCGAGGTACGGTGTATCTGGCGCACGAGCGCCATTTGTGTAAAAGCATCCATCACATGGGTAGTGACCATACGAGCTGCCGGATGCGAATCGTACATGAGCTGACCACCGCAGTTGCGGCGTGGCCTTTCAGGTTTCGGGCCATATTTTGCTGCCTCGGCAGTACTTGCGACTTCCGGCCTACGCCTGTGGGCAGTATTCGTCTAGCTGGGTAATTTCAGGGGTTTAGCGCCTGTGGGTAACTTTCCTCTGGTGGACATCAGTGGTTTTCCCCTGACGTACGCTCTGCCAGTAGTGCTTTCCTGGATGTCCCTTATCAACGGGTCTGCGTGGAAAAGCTTCATGCGGTGCTGTGGATAGATTCAGCGGTGGTTTGTGTCGATTGCCGTATCGCCAATTTGGCGATACGATCATGCCATGTCTACCAAATATCGATTTCGCGACAAGTACCGCATTGAGCTAAGGGAAAGGGATCATCTACCACCCCACGTTCACCTTACGGGCGGTGGGGTGGACGTGGTGATCAGTCTGGAATCTGTGACTGTCTCCCAAGGCAGGGCACCTGCCAAAGTGGTGCAGGAGGCCTTGGCCTGGGTTGCGGCCAATCAGGCCGATTTGTTGAAGGAGTGGATGAAATGGCATCGATGAAACGTCCCCGTCTGAAGGGTGTGCAGCCTCGATCGGGCGCTAGCCTTGAGCTTACCTTTACCAATGGTCAGCATTTCACCCTTGATATGAGCGATGCGCTCAAGACGTATCCTGGATTGGCGCCATTGTCCAAGCGCAAAGCGTTTGAAGGGGTCGTATTGGGCGACGGGGGATGGTCGGTGGAGTGGCCGGCGCTGGATATTCAGATTGGTGCGGATACCCTGCTGTTGGACGCGCTTGCCCAGAATGCCCCTGATGAAAATACCCGCATTTTCATTCGCTGGCGTTTGCGGCACCGGATGACGCTCGACCAGGCTGCCGAAGCGCTGGGCGTCAGCGCCCGTAGCATCAGCCGCTACAGCAGTGGTCGTGAAGCGGTTCCGCGTACATTGGCGTTGGCTTGCCTGGGGTGGGAGAGCTTGGAGCAGAAAGCCGCCTGATAGGGCGTTTTGAGTCCTGTCGGCGGGGCTTGAGGTTTCGCTGTTATGATCCGCAATCGCCGGGGCCGCTTTGCGGCCCATCGCGGCACAAGGCCGCTCCTACAGAGGACGCGGTGCGCTTGAGAATCCAGTGCTCGGCGCGATATCGCAGCCCGGGTACAGCTCTTACGATTCGAGCTGCGCCCGCGCCTTATGTGCCAAGGCCCTATAGTCGTCGATGAAGTCTTGCCTGCAATCATCCCCGCAGTCCTCGTGGAAACCCATTTGGAATGGCGTCACGTGAATCACGGCATATCTGTCATGCCAGCCGCCGGCTTGGGTGATGAGCGTATGAGGAAGAGCTGCATCGAATTGGTCGGCGGTGATATCCAGGTTGTGCCCTTCGAGCCTCAGCCAGACGTGCCGTTGCTCCGTATCTCCGGTCAACTCGCCTGTTACCACGTCGATAGTAATGCCATCGTGTTCCTCGCATAGAAACCACGCCAGCAGCAAACTCGCGAATTCACAGCAGTTCGTGGGAAACATGGAAAACAGGTCGAACGCAAACCATCGCGGAGGGGTTTGCCGGAACGCCTTTGAGAACGCCATAGCGGACTGCACAACGCCTAGCGCAAGGCTGGAGGAATTCGTCATCTGAGTCAGATCTCACCCCGGAAACAAAAAAGGCCCACCTTTCGGTGAGCCTTTTTTGATACTGCGTATGGTGCCGGCACCAGGAATCGAACCCGGGACCTACTGATTACAAGTCAGTTGCTCTACCAGCTGAGCTATACCGGCAATGGGGCGTCATTATAGCGATCGGTTGGCGCGTGTAAACCTATTCCTTCCAATAGGTTACGCCATTACCGGGAAAGCAGAGTTTTCCTACCAGCCGCGGTGGATGCTGTTGACGCTGGGTTCGGCCTGGGCGGGGTTGAAGAACAGCTTGTCGTTGTCGCAGCCGCGCTTGCGGCAGGGTGTTTCGGCGCGCAGGGGCAGGCCTCGGTCGCCGCCCAACTGCATGCCGGGCATGTTCCAGTCGAGGGACGAGGTCTTGGGCGAGTAGGTGTTGCTGGCGCAGCCGCTCAGGGCCAGGGCGCAGCACAGCAGGGCGAAGGGCTTGGTCTGGATCACGTTGTCGAAGTCCGTTCTGGGTCAGTCGTTGTTCTGAATGCGCTGGATGGTGCCGCCGCAGGCCATGTAGCAGCTATCGTAGTCACGTTGGCAATCGTAGCCAGCGGTGCTGGCAAATGGATAGCTCGGGTAAGGGCAACTGTGACGCGTGTTCTTGTTTGGCTTGCTGTCCTTGCAGTACTGGTAGGCTCTCAGTTCGGCCTGGTACAGGGCGCGCCAGTTGTTTGCAGTGATTGCGTTGCATCGCGCAGCTGTTGATGCAGTCGAGCCCATGGGGGCTGGGCGGTGGCGAATACCTATACGTATAGGTTGGGCCGCAGCCGCCGAGCAGCAGGCTCGCCAGCACCAGGGTGGCGAAGCGTTGGTATGGGGTGTCCACGGGTGCAACGGTCCTTGATCATTCCTCGCTGAACTCCAGCAGGTCGCCCGGTTGGCAATTCAGCGCGCGGCACAGCTTCTCGAGGGTCTCGATCTTGAAACCCTTGATCTTGCCGTTCTTCAGCAGTGACAGGTTCGCTTCCGTTATGCCGATGATTTCCGCCAGGTCCTTGGAACGGATCTTGTTCCTGGCCATGACGACGTCGAGGCGGATGATTATCGGCATAGAGGGCGGCTAGACATAACAGTTGTGTTCATCGCTGATGGTCTTGGCGTCACGCATGAGCAGCGAGAAGGCGCAGAGCAGGATGCCTTTCATGATCTCGTAGACAGCCTCGGATGATACACCGATCGACACGACGAAGCTTCTCTCCCCAGCGGGCAGGTCGATGGCCAGGGCCAGGCCTTGGAAGGTGTCGATCACCGGCCAGAGCAGGGGTGTGCCGATGCACAGCAGGCCGACCTGCCAGAGCATGCGGATGTTGGCCTGGCTCCAGGTATGTCCCTTCGACAGGCGCATGAAGAACAGGCCAGTGAGCAGCAGGGCCAATACCGAGAGCCCGGTCGGGATCATCTCAAGCGCCATTACCAGGCCTATGGCCAGCTTCGAGGGCTGGTAGCCATCTTCCAGCAGCAAAGGCATGTTGATGCCGTGGCCCTGCAGGTAGGCCGCGACCGTGTCGGGATAGTCGAAGACCCAAAGCAGCGGTGTGCCGAAAAGCTCGACCGCGCCGGTGGCCCAGGCAAGGAAAGCGGCGAACACGCCGATGATGCGCAAGCGCGAACGCGCGTAGGCCACTGATCTGCTGTCGTTCATGAGGTGCCTCCGTACAGTGATGAACGGGGCGGATTATTTGCGATAAATTATCGCAATACAATAATTAATTTCTATTTAACAAATCTGGCGACGCTTTGTCGCAGGGAAGTGACCAGCCCATGAGCGGCGGCGGTTTTTCAACGAGTGAATAATATAATTTACGAACCTTTCAGCAGGCTTTACGGGGCTTTTTCCTGATAAACCCTACATTGGCGTGATAATTCATTAGTCTCAGTCTATCGTTTTGACTTATGCGATCAGCTCGGTTAATGTTGTGTTCATTATGTTGAACGGTAAAGCTTTCAAGCTCCTCTCCACCTCCCGCCTGGTTTCCCGTGAGCGTCACTGGACCGGCGATCTCTAGCCCCTCCCTCGACCTGCAGCCTTAAACGTTGTGTTTTGTGCCGTTGCCTGTGTGCTCGGCCGCTGTCGCCCATGGGAGGGCACCATGCGTTCCTGGATCTTCTTGTTCGTCGCGATCACCGCTGAGGTGATCGGCACGGCGTCGATGAAACTCGCCGCCACACATTTCCCCGTCCTGGGGCATGTCGTCATGTACGTCATGATCTGTCTGTCGTATTTCTTCCTCGCGCTTGCGGTCAAGCGCGTGCCAGTGGGCGTGGCGTATGCCTTGTGGGAAGGGATCGGTATCGTCCTGATCACCTTGGTCAGCGTCGCCTGGCTGGGCGAAAGCCTGGGCTGGACCAAGGCGCTGGGCCTGGCAGTGATGATCGCCGGCATCCTGCTGGTCAAGGCCGGTACCCGCAGCAAGCCTGCTGTGCGCGAAGCGGAGGGCCTGCCATGCTGATCCCCTTTGCCTGGCTGGGTTTGGCCATCGTGCTGGAAGTACTGGCCAACCTGCTGCTCAAGTATTCGGACGGTTTTCGTCGCAAGGGCTTGGGTTTTGCCTCGATCCTGAGTGTATTGGCGGCGTTTACGGCATTGGCCCAGGCCGTTCAGGACATCGAACTCTCGCTCGCCTACGCCATCTGGGGCGGCTTTGGCATCCTGGCTACGGTGGCGATGGGATGGGCGCTGTTCGGTCAGCGCCTGGCGGGCCGCGGATGGTTGGGGCTGGCCTTGCTGCTGGTGGGCATGAGCCTGCTGAAAATGGCCTGAAAATAATGCGATCGACGCATGTCCGGCACGTTTATGCACAAGTGGCATGCCGGACGTGCGCGAAAGGCATGCCACTTGACTTATCCGTCGGTCTTTGCGCAAAGGCCTGTTTTTACTGGTTTTGGCTCCCTGTCTGGAATAAGCCAACGCGCTGAAATAGCGGTTGGATCCCCGTTTTCGTGAGATTCATCACAAGCTTGTTCACAGAGTTATCCACAGGCTGTCAACGGTGCTGCGCGGATCTGTCGCGCTCTGCGAGCAGTAGCAGGTTGCGGGGCGTGAGCGGGTAATCGCAGAACACGCCCATGCGCACGTCATAGCCGCGCTCCTGGAGGAACAGGGCGCGGTCCAGTACCAGCCACATTTCCAACGGGCGGCGGAACAGGTTGCGCAACAGCTCCAGGTTGCGAACCTGGGCCAGGCGTTGCCATCCGGCGGCCTCCAACGCAGCCCAGTCCGGCGCCTTATGGATCGCGACTTGCCGAAGTTCGGCCAGGTCGCGGCAATACTGCTCGAAGGTCTTGTCCAGCCAATTGACCGGCAGCGAGGGTGTCGGCAGGTACTCGTCGATGCCGCGCTGCTGGCGTTGCAGCAGGTCGAAGCCCAGGCGGCGGGCCATTGAGATGTCACGCTGGCGCCGGACTCGGGCGCTGGAGGTCACTGCCTCGTTCAGCGGCAGACCCAGGTCTTCCTGGCTCAACGCCAAGGCCGAGGCGCGGGCCGCCGAAGACATCGGCTGATAGGTCTTGCCCGGGATGCGGTTATAGCAGCAGGGCGCGACGGCGATCTGTGCGCAACCTTGCTGGCTGGCCAATTGCAGCAGCCGCACATGCAGCTCGCCACAGGCGTGGAGGGCAACGGCGCTCTTGCCACTGTCCAGATGTCGCTGGCTGTCGGGTGCCAGCACATCTTGCTGCACATGGGTGGCGGGTAGTTGGTGATGCTCGCTCAGGACGCTTCCCGCATGAACCAGTTCGGCGTCGTACTCCAGGCAGGTCAGTCGCTGGCCGGGTTGCAGCAGGCGTCGGCCCAGGTGGCCTTTGCCTGAGCACCAATCCAGCCAGTGCGCGGTGGGCTGGTGGAAGGCCAGGCGGCGGGTGAAAGCTTCGATCTGCTGCCACTTGCGACCTGGGACATTGACGTCGAGGCGGTGCCCGGCCGGGTGCAGGCCGGCGTCGGGCAGCTTGCCCAGCGCAGACAATTGCACGGCCTGAGCGGCCAGTTGTGCGAAGGGCGCTGGCGCCTGAAGCTGCTCGGGATGCTGTTGGACGGCTTCGGCCTGCTCCAGGGTGCGCTGGCGAAGCCAGGCGGAAAGTTCGGGGTGTTGGGCCTCCCAGTCCAGATGCAGTGTGGTGAAGGGGCGCGGGCGCCACAGGTGCTGATGCTGGAGCAGGAAGTGGTCGAGGGCCTGGAAGCGCTCGAGCAGGTGAGGGCCTTGGAGGTAGGGGGTGGTTTGCATTCAAGCACCGTAGCGCTATTGGAAGGGGAGCACTTTGTGCTCCATCGCAGGCTACGCCAGCACCTACAGATTCAGGCGATGCGGAGCCTGCGATGGGCCGCAAGGCGGCCCCTGAGGTTTTACAGTTTCAACGCCCCTGGCAGGCGTCCACGCGCAACCAGCGCTCGAGGACCTTGAAGCCCTGGACCAGCACGAAGGAGATGACCAAGTAGAACACGCCTGCGGCAAAGAAGATCTCCACCGGCAGGTAGGTACGGGCGATGATGGTCCGCGCCATGCCAGTCAGTTCCAGCAGGGTGACGGTACTGGCCAAGGCGCTGGCCTTGAGCATCAGGATCACTTCGTTGCTGTAGGCCGGTAGGCCGATGCGCGCGGCGCGCGGCAGCATGATGTAGAACAGGGCCTTGCCCCGCGACATGCCCAATGCGCGTGCCGCCTCGATTTCGCCTTTCGGGATGGCCTGCAGCGCGCCACGCAGGATCTCGGCGATGTAGGCGGCGGTGTGCAGGGTCATGGTCAGCACCGTGCACCAGAACGGATCGCGCAGGTAGGGCCACAGCGAGCTGCTGCGTACGGCATCGAACTGGGCGAGGCCGTAGTAGACCAGGAACAGTTGCACCAGCAGCGGTGTGCCGCGGAAGAAGAAGATGTAGCCATAGGGCAGGGCGCGCACGTACCAGTGGCGCGAGGAACGGGCGATGCCCAGCGGGATGGCCAGGATCAGACCGGCGATGACCGCAATGGCGACCAGCTCCAGGGTCAGGGTCGCACCCTGGGCCAGGCGTGGCAGCCACTTGATGATGACTTCCCAATTCATTATTCGGCCCTCGCGAAGCCGCGAGCGGCGCGTTTTTCCATGAAGTGCATACCGGTCATGGCAATGATGGTCAGGCTCAGGTAAATGCAGGCGGCGACCGCGTAGAAGGTGAACGGCTCCTTGGTCACGGTCACGCCGATCTGCGCGTGACGCATGATTTCCTCAAGCCCGATCACCGACACCAGGGCGGTGTCTTTCATCAGGATCATGAACAGGTTGCCAAGGCCGGGCAGGGCGATGCGCCACATCTGCGGCAGGATGATCTTCGAGAGGATGCGGCCTTTGGACAGCCCTAGCGCCAGGCCCGCTTCACGGTGCCCTTTGGGGATGGCCAGGATCGCGCCGCGGAAGACTTCCGTCGCGTAGGCGCCAAAGCACAGGCCCAGGGCGATCACGCCGGCGGCGAATGCGCTGAGCTCCAGACCTGGCATGTTCAAGGCTTCGCCAAGGCTGTTCATCAGCCCGACGGTGCCGAAGTAGATGAGCAGTACCCAGAGCAGTTCGGGTACACCGCGCACCAACGTCGAATAAGTGCTGCCAAGCCATTGCAGTGGCTTGACCGGGGATGTCTTGGCCAGGGCGCCGAGCAGGCCCAGGACCAGCCCCAGCAGCAGGGCGCAGAGCGCCAGTTTTACGGTCATCAGGGTGCCGGCCATCATGGCCGGACCGAATCCGTGCAGGTCGATATTCATGGGCAGGTGCATTCAAGGGACCGGCGCCGCGCAAGGCGGCGCTGGTCTGGGTGAATCATTCGATGCTGAACGGGAAGTACTTGTCGTTGATCTTCTTGTACGTGCCGTCGGCCTTGATTTCGGCCAGGGCCTTGTTCAGCTTCTCGCGCAGCGGGTCGCCTTTGCGCACGGCGATGCCGATCTTGTCGCTGTCGACCACAGGCTCGCCCTTGAACTCGAAGTTCTGGCCGTCCTTGCTCTTGAGCCACTCGTACTGCACGTACTTGTCGGCCAGGATGCCGTCGATGCGGCCAGCGATCAGGTCCAGGTAGGCGTTTTCCTGGGTGTCGTACAGTTTGACCTCGACGTCATCGCCGTAGTTGTCTTCCAGCCAGGTGCCAGACAGGGTCGCACGCTGGGTGCCGATCACCTTGCCCTTGAGCGAGGCCTTGTCGGTCTTGAAGTCGACGTTCTTCGGGGCGATGAACTGCAGTTTGTTGGAGTAGTAGGGGTCGGTGAAGTCGACGGCCTGCTTGCGCTCGTCGGTGATCGACAGCGACGACACCAGGAAGTCGAACTTCTTGGCGTTCAGCGCGGGGATGATGCCGTCCCAGTCGGAGGTGACGACCGAGCATTCGACCTTCATCTTGGCGCACAGGGCGTCGCCGATGTCCTTGTCGAAGCCGACCACGTTGCCGCTGGCATCCTTGTTGTTGAACGGCGGGTAGGCCGCCTCGATACCCATGCGCAGTTTTTCCGCGGCCATGGCGTTGGCCGAGAAGACCAGCGTGGCGGCAGCGGCCAGGAGGAATTTCTTATAGGTCTGCATGTGTTGCTCCGTTAGCGGTGGCTGGACATGAATTGCTTGCAACGCGCCGAGGTCGGGTTTTCGAACACCTGCTGCGGCGATCCCTGCTCTTCGACCAAGCCCTGGTGCAGGAAGACGACTTCACTGGACACCTGGCGGGCAAAGTTCATTTCGTGCGTCACCAGCAGCATGGTACGGCCTTCGTCGGCCAATGCGCGGATAACGTTAAGCACTTCCTGGACCATTTCCGGATCGAGCGCCGAGGTCGGCTCGTCGAACAGGATGACCTTGGGTTTCATGGCCAGGGTCCGGGCAATGGCCGCGCGTTGCTGCTGGCCACCGGAAAGCTGGGCGGGGTAGCTGTGGCGCTTGTCATGGATGCCGACCTTGGCCAGCAGTGCCTCGGCGGCCTCGATGGCCTCGGCCTTGCTCTGGCCAAGCACGCGACGTGGCGCCTCGATGATGTTGTCGAGGATCGACATGTGCGGCCACAGGTTGAAATTCTGGAAGACGAAGCCGATTTCGCTGCGCAGACGGTTGATCTGGCGGTTGTCGGCGGCGATCAGGTCGCCAGTCTTGGTCGCCTTGAGCTTGAGCTCTTCGCCGGCGACGAGGATCTGCCCCTGATGGGGATTCTCCAGCAGGTTGATGCAGCGAAGCAGGGTGGACTTGCCGGAACCGGACGACCCCAGGATCGAGATCACGTCACCGTCGCGAGCGGTCAGAGAAATGCCCTTGAGAATCTCCTGCTCGCCGTAGCGTTTGTGCAGGTTGCGGATTTCCAGCGCGGGCGTGGCCTGGGCCATGTGCGGTCCTCATGTGTTCGGGTGCGTTCCCAGCTGTTGGCGGCCTTCCTGGCGAGCGCCACGCTAGCATAGCGGCGTAATGGCGGCCAACCAGGTCGCAAGGGGCTCGGGTCGCTGGCGGGATACTTTGTCGCATCGTTGCAGCGGACTGTCGCGAGGATGTCCGCGCGCACGTCCCCAGCACCGGAGCCTTGATGAAAAAAGGCGCGATGGTGCCAGCTTTGGACGTGCCTGGGAAGCCGTTTTTGGCCGGGTGGCGCTTTGCTCGTGACTGTGCGGGTCTTGGGTTGCGCCAGGGGGTTGCGCTTTCTGTTGCTCATTTTTTGTGCGCAGGTGTTACCGAGGAGCACCTTTGGTGCGTTTGTAAGTGGGTATTTCAGTAAACCGGGGCTGGCAAGAAAATTTGACGCTCTTTCGGTCAAGGCATGGCCGAAAGGCCTGCAAGTCTTGACGGTCGCGGTGGCCAGGCGATTCCGATGAACGTGTTTGGAAAGTGGCGCGGTTATTGCCAGATGGCATGGACCGAATGCAGCGACGCCTACACCAACCCCCGGCGCGCTTCGTTTCAGCATTTCGGGTGGTCCACTCCTTACAAAGGTAGTTTTATGAGCGGTAAGCACAATTCCAATGACCTCGCTCAGGGGCTCAAGCAACGGCATGTCACCATGCTGTCCATCGCTGGCGTAATCGGCGCCGGTCTGTTCGTTGGCTCCGGCCACGCCATTGCTGCGGCAGGTCCTGCCGTCCTGCTCGCCTATGCGGCGGCTGGCACCCTGGTGGTGCTGGTGATGCGCATGTTGGGCGAGATGGCCATCGCCTCACCCGATACCGGTTCCTTCTCCACCTATGCCGACCGCTCGATCGGGCGCTGGGCAGGTTTCACCATCGGTTGGCTGTATTGGTGGTTCTGGGTCCTGGTGATCCCGCTGGAGGCCAACGCCGCGGCTGCCATCCTGCATGCCTGGTTCCCCGCCGTGGACCTCTGGGCCTTCTCGCTCATCATCACTTTGGCGCTGACCCTGACCAACCTGTGCAGCGTGAAGAACTACGGTGAGTTCGAATTCTGGTTCGCCCTGCTCAAGGTGCTGGCCATCATTGGCTTCATCGTCGTTGGCTGTGTGGCCATGTTCGGCCTGGTGCCCAACAGCCAGGTCAGCGGTGTCAGCCACCTGTTCGATACCCAGGGCTTCATGCCCAATGGTCTGGGCGCGGTGCTGGCCGCCATGCTGACCACCATGTTCTCGTTCATGGGTACCGAGATCGTCACCATCGCCGCCGCCGAATCGAAAGATCCGGGCAAACAGATCAGCCGCGCCACCAACTCGGTGATCTGGCGTATCTGCCTCTTCTACCTGGTGTCGATCTTCCTGGTCGTGGCCCTGGTGCCATGGAACGATCCGGCCCTGGCCGAGACCGGTTCCTACCAGACCGTTCTGAGCCGCATCGGCGTGCCGAACGCCAAACTGATCGTCGACATCGTCGTGCTGATCGCGGTGACCAGCTGCCTGAACTCGGCGCTGTACACCTCCTCGCGCATGCTGTTCTCCCTGAGCAAGCGCGGTGATGCACCTGCCATGGCGCAGCGCACCACCAAGGCGGGCACCCCACACTGGGCGGTCCTGCTGTCCACCGCGGCGGCGTTCCTGTGCGTATTCGCCAACTTCGTGGCTCCGGCTGCGGTGTTCGAGTTCCTGCTGGCCAGCTCCGGCGCCATCGCGCTGCTGGTGTACCTGGTGATTGCCGTGTCGCAACTGCGCATGCGCACCCAGCGTGAAGCCCGTGGCGAGAAGATCGTCTTCAAGATGTGGCTGTTCCCAGGTCTGACCTGGGCAACCATCGCGTTCATCATCGCGATTCTGGTGGTGATGGCGCTGCGCGAAGACCATCGCGCCGAGATCATCGCCACCGCGTTGCTCAGCATTGGCGTGGTTGCCGCTGGTCTCTTGGTGCAGCGCAAGCGCAAGGCCGAAGGCCAGGCTGCCGGACAGGTAGCGCTGGATAACTGATTCGGCAGTTGAAATGAAAAGGCCGCGCCCTGTGAAGAGCGCGGCCTTTTTGTTTGCCGATGTCGGTCTTTTCGCGGGTGTAGCGGTGTTATTGAGTGCACCGCAGACCTTGTGGCAGGTTTACCCACGAATGGGTTGGCACAAGCAATCAGCCGAACTGCTTCTGCTGTTGCTGCTGCTTGGCCACCGCTTCCGAGGCTGCCACATAGGCTTGCTGGAACTCCTCGCTCTCCAGCCAGGCCATGGTGGTGTCCTCGTCGGCGCCGTCGAGCCATTCGCGATAGGCGTTGAAGACCATGATGATGTAGTCGGTGGCATGTTCTTCCTTGTGACCCTTGAGCACCAGGGTCAGCAGGGGGTCGACCAAAAATACCGAGATCATCGGCACCAGGCCGTTCTGCTGGGCTTCCTTCATCCTGTCGAACAGGCTGTCGTAGCTGCCCGAGTCCATGGCTTTATTGAAGACCTGCTCGACACTGGCGCTGTCGCCGGCGCTGGCCTTGACCGTCTGGCCGCTGCGCACCATTCGGTTCTGCTTGGCCTTGGTGGCGGCGCGCTTGGCGCGTTTCTGTTGCTTGGTGTTGGAGGCCATGGGCGAATCCTTGGGAGTGTCTGGAGAATGCGCGTATTGAAGCGTAGTTGCCGCAGAAACCCAAGGGGCTGTGCTACGGCTCCAAGGCGCTAGGTTCTGTACGAAAAGCCTTGATACTCGGTGATGCTGCGTTGAAAGCAGCCTCGGAATGCTCATTTACAACCCGTAAAGTCGAGCGCGACTCCGACCGTTCCTCGGCTGCTTTCGCCTTGCCTGACCTTCGTCTCAAGACTTTTCATACAGACCCTAGCTAGCCAGCGGCGATGGTTCATCCTCCTCGAACCCCCGCGAGGCTCGTCCTACCAGCAGCGAGTCGGGCGCATGGGCGACGCTATGGTCCTTGCCCGGATAATCCAGCGAGTGCAGGAAATGCCGGATGCAGTTGATCCGCGCGCGCTTCTTGTCGTCGGATTTGATCACCGTCCACGGGGCATCGGCGGTGTCGGTGTGGAAGAACATGGCTTCCTTGGCTGCGGTGTAGTCATCCCACTTGTCCAGCGACTTGATGTCGATGGGCGACAGTTTCCAGTGCTTGAGCGGATCGTCCCGGCGCGAGATGAAGCGGCGCAGTTGCTCTTCGCGGTTCACCGAGAACCAGTACTTGAACAGCAGGATGCCGCTGTTGCACAGCATGCGCTCAAGCTCCGGTGCCTGGCGCATGAACTCTAGATACTGCAGCGGTGTGCAGAACTCCATCACCCGCTCGACACCGGCGCGGTTGTACCAGGAGCGGTCGAAGAAGACCATTTCGCCCGCAGTCGGCAGGTGCTGGATGTAGCGCTGGAAGTACCACTGGCCCTTTTCCTGTTCGGAGGGCTTCTCCAGGGCGACGATCCTGGCGCCGCGTGGGTTCAGGTGCTCCATGAAGCGCTTGATGGTGCCGCCTTTGCCCGCTGCGTCGCGGCCCTCGAACAGGATGACCACGCGTTGGCCGGTATCCTTCACCCAGCTCTGAACCTTCAGCAGTTCGATCTGCAGGGCGTGCTTAGTCTTTTCGTAGTCCTGGCGGCGCAGGCGTGTGCGATAGGGATAGCTGGCCGGCAGACGCGCCGAGGTGCTGTCTTCATTGCTGCCGCGGCGAGCGGTGGCCACTTCCAGTGCTGTCGGCTGCTGGCTGATGGCGCTGATGCTCGGGTCTGGAGCAGTCTTGGCGGCAGCCTGGCGCCTGCGAGGCGGGCGGGGGCGGGGGTGGGTGATCGGCGTGATGCTTGGCGTCGTATCGGCGGTGGGCGGGAGCAGAGGCGTGGCGTCGTCGCTCATGACAGTCCTTTGGGTCGGTTCGAATGTCCACCCGATAGGCTAGGGCGCTTTAAGAAGTGGCTAGTTGATATTGATCAAGGGTGCCTGGTTTAGTCGTTCTTCGGTGGTGAAGGGCTGTAACACTTCACTCGCCCGCTCTGTCCGTCCAGGTGTGAAGCGTTACGGGGTCGGAGCTATAATGCGGCGCATGTTGAATCCAGACGAAATTCGCCCCCTCCTTAAGCAGTGGATCAGGAATGTGATGCCACATGAGCCCGGTGATGTATTCATCGAGGAGCTGTGCTTCATTGATAAGGCCAGGCGCGCAGATCTTGTGCACGCCAATGGGAAACTGAGTGCCTTCGAGATCAAATCTCATGCCGATACCTTGGGGCGCTGGGTAGGGCAGCAAGAGGCCTACCTGGCGTGTTTCGATGAAGTGTGGCTATGCTGCCATTCTCGTCACTTGGTCAAGGCGTTGGAGCTCTCGGCCGCCAATGTTGGAATCCTGATCGTCGATGACTTCTCAGGAATGGCCTTGGTGAGAAGGGCTGGGCAAAACAAGCGACAGGATAAATTTCATCTCACAGGTTTCTTGTGGCGAGAGGAGCTGGATAATCTAGCGCGTGCACATGGCATCGGTATAAAAAGCAAAGACTTGATAAAAACAGTGCGGCGCATGGTTAGCGACGCACTGACAGTCAGCGATATTCGCAGTTGTGTGCTGTCTGTTTTGAAGCGGCGTTACGCTTAAAAAAGATCGTCTATTTCGTCCGGGTCGATCGTGCCGGGCGCACTGTTTTGTTGGTCCGCAATGGATTTCAATATTGCGCAAATATGCTGGTTTATACGGTAGCCATTCCAGGTGCCATTGTTTCCATAGCCAGCATTTGTCATCTCGATTCGTGCGTATTCTCTTGTTGCCCAGCAAAAATCATCGCCGTGATACCCTGGCAGGCGTCGGATCTCTTTGGCGATATCGATGTAGTTGTTGAATTCTTTATCGCCACCTTTTCTACGTTGCCACCATTCCGTGGGGGTGTAATAGCAGCCGAATGGGAGTACGGGCATGCCTATTACATATTCCATCGGCGCCGTAGGGTTGGTCGCAGCATAATCTCCGTAGACAATGTTCGCGCTGGGCAGGCTCTGGTTGATTGTCGACTGCCATGCCACATCGTAACAGGTGGCAGAGCGAGAGCTGTTGGAGGCGGGCTTGTCGATAGGGAAGGAAGTACTCAAAAGCACTATCGAGCTAGGCGCGTATGTGTTCAGATTCTTGAGCAAGCGATCGAAATCTGAACCGGCGGCGGTGCTGGGCGGGGCGGAGGCTATGAAATCAAGGATCACATGTACACCGCTCGGGCGCGCGAGAGAATCCATTATCGAGAACAAACGATTGCGTGAGGTCGGGGTTGGCTTTTCTGGGCAGAACATCCTGATAGCGATTGCATCGAACTCACGCTCCAGTGACAAGGCCAATTGAACGACATCCCGTTGAGCGTCATCGTCGGACCATGAGATCACGGGAATGATGGTTGGATTCGTCGTTTGAATGTTCTTGAAGAATGTCTTTTTGGCGTGAAAGGCATTCAGAGGATTGTGCAGGTCATGAGTAGCGATGAAGCTTTCCTGAACATCTTTTTTTCCTCTGGAAATATCCATGAAGAAGGGATGGTCGGTCCAGTCTTTTAGAAAGCTTTGGAGGTGCCTGTCATCGTTTCCTCTCATGTCCAGAAGCGGTGTGAATAGATCCCGTCTGGGGTGTTCGAGATTAGTCAGCGCTTTAATATCGTTCAGGCCGACGCGTAAACAAGCGGCATATTTCATGCTGCACTCCTTGCAGTTGTGGGCTTTCGTTGCTGGGCGTTAACGATAGCCGAGCCATGGCATGGTGAGAGTGCGAAATTGTTTGCCGATATTTCTATAACAATAAGGCTTTAAAAAGACGAGCGAATAAGTAGGATGCCTCTGATATCCCCGCTGACAATTTAAACGCTTATTGCGGCGGGCTGTTTAACTTGCCGCTCTACTGGACTAGGGTCTGTATGAAAAGTCTTGGGACGAAGGTCAGGCAAAGCGAAAACAGCCGAGGGGCGGTGGGAGTCGCGCTCGACTTTACGGGTTGTAAATGAGCATTCCGAGGCTGTTTTCAACGCAGCATCACCGAAGGGCACCCATGGGCCAGTTTATAGCCCTGGGTGCAAATGACCTATTTGGCGAGCCTCAGGCTGCGGTCAGCGCTGGGATCTGCAGGCCGAGCTTGGCGGCGGCGTAGTCCATGTCACCTTTGGAGATCGATTGGGCCTGGAAGCCGGCACCGATCAGGTCCTTGATGTACAGCTTGTTGTAGATGAAGCAGAACACCAGCGAGCTCAGGCCCATGGTGAGCATCTGCAGCAGGAACTGGATCGCTCCGAACTTCCAGTCACCGCGGAACAGCGCCGGGAAGAAACCAAAGAAGAAGGTGGTCCAGGAAAAACCGACCGGGGCTTCTTTGAGTGCGCCGGTTTTCGGGTTCTTGAACATGATCGACGTGTAGGCCATTTATCTCTCCTTGTATGCCCGCTTTTCAAAGCATGGTCGGGCTAACATGCAAATCCTTGCGCCGGTTGGCGTTCGTGGATCAGGGCTGTGCCGGCTGCGCGTAGATCGGCTGCTGGCGCTGCGCGTTCTCACCCAGTTCGTTGATGCAGTAATTGATGTAGTACGCGTTGAACAGGAACGTGTAGAAGGCGTTCATCGAGAAGTAAGGCTGCTGATGGGCGTTGGCGTAGGTCATCAGCAGGCTGCGGGCATTGAACGCCCAAACGATGAACAGCACGCCGCTGGCGATGCTCAGCAGGGCGCCGATGCCGACCAGGAAGGGTTCGGGGTTGTCGATGAAGGCGCCGCTTAGGCCCATGCAGACGCAGATCCAGATGATGTAGGTCTCGCTGCAGACGGTCTGTCCGGTGGCTTCACGCAGGTGTTGGTTGGTCTTGTACAGCCAGATCAGCAGATAGATACCGCCGGTGACCGCGCACAGCAGTACCAGGTGCAGCGTCTTACGATTGACCTTGTTCATGAGTTCGGCAGGGGATGTCATGGCGATTCCGATTTTCGAGAGGAAAAAACGGGCTGAGGCATCGGCTGTCTGATGAGGCATTCCTTGCTCAACCGTCGTCCGTGGGGGTATGCGCTGCAAGGCAGGGGCAGCGCGGCGCGAATGATAGCATATGGCTATTTTGGCGCCAGACTTTCGTTGCAAAAGTCGCGGGCATTAAAAAACCCCAGGCAACTTGCGTTACCTGGGGTTTGGCACTTGGTGCCCAGAGACGGAGTCGAACCGCCGACACGAGGATTTTCAATCCTCTGCTCTACCGACTGAGCTATCTGGGCGACGGGGCGAATTAAAAAGGTTTTCAGACCTTCCGTCAACGACTTTTTGAAAATTTTTTAAATTAATTCCGTCGCTTACGTTTTCTGGGGTCATTCGCTCGGCGGAACGTACCCTTCGGCCTGGGCGTATTCCTCGCCAGCGAAGAACTTGTCCATCTCCGCCTGGAGGAACTTGCGGTCCTCGGCGTTCATCATGTTCAGGCGCTTTTCGTTGATCAGCATGGTCTGGTGCTTCTGCCACTCGTCCCAGGCCTTCTGCGAGATGTGATCGAAGATGTCCTGACCTTTGGCGCCCGGGTAGGGTGGGCGTGGCAGGCCGGGGAGTTCTTCGTTGTACTTGCGACACTTCACGGTGCGGGTCATCGGGACTCTCCTGCAATCAATTCATCGGCCGCGCGTTTGAGCAGCTTCTTGACCGGGGCGGCGAGGCCCAGGCGCGGCGGGGTGGCGAGGTTATACCAGAGCCAGTCGGGCTCATCCACGGGCGCACCGAGCGGGTCGACGCGCACCAGCCAGGGTTCGATGGCCAACTGGAAATGGCTGAAGGTGTGCGTCAGGCCGTCCAGGGCCTGACTGTCGGTGGCGCGCAGACCATGCTGGTAGGTCAGGTCGTCGAGCTGTTCCAGGCTGTCCAGTTCCGGCAGGCTCCACAGCCCGCCCCACAGGCCGCTCGAGGGGCGGCGATAGAGCAGAATGGCGCCTTCATGGTTGGCCAGCAGCGGCATCAGGGTGCGGCGCTGGGGCAGCGTCTTGCGCGGCTTGGGTTCGGGGTATCGGGTTTCTTCACCGAGCAGGTGGGCCTGGCAGCCGGCCTTGAGTGGGCAGATCAGGCAACTGGGCTTGCTGCGGGTGCAGAGGGTCGCGCCCAGGTCCATCATCGCCTGGGTGTAATGGTTGGCCCTGGTGTGTGGCGTGAAGCGCTCGGCATTGGCCCATAGCGCGTTGGCCACCTTCGGCTCGCCGGGATAACCGGCCTGAGCGGTGTAGCGGGCCAGCACGCGCTTGACGTTGCCGTCGAGGATCGGCGCGCGAATGCCCATGCTGATACTGGCGATGGCGCCGGCAGTGGAGCGGCCGATACCGGGCAGTTCCGTGAGCTGCTCGACGCTGCGCGGGAACTCGCCGGCGTGCTGCTCGACCACGATTTTCGCGGCTTTTTGCAGGTTGCGCGCCCGGGTGTAGTAACCCAGGCCCGTCCACAGGTGCAGCACTTCGTCCTCCGGCGCTTCGGCCAGAGCCTGCACGGTTGGCAGGGCCTGCATGAAGCGGTCGAAGTAGTTGAGCACAGTGCTCACCTGGGTCTGTTGCAGCATGATTTCCGACACCCACACCCGGTAAGGCGTGATGCCCTGTTGCCAGGGCAGGTCATGTCGGCCGTGTTGGTCGTACCACCGCAGCACGGCGTTGGAGAACTGCTCGGGACTCATCGTTTGAACAGCCCCTTGAGTGCATCCTTGAGCTGCGGGCTGACCTTGTCACCGAGCTTCTCGTCGAGTTTTTCCTGTAGGCGGTTGCCGGCCAACTTGGCGGCGACCTTGCCCAGGCCTTCTTGATCCAGGCGGCAGGCCTTGGCGCCGAGCTCCAACGGGCCACGGCAGCGCACCGGCACTTCGATGCCGACATAGCGCTCGTTGACCTGGCAGGCCGGGTCCGGCATGGCGCGCTGGTCACCCTCGACGATCACGCCGAGGTTGTAGTCCATGCCCAGTACGCGCAGGTCCACATCGCCGTGACCGTTGACGGTCAGGCCTGGAATGCTTGCCCTCAGGTTAGGGTTGCTGGCGACGCCATTGCGCACCACCAGGCTGCCGCGCAGTTCCTGGAAGGGAGTGTCCTTGCCGCGCGGTTCGCCACTCAAGGTCTTGCGGTTGAGGGTGGCGATGGCGTGACACAGCTGCTGCTCGAGGTTGGCGTTGACCAGCACACCATCATTGATGGTGAAGCTGGCATTGCCGTTGAGCGTGTCGACCAGTGCTTTCTGGCTGTTGCCGGTGGCGGTCAGGTCGCTGGACAACGTCAGCAGGCCTTTGACCGGTGGCGCTTTGTCCGGGGTGTCGGCATTGATGAAGTGTTCCACCGGCACGCGGTTGATCCGGGTCTTCACGCCGATCTGTGGCACGGCGGGGCGAACATCGAGCGTGCCGTTGCTCTCGAAGCTGCCGTCGTACAGGCCGCCGCGCAGGGTTTCGAGGGTCAGCAGGCCGCCCTGGCCATTGGCCTTGAGCTGGGCATCGGTGATCGGCAGCTTGTCCAGGGTCAGGGCATCGAACGAGACGTCTGCCTGCAGGTCGAGCTGGCGCAGGCGATCCACCGGCAGCAACTTGTCGCTGCTCCAGGCCACTTGGGTAGGCGCATTGGGCAGTGGGGTCGTGCTCGGGCCGCTCACGGCACTGGCTTCCTGCTGCTGGACCTCGGCGTGGCGCGCGGCGCTGGCACCCTTGGCCTGTTCGCTCTTGGCTTGCAGGTAGCGGTCGGCGTTGAACGTGTCGCCTTTAAGGCGCAGGCGCAGGGCCTGCTTGGCGAAGTCGTCGATGGCGATGCGGCCGCTGAAGGTGCTGTCGTCGAGCTTCACGGCCAGGTCTTCCAGGGCCAGGCTGGTTGGATTGGCCTGCAGGCGGGTGACCAGCTCCAGTTTGCCGAAAGCGGCCGGGTCGGCGGTGGCGGGCAGCGGATGGCCAATGCTGTCGAGGAAGGTGCGCAGGTCGAACTGGGCGATGGACAGGCCACCGCTCAGCTGCGGGGTTTTGTCCAGGTCGCGCAGGTTCAGCTCGCCCAAGGCGCGCAGTTGGTTGGCAGACAGCTTCAGGCCATTCCAGGAGGCCACGTTGGCCGCCAGGTCGACCAGCAACTGGCCTTGTGCGGCGAAGGTCATGGTCTTGCCGGCCAGCGGTTCGCCAGAGGTTTCGCCGGAAAGACGCATGTCCTCGATGTTGTAGCGCTTGAGCTTGCGGTCGAAACGCAGCTCGCCTGTCAGCTCGGTGCGTGCCTTGAGGCTTGGTTGGCCGACGGTGAGGAAGGCACTGGCCTTGAGCGGGATGTTCACGCCCTCATGGACCGCGCCGGTGCTCAGCTGGATGCTTTGCGCGGTGAAGGTCTGGCCGGTCTTGGCGTCGGTGTACTGCACCTGGGCGTTGTTGACGGTCAGGCTGTCGATGTCCAGCTTGACCATGCGCTCGCGGGTGTCTTCCTTGTTGGCCGGGGTATTGGCCGTGGCAGGCGCTTCGGCCGTGCCGGTCGATGGCGTGTCGGCAGGCTGTGGCAGTGGCTTGCCGATGTCTTCCCAGTTGCCGTGGCCGTGTTCGTCACGGTTCAGGATCAGGTTCAGGCCCTCGACGCGCACGTCGCTCATCTGCACCTCTCGGCGCAGCAGCGGCAGCACACGGACCGACAAACCCAGCATCTGCAGGTCGGCGAACGGCTCCTTGGGCTTGTTCAGCGTGGCGATACTGGCCTCGTGCAGCTCCAGGCCCAGCCACGGGAATAGGCTCCAGCCGATATCGCCGTTGAGCGTCAGCTCGATGTGGGCCTTGTCGCGGGCCAACTGGCGAATCTCGTCTTTGTAGTCGTTGGGATCGAAGAGGTGGGTCAGGGCGAAGCCCAGCGCCACGATGATCAGCAGCAACCCGAGAAGCCCCAGCCCCAGGATTTTGCCGAACGCTTTCATGGGCGAGTCCTTGTAGTCCGTTTTTGAAATTCAAGCCTGGGAGTATAGCGCTGTGGGTAGGACCTCGGCGTATTCAATAGTGGCCGATGGCAGGGGCCGTGCAGTCCATGTGGGTGCGGGCTTGTCCCGGGAGCGAGCACGCCGTCGCCTCAAACCGCAGAAATTACACAATTGCGACATTGCCATATGTCATCCGCGTTCCAAGCGGGCGCGATCTGGGCCTATAATGGCAGCCTTTTCGCCCAATGATTTTGCGGAGCTGGTGATGGTCGAACGTAAGGCTTCCGTCGAGCGCAATACCCTGGAAACCCAGGTAAAAGCCTCGATCAACCTCGATGGCAGTGGCAAGGCCCGATTCGATATCGGTGTGCCTTTCCTCGAACACATGCTCGACCAGATCGCCCGGCATGGGCTGATCGATCTGGACATCGAGTGCAAGGGTGACCTGCATATCGACGACCACCATACCGTCGAAGATGTCGGCATCACGCTCGGCCAGGCGTTCGCCCAGGCCATCGGTGACAAGAAGGGCATCCGCCGCTACGGCCATTCGTACGTGCCGCTGGACGAAGCCCTGTCCCGCGTGGTCATCGACTTCTCCGGCCGTCCGGGCCTGCAGATGCACGTGCCGTACACCCGTGCCAGCGTGGGCGGCTTCGATGTCGACCTGTTCCAGGAGTTCTTCCAGGGCTTCGTCAACCACGCCCTGGTGACCCTGCACATCGACAACCTGCGCGGCCATAACACCCACCACCAGATCGAAACCGTGTTCAAGGCCTTCGGTCGCGCGCTGCGCATGGCCGTCGAGCAGGACGAGCGCATGGCCGGGCAGATGCCTTCCACCAAGGGATGCCTGTGATGCAGACGGTCGCCGTAATCGACTATGGCATGGGTAACCTGCACTCGGTGGCCAAGGCCCTGGAGCACGTGGGGGCTGGCAAGGTGCTGGTCACCAGCGACGCCGCGGTGATCCGCGAAGCCGACCGCGTGGTGTTCCCGGGCGTGGGCGCGATCCGCGACTGCATGGCCGAGATCCGTCGCCTGGGCTTCGACAGCCTGGTGCGTGAAGTCAGCCAGGACCGTCCGTTCCTCGGCATCTGCGTAGGCATGCAGGCCCTGCTGGACCACAGCGAGGAGAACGACGGTGTCGACTGCATCGGCCTGTTCCCTGGCCAGGTGCGTTTCTTCGGCAAGGACCTGCAGGAAGACGGCGAACACCTGAAGGTGCCGCACATGGGCTGGAACGAAGTCAGCCAGACCATCGACCACCCCCTGTGGCACGACATCCCCGACCGCGCGCGCTTCTACTTCGTGCACAGCTACTACATCAATGCCGGCAAGCCCGGGCAGGTGGCCGGTCGCGGCCACTATGGCGTCGATTTCGCCGCGGCCCTGGCCGAGGGTTCGCGCTTCGCCGTGCAGTTCCACCCCGAGAAGAGCCATACCCATGGCCTGCAACTGCTGCAGAACTTCGTCAGCTGGGATGGACGCTGGTAAATGAGCAAATCGCGGACCAAGGCCCCGGTCATCACCCTGGCTCCCGAGCAGGAGCGCGAGGCGCTCGACACCTTGAAGCGCTTCCTCGAAGACCGCTTCGAGCTGACGCTTGGGTCGTTCGAGGTGGCTGAGGTCCTCGAGTTGTTCAGCAAGGAAATTGCACCCCACTACTACAACAGGGCGATTGCCGATGTTCAGCTGCACCTCAAGGAGCGGTTCGAGAGCATCGAGAGCGACCTGTGGGCACTCGAGAAGCCCTGAATTTCACTGATTAGACAGGTTCCCAAGATGCTGATTATCCCCGCTATCGATCTGAAGGACGGTGCCTGCGTGCGTCTGCGCCAAGGCCGCATGGAAGACTCCACGGTATTTTCCGACGACCCGGTGAGCATGGCCGCCAAATGGGTCGAGGGTGGCTGCCGTCGCCTGCATCTGGTCGACCTCAATGGCGCCTTCGAAGGCCAGCCGGTCAACGGCGAAGTGGTCACTGCCATCGCCAAACGCTATCCGAACCTGCCGATCCAGATCGGCGGCGGCATCCGTTCGCTGGAAACCATCGAGCACTACGTCAAGGCTGGCGTGAGCTACGTCATCATCGGCACCAAGGCGGTCAAGCAGCCTGAATTCGTCGCCGAGGCGTGCAAGGCGTTCCCGGGCAAGGTCATCGTCGGCCTGGATGCCAAGGACGGCTTCGTCGCCACCGACGGCTGGGCCGAAGTCAGCTCGGTGCAGGTCATCGACCTGGCCAAGCGCTTCGAGGCCGATGGCGTCTCGGCGATCGTCTACACCGACATCGCCAAGGACGGCATGATGCAGGGCTGCAATGTGCCCTTCACCAAGGCCCTGGCAGAAGCCACGTCGATCCCGGTGATCGCCTCCGGCGGCATCCACAACCTGGGCGACATCAAGGCCCTGCTGGATGCCAAGACCCCGGGCATCATCGGCGCCATCACCGGCCGCGCCATCTATGAAGGCACCCTCGATGTCGCTGAGGCCCAGGCCTTCTGCGACAACTACCAAGGCTGAGGACAGAACATGGCACTGGCCAAGCGCATCATCCCTTGCCTGGACGTGGACAACGGCCGGGTGGTCAAGGGCGTCAAGTTCGAGAACATCCGCGATGCCGGCGACCCGGTGGAAATCGCCCGTCGCTACGATGAGCAGGGGGCTGACGAGATCACCTTTCTGGACATCACCGCCAGCGTCGACGGCCGTGACACTACCCTGCATACCGTCGAGCGCATGGCCAGCCAGGTGTTCATCCCACTGACCGTGGGCGGTGGCGTGCGTACCGTGCAGGACATCCGCAACCTGCTCAACGCCGGTGCCGACAAGGTCTCGATCAATACCGCCGCAGTGTTCAACCCTGAGTTCGTGGGCGAGGCTGCCGAGCGTTTCGGTTCCCAGTGCATCGTCGTCGCCATCGACGCCAAGAAAGTCTCCGGCCCTGGCGAAGTGCCACGCTGGGAGATTTTCACCCACGGCGGGCGCAAGCCGACCGGCCTGGATGCGGTGGCCTGGGCGAAGAAGATGGAAGGACTGGGCGCCGGTGAGATCCTGCTGACCAGCATGGACCAGGACGGCATGAAGAGTGGTTTCGACCTGGGCGTGACCCGGGCCATCAGTGATGCGGTGGGTATCCCGGTGATCGCCTCGGGCGGTGTCGGCAACCTGCAGCATCTGGCTGACGGGATTCTCGAAGGCCACGCCAGCGCTGTGCTGGCGGCGAGCATCTTCCACTTCGGCGAGTACACCGTGCCGGAAGCCAAGGCCTACATGGCTGCACGCGGTATCGTCGTTCGCTGACTATTGATTGGGGCTGCTTTGCAGCCCTTTCTCGGCACAAGGCCGCTCTTGCAGGGGGTTGCACAATCCCTGGAGGAGCGGCCTTGTGCCGTGAAGGGACCGCAGCGCGGCCCCAATCCATCGATTACCCGTGGTTCTTGCCCAGCAGCGCGTGATACAGCTCGCTGTCGCCGAGAATCCCCACCACCTTGTCGTTCTCCTGCAGCACCAGCTTGTTGCCGGTGTGGTAGCGGATCTGCAAGGCCTCGCGCATGCCGATGTTGGCATTGACCAGGGTCGGTTTGCGGCCCAGGGTTTCCACATCCTGCCCCGGTACCCAGTTCTGCAGGTCCAGGCCGTTCTGGCCTTGGCGGGCGCGTTTGATCGAGTTGCCTTCGCCCAGGTCCAGCCAGGAGTCGCCGCCTGGGTCCAGGCATACCGAGCCGTTGACCCGCTTGCAGTTGTCCAGGGTGCGCATCAGGCTGCGACCGCACAGCACGTTGAGCGGGTTGGTGTGGGCGACGAAGGTACGGACATAGTCGTCGGCCGGGTTCAGGACGATCTCTTCAGGCTTGCTGTACTGGATGATCCGGCCATCTTTCATGATGGCGATACGACTGCCCAGCTTGAGTGCTTCGTCCAGGTCATGGCTGACGAACACGATGGTCTTGCTCAGCTTGTTCTGCAGCTCCAGCAGCTCGTCCTGCAGGCCCTGGCGGATCAGCGGGTCGAGGGCCGAGAAGGGTTCGTCCATCAGCAGGATGTCGGCATCCATGGCCAGTGCCCGGGCCAGGCCCACGCGCTGCTGCATGCCGCCGGAGAGTTCGTCAGGCTTCTTGTTGCGCCATTGGGTCAGGCCCACCAGCTCGAGCTTCTCGTCGACCAGCTTGCGCCGTTCCTTCTCGGGGCGGCCCTGCATCTCCAGACCGAAGCTGATGTTCTCGCGCACGGTCAGCCAAGGCATCAAGGCGAACTTCTGGAACACCATGGCGATGCGCTTGGTGCGCATCATCTTCAGCTCCGCCGGGGTGCAGTGCGCGATGTCGATGTGCTTGCCTTCATGCTCGACGAACAGCTTGCCGCGGCTGACGGTGTTCAGGCCGTTGATGCAGCGCAGCAGGCTGGACTTGCCCGAGCCCGACAGGCCCATGAGCACGCAGATCTCGCCTTTGTTGATGTCCAGGTTGGCTTTCTCGACGCCGACCACAAGACCGGTCTTCTTGAGGATCTGCTCGCGGGTCTGGCCTTGGTCCAGCAGCGCCAGCGCTTCGCGTGGCTTGTTGGAGAAGATGACGTCGACGTCTTCGAAACGAATGATGCTCATGACTCACCTCGCGCCGGCAGCTCCGGTTGCTTGCAGATACGGTCCAGCATGATCGCCAGCAGCACGATCGCCAGGCCCGCCTCGAAGCCCAGGGCGATATCGGCGGTGTTCAGTGCGTTGACCACAGGTTTGCCCAGGCCGTCGGCGCCCACCAGGGCGGCGATCACGACCATCGACAACGACAGCATGATGCATTGGGTGACGCCCGCCGCGATGCTGGGCATTGCATGGGGCAGTTCGATGCGGGTCAGCAGTTGGCGGCGCGAGCAGCCAAAGGCCTTGCCGGCGTCGAGCAGCTCCTGGGGTACGTCGCAGATCCCCAGGTAGGTGAGGCGGATCGGCGCGGCGATGGCGAACACCACCGTGGAGATCAACCCTGGAACCACGCCCAGACCGAACAGGGTCAGGGTCGGGATCAGGTAAACGAAGGTAGGAACCGTCTGCATCAGGTCCAGGACGGGGCGCATGGCGGTGTAGAACATCGGTTTGTGCGCGGCGACGATGCCCAGCGGCACCCCGATCGCCACGCACACCACGGTGGCGAAGGTGACCTGCGCCAGGGTCTCCATGGTTTCCTGCCAGTAGCCGAGGTTGAAGATCAGCAGGAAGGACAGCGCGACGAATGCCGTCAGCGCCCATTTGCGCTGGATCAGGTGCGCCAGGGCGGCGAACAAGGCGATGAGGACGTAAGGGTTGAACCAGGTCAGGGCGCTGGTGACCCCATGGATCATGAATTCCAGGCCCTGGGCGATGGCATCGAAATAGTTGGCACCGTTCTGGGTCAGCCATTCGACGAATGAGGCGATGTACTGCCCCAGAGGTATTTTCTGATCGATAAGCATGATAGCGAGCTTCCACCTGCAAAGATTGAAATCAGTCCGGGGCGGGCGTTGGCCTGCCCCGAGGTAGTGCCAATTGCTACTGCATCCTTGTTGTTATTGCGTCAGTTTGGCCTTGGCCGCCTCCAGCCCGGGTTTGCCATCCACGGTCGTCACTCCGGCCAACCAGGTGTCGAGCACTTGCGGGTTGTTCTTCAGCCACGCCTTGGCGGCTGCGTCGGCTTTCATCTTGTCGTCCAGGACGTTGCCCATGAGGGTGCTTTCCATGTCCAGGGTGAACGACAGGTTCTTCAGCAGTTGGCCGACGTTGCTGCATTCCTGGGTATAGCCCTTGCGGGTATTGGTCAGGACGGTCGCCTTGCCGAACTCGGGGCCGAAGAACTCGTCACCGCCGGACAGGTACTGCATCTTGAAGCGCTTGTTCATCGGGTGCGGTTCCCAGCCCAGGAACACCACCGCCTCGCCGCGCTTCTGCGAACGGTCCACCTGCGACAGCATGCCCGCCTCGCTGGACTGCACCAGCTTGAATCCGGCGTCCTTCAGGCCAAAGGCGTTCTTGTCGATCATGCTCTGGATGGTGCGGTTGCCGTCGTTGCCCGGCTCGATGCCGTAGATCTTGCCGCCCAGTTCGTTCTTGAACTTGGGAATGTCGGCGAAGTCCTTGAGGCCCTTGTCATACAGCGCCTGGGGGACGGCCAGGGTGTACTTGGCGTTCTCCAGGTTGGCGCGCACGGTTTCGACTGTACCGGCGTCCCGGTACTGCTTGATGTCGTTCTCCATGGTCGGCATCCAGTTGCCGAGGAACACATCCAGGTCCTTGCCGGCGGCCAGCGACTTGTAGGTGACCGGTACCGAGATCATGTTGGTGTGAGTCTTGTAGCCCAGGGCTTCGAGTACAACGCTGGTGACGGCGGTGGTTACGGTGATGTCGGTCCAGCCGACGTCGGAGAACCGCACCGTCTGACACTGCTCGGGCTCCACGGCCTGAGCCAGAAGGGGGGTTGCGAGCATCGCGACCAGCAAGAGCGAGGGTGAACCTTTCATGGATGGACTCCTGTGATTTTTCTTCGGGTTTCCCGCGGGGCGCCGGGCTTTCTCTAGGCTCCGGTCGACCAGGCCTGCAGAGGGCAGGATGCGAGGCCGTGCAATACGAGTCGCTTTCGATAATCCCCCAGCGTTCGGCAATCGCCTACTGGTGGGGTCGTAACCAGTACAGGACGGGTCGCATCCAGTAAGGGCAATGTCGCATATGGATTTTTCCACCCTCTACCCTGGGTTTTTACGTCACCAGCCCCCTCGAAAGCGGCGCGCAGGGCGTCTGGAGCGGGCGGCGTTGCTGGACAAAAGTACGTCGGTTGCAGACGGCGGGTAGTGGGGCAAAAGCCCGATGATGCGTGCATTCGCGGCAACTCGCGGTATCAGCCTAGCAGTTGCGCAACCCGCCACATGCCGCGGGGAGACAAGCCCATCAAGAGGTGATTCGACAATGGCCATCAGCGTGTTCGACCTGTTCAAGATCGGTGTAGGGCCTTCCAGCTCCCACACCGTCGGCCCCATGCGTGCTGCCGCCCTGTTCGTCCAAGGGCTGCGCCAGCGCGGCGAGCTGGAACAGGTCAGGCGAGTGGAAGTCCGGTTGTATGGCTCGCTGTCGGCGACCGGCGTCGGTCACGGCACCGACAACGCCACCATCATGGGCCTGATGGGTGAGTGGCCCGACTCCATCGACCCCACGGTGATCGCCCCGCGCATCGCTGAACTGCGCGAAACCAGCACCTTGCAGCTCGATGGCCGCCTGCCGGTCGAGTTCGTCTGGAGCCGCGACATGTTGCTGCTGGACGAGAACCTGCCGTACCACCCCAACGCCATGACCCTGATCGCCGAAGGCGCGCAGGGCGAGCTGCACCGCGACACCTACTACTCGGTCGGTGGCGGCTTCGTGGTCGATGCAGCCCAGGCTGCAAGCGGTGTGCTGGACGCTGACAACACGGTACTGCCCTACGATTTCAACAGCGCGGCCGAACTGCTGAGCCTGTGCAAGCAAAACGACCTGCGTGTGTCGCAATTGATGATGGCGAACGAAAAGGCCTGGCGCAGCGAGGAAGAAATCCGCGCCGGCCTGCTCAAGCTTTGGCACGCCATGCAGGAATGCGTGAACAACGGCCTCAAGTACGAAGGCACCTTGCCTGGCGGCCTCAACGTACGTCGCCGCGCCGCCAAGCTGCACCGCAGCCTGCAGGAACTGGGCAAGCCCAACGTGATCGGCTCGACCATGAGCGCCATGGAGTGGGTCAACTTGTTCGCCCTGGCCGTCAACGAGGAGAACGCCGCGGGCGGGCGCATGGTCACCGCGCCTACCAATGGCGCGGCGGGCATCATCCCGGCGGTGTTGCACTACTACATGCGCTTCTCGGACGCGGTGGATGAATCCAACGTGGTGGATTTCTTCCTCGGCGCCGCCGCGGTGGGCATCCTGTGCAAGAAGAACGCTTCGATCTCCGGTGCCGAGGTAGGTTGCCAGGGCGAGGTCGGTTCGGCCTGCGCCATGGCCGCAGCTGGCCTGGCGGAGGTTCTGGGCGCCACCCCGCCGCAGCTGGAAAACGCGGCCGAGATCGCCCTGGAGCACAACCTGGGCCTGACTTGCGATCCGGTCGGTGGCCTGGTCCAGGTGCCGTGCATCGAGCGCAACGCCATTGCTGCGGTCAAGGCGATCAACGCCGTGCAGATGGCCCTGCGCGGCGACGGTGAGCACTTCATCTCTCTCGACCAGGTGATCCGCACCATGCGTGACACCGGGGCCGACATGCACGACAAGTACAAGGAAACCTCCCGTGGCGGCCTTGCCGTCAGCGCCATCGAGTGCTGATGCGCCAATTTTGCCCATCTTCGGTCGGTGCGCCACTTGTTGGCGCATCGGCCGTCCACTACCGGCTGTCAGCTGTCGCTACCAGAGGTGTCGTTGTCGGTGACACTTATGGATGTCGCTTCTGGGCAACCTTCCCAAAAGTGCTACTTAACTGCTCATGGGTTACACGCAGCGGCGCTAGCGCGCTAGTTCGCGTTTTCCTACAGATCTAAAGGAAAAGCCCTGACGGCCTTGGTGCGACGTCGTTTTTGGTTTTTTTTGAATGGTCGTTCAATTTCAGGCACGACCTTTGCGTTGAAGTTGGCAAAGCCTCTGCATACGAACTGGGGCCATTACAAGAAAACAGTGCCAGCCTGAGGCACATCCTGCATTTGTGTGAGGAGAAATCGCGATGACGTCGTACACCTCCGGGACCCCAACCCAGAACCGCACAGCTCCCCAGTCCATCGGGTTTCTCCTGCTGGATAACTTCACCCTGATTTCCCTTGCATCCGCCGTCGAGCCGCTGCGCATGGCCAACCAGCTCTCTGGCCGTGAGCTGTACCGCTGGCACACTCTGACCGTCGATGGCGGCCAGGTCTGGGCCAGTGACGGCTTGCAGATCACCCCGGACGCCGCCATGCACAGCGCACCACCGATGGACACCGTGATCGTCTGCGGTGGTGTCGGCATCCAGCGCACCGTCACCCGCGAACACGTCACCTGGCTGCAAGCCCAGGCGCGCCAGTCCCGTCGCCTTGGCGCGGTGTGTACCGGCAGTTGGGCGCTGGCCTGTGCCGGCCTGCTCGATGGCTTCGATTGCAGCGTGCACTGGGAATGTCTGGCCGCGATGCAGGAAGCCTTCCCACGGGTGAACATGAGCACCCGTCTGTTCACCCTGGACCGTAACCGCTTCACCAGCTCCGGCGGCACCGCGCCGCTGGACATGATGCTGCACCTGATCAGCCGTGATCACGGCCGTGAGCTGTCGGCGGCGATCTCCGAGATGTTCGTCTACGAGCGCATCCGCAACGAGCAGGATCACCAGCGCGTGCCGCTCAAGCACATGCTCGGCACCAACCAGCCCAAGCTGCAGGAAATCGTCGCGCTGATGGAAGCCAACCTGGAAGAGCCGATCGACCTGGACGAACTGGCAGTGTATGTGTCGGTGTCGCGTCGTCAGCTCGAGCGCCTGTTCCAGAAGTACCTGCACTGCTCGCCGTCGCGCTACTACCTCAAGCTGCGCCTGATCCGCGCGCGGCAGCTGCTCAAGCAGACGCCGATGTCGATCATCGAAGTGGCTTCGGTGTGTGGGTTCGTTTCCACGCCGCACTTCTCCAAGTGCTACCGCGAGTACTTCGGTATTCCGCCGCGTGACGAGCGTGTGGGCTCCAATACCGCGCAGCAGGTGGCGATGATGCCGATTCCGCAGGCGATGGCGTTGACCCCGCACAGTGGCCCGATGGCCTCGCTGAGCCAGGCGCGCAACGAGTCGACATTTGCCAGCGTAAGGCTCTGACGCCGCATCGACGCTCATGCGCGTCGAACGGCGCGTAAACAATGGCCCCACAGGGTTCTCATCGAGCCCTGTGGGGCCATTGCATCCGTGTTGTGGGCACCGGCCCTTTCGCGGGTGAACCCGCTCCCACAGGATCCCTGCCAGCCTGAAGTGGACTGCCCCCCAAGGGTTGGATTGGTGTCCAACTTCTTGGGGGCAGTCCAAAGGCCTGCGCAGTCCTGTGGGAGCGGGTTTACCCGCGAATGGATCTGGGCGTCAGGCGCGGTTCTTGAACTCTGCCAAGGCCGGCAGGAGCTGCTTCTCGATGGCCTGGCGCACGGCTGGGAGGATGGTGGCGCTGCCGGTGTACATCTGCTCGACCATGCCTTTGAGCGCGCGCGCGTTGGGCTCGGTCAGCCCCCGCACCACGGCTTCGCAGGCCTGCTCGGCACTGGCGCCCGCCGGAATCTCGAAGCCCCTGGAGCGCAGTTGGCCCAGCAGGTCTTCCTGATCAATCAAATCCGCATGCATCATGGCTGTTGTCCCTTTTATCGCTAAGAGAGTGCTGCTGTGATCTGCAACCGATTCTCTGACCAAGCCGACAGGGCGGCAAGGACAGAATGTCGCAATGGCTTCTTTGGCTAAGAACAGGTCGTTCCCGGCTAAATCCAGCAACCCCACAGGCCCCACACTGGACGCATTCACGGCAAACGAGGGTTTGGTCACCCTCACTCGTGCAAAGTGGATGTTGCTCGCTCTCTTGGCCCCGGATGCTCACGGCTTTCCGGGGTTATTTTTTTGCCTGCGGGAAACCATCGCGGGACAAGCCCGCTCCTACAGGGTCGGCGTAAATTCCTGTAGGAGCGGGCTTGTCCCGCGATCGGGCTGCAAAGCAGCCCCAGAAAGGGTTTGGTTCAGCCGGGCAGTCGCATCACTCGCCCTACGAACTGCGCAGCCGGCAGGTCCCGCTGCGTATCCACCAGTCCCTGTAGCAAGCCCGCGCTGCGTTCACTGAACGGCGCCGACTTCGGCCCCGCCAGATCCACATGCAGGAGCATCTGCTCGCTGGCCGCCAGGGCCTCGTCGAACCCTGCCCGGTGCAGGTTGTGATACAGATGCAGGCGCTTGCGATCGAAATCGATGATCTGCGTCTGCACCCATACCTCGGTGCCCAGCTTCACTTCGTGCAGGTAGTTGATGTGCGCCTCCAGGGTGAACAGCGAATTGCCGCTCTGCCCACGGCTGTCGGCATCCAGGCCGATGCGCTCCATCAGCGCGTCGGTGGCATAGCTGAAGATCAGCAGGTAGAAGGCATCGCGCAGGTGCCCGTTGTAGTCGACCCAGTCCTCCTGGACTGGGGTGCGGTAGGTGATCAGTGCGGACATCGCCGTCTCCTCAATCGCCGAAGGCCATGCCGTGGCGGGCCTTGCTGTTCTTCACCGCGTCGAGCACGGCGAGCAGGGTGTCATCCCGGTAGCGCTCCAGGGCGGCGATGCTGCGATCACCCAACTGCTCCGAGGTGCCCTCGACCACATCGTCGATCAGCTTGTCGGTGAGCTCTGGCGCCGGCAGGTAGGTCCAGGGCAGCTTGAGCGCCGGGCCGAACTGCGCCATGAAGTGACGCATGCCGGCGTCGCCCCCGGCCAGGGTATAGGTGAGGAAGGTGCCCATGAACGACCAGCGAAGGCCTGCGCCAAAGCGGATCGCATCGTCGATCTCGCCGGTGCTGGCCACCCCGTCGTTGACCAGATGCAGGGCCTCGCGCCACAGGGCTTCGAGCAGGCGGTCGGCAATGAAGCCCGGGACCTCCTTGCGCACGTGCAGCGGGCGCATGCCCAAGGCGGTGTAGATGGTCTTGGCGGCCTCGATGGCTTCGGGAGCGGTGTGCTGACCGCCGACGATTTCCACCAGCGGCAGCAGGTATACCGGGTTGAACGGGTGGCCGACCACGCAGCGCTCGGGGTGCGTGGCGGACTCGTAGAACTCGCTGGGCAGCAGGCCCGAAGTGCTGGAGCCGATGATCGCATTGGGCTTGGCCGCGGCGCTGATCTTGGCGTGCAGGTCGAGCTTCAGATCCAGGCGTTCCGGGGCGCTTTCCTGGATGAAATCGGCGTCGCGCACGCATTCTTCGATGGTGCTGACAAAGCGCAGGCGGTCCTGGGCGGCGCCAGGTGCCAGGCCTTGTTTCTCAAGGGCTGGCCAGGCGTTGGCGATGCGTTTGCGCAGGGCTTGTTCGGCGCCGGGAGCCGGGTCCCAGGCGATCACGTCCAGGCCGTGGGCCAGGGCGCGGGCGACCCAGCCGCTGCCGATCACGCCGCTGCCGAGGGCGGCGAAGGTCTTGATCTCGGTGATGAAGGTCATGGCGATTCTCCGGGTGGGCTCAGCGGCGCTTGAGGTTCATTTTTTCGCGGCCTTCGGCCGGGGTCAGGACGCGGGCGCCAAGGCGGGTGATGATCTCCACCGCGCGCTCGACCAACTGGCCGTTGCTGGCCAGCACGCCACGGTCCAGGTAGAGGTTGTCCTCCAGGCCGACCCGCACGTTGCCGCCAAGCAGCACAGCCTGGGCTGCCATGGGCATCTGCATGCGACCGATACCGAAACCGGCCCAGGTCACGCCGGCTGGCAGGTTGTCGACCATGGCCTTCATGGTGGTGGTGTCGGCCGGGGCGCCCCAGGGGATGCCCAGGCACAGCTGGAACAGCGGATCGTCCAGCAGGCCTTCTTTCATCATCTGCTTGGCGAACCACAGGTGGCCGGTGTCGAAGATCTCCAATTCGGCCTTCACGCCCAGTTCGGTGATGCGCTTGGCACCGGCGCGCAACTGGCTCGGGGTCGAGACGTAGATGGCGTTGCCATCGCCGAAGTTGAGCGTGCCGCAGTCCAGGGTGCAGATCTCCGGCAGCAGGGCCTCCACGTGCGCCAGGCGCTCGAGTGGGCCGATCAGGTCGGTGCCAGGGCCGAACTCCATGGGCTTCTCGCCAGGGCCGATCTCCAGGTCGCCGCCCATGCCGGCGGTGAGGTTGACGATCACATCGACGTCGGATTCGCGAATGCGCTCCATCACTTCGCGGTACAGCGCCACGTCGCGGCTGAAGCGGCCCGTCTGCGGGTCGCGGACGTGGCAATGAACCACCGTGGCGCCGGCCTTGGCGGCTTCGATGGCGGACTCGGCGATCTGCTTGGGTGTGACTGGGACAAGGTGGCTCTTGGCGACGGTGTCGCCAGCGCCGGTCAGTGCACAGGTGATGATGACGTCATGGTTCATGGCACGGATCCTTCAGGGTATGTCTGTGAGGTCGGTGGTGTGCTTTTCGCGGGTGAGCCCACTCCCACAGGGGCTGCGGTGAGTCCTGGGGGCGTGGGGCAACCTCGCGTTCCACAGGCGCAGCGTCGTGTTGGTGTGGGAGCGGGTCAGCCCGCGAACCGGTAGATCAGTTGGCGCTGAGGTTGAGGTGCTCGGCCGCCGGCTTGCCGTCGAAGGTGGTCACGCCTTCGAGCCAGCGTGCCTTGTCGTCGGGGTGATCCTTGAGCCACTGGCGGGCGGACTGCAGCGGGTCCTTGTGGTCGAGCAGCGGCTGCATCATGCGGCTCTCGTCCTCGGCGCTGAAGGTCAGGTTGGCCAGCAGGCGGTGGGCATTGGGGCAGCGCTCGGCGTAGTCGGGCGCGGTGACGGTCCAGACCGTGGCGCGGCCTTCGTCAGGGCCCAGGGCGTCCTGGCTGCCGCCCAGGTAGACCATGTCGAGGTTCACGTTCATCGGGTGCGGCGCCCAGCCGAAGAACACCACCGCCTGCTTGCGGCGCACGGCGCGATCGACCGCGGCGAGCATGCCGGCCTCGCTGGACTCGACCAGCTGGAACTTGCCCAGGCCGAACTGGTTCTTGGCGATCATCGCCTTGATCTGGGTGTTGGCCCCGGAGCCGGGCTCGATACCGTAGATCTTGCCGCCCAGTTCCTTCTCGAACTTGTGGATGTCGGCGAAGCTCTTCAGGCCCTTGTCAGCCAGGTACTTCGGCACTGCCAGGGTGGCCCGGGCGTCTTCCAGGCTGGGCTTGTCCAGGACCTTGACCTGCCCGGCCTGGACGAACGGGGTGATGGTCTGGGTCATGATCGGGTTCCAGTAGCCCAGGAACATGTCCAGGCGCTTGTCGCGGATACCGGCGAAGATGATCTGCTGGGACGCGCTGGTCTGCTTGGTCTGGTAACCCAACCCGTCGAGCAGGACCTGGGCCATGGCGCTGGTGGCGATGACATCGGTCCAGTTGACCACGCCCAGGCGCACGTCTTGGCAGGCGGCGGGCTCGGCGGCGAGGAGGGGAGTGGCGAGGGTGCTGCTCAACGCGAGGGACAACAAGCTGCGGCGGATGAAGCTGTGCATGGTGGCTCTCCAACGGCAGTGCATATTGTTATTGGGGCCGGCCTCTGCGGGCCGTGTGAACACGCTACGCTGGTGACGGGGTGGAAATTCGCACTCTGACGACCAAGAGTTGCACGGAAGCGACCACTTTTCCCGTGGAGCATGCAATGCCCGAGATCATTCACTTTTTGCTGTTGCCAGGCTTTTCGGCGATGGGCTTCATCAGTGCCCTGGAGCCGCTGCGCGTGGCCAACCGGTTCCGCGGCCCGCTGTACCGCTGGCGCGTGCTGAGTCTAGATGGTGGTGCGGTGCAGGCCAGCAACGGCATGTCGGTGAATGCCGATGGCGTGCTGGGGGAGGGGGAGGCGGCGCGCATGCTGTTGATCGTGGCCGGCTTCGAACCGCTGGCCTGCTATGGCGCGCAGTTGTACCAGGTACTGCGGCGCCTGGACCATGAGGGCGTGTTGCTCGGCGGCATCGACACCGGGGCGATGGTGCTGGCCGAAGCCGGGTTGCTCGATGGTCATCGGGCGACCGTGCATTGGGAGGCGTTGGAAGCCTTCAAGGAGCGTTACCCCAGGTTGCAGGCGACCCAGGAGCTGTTCGAGATCGATCGTCGGCGCATCACCTGCGCCGGCGGCACCGCGTCCATCGACCTGATGCTCGACTTGATCGCCCAGACCCATGGCAGCGAGCTGGCGGTGCAGGTGTCTGAGCAGTTCGTGCTCGGACGTATCCGTCCGCGACAAGACCACCAGCGCATGCAGATCGCATCGCGCTACGGCATCAACAACAAGAAGCTGGTGCGGGTGATCGGTGAAATGGAGCGCAATACCGAGCAACCGCTCAACACCGAGGTGCTGGCCGATGCCGTGCAGATCACCCGGCGGCAGTTGGAGCGATTGTTCCGCCTGCACCTGGACGACACCCCCAGTGGCTTCTATCTGCGCCTGCGCCTGGACAAGGCCAGGCAGTTGTTGCGCCAAACCGACATGAGCGTGCTGGAGGTGAGCATCGCCTGTGGCTTTGAGTCGGCGTCGTATTTCACCCGCTGCTATCGGGCGCGGTTCGAGCGGTGTCCGCGGGAGGATCGTTCGCTCAAGGTGACCTGATCTCGGGGCCGTGACCGCTCAACCCTGGGCTGCGCAGCGGCCCCGAGATCACTGCTGGCCGATGGACTGCAAATACTCGGAGCGGTCATCGCTGCGCTGGGCCACGCAGGTGTTCCAGGCCGCCTCGAATGCCTTGCTGCCGGGCTTTTCGGCAAAGGTCTCGACCTTGCAGTCGGCGTCGCGCAGTTGGGTCCAGAGGGTCTCGGCCGCCTGCAGGCGGGCGGTCAACTGCTGGACCTTGTCGTTTTCGTCCGGGTACTGGTCGGTAATGCGCTGGATGAGATCGTCAAAGGCCGATTTGAGCTCCCGCTCGGCGGTCTGCTTGTTGTAGGCAGCGCAGGCGTAGTTCTGCGCGTCGGTTTCGACGTTGTCGCAGGGCGTGCTGTCTTCCTCGCTCGCCTGAGCGCCCAGGGCGACGGCCACCAGGGCCAGCCATGCCATTGATTTCATCCGTTTTCTCCTCAACAGGCTGACGAATCGCAGGGATTCTCGCTCAGTGCGAAGCGCTTCGGTAGATCCCTGAAGAAAAGTTCATAAAGCGGCTTATCGAGACTGGCTCTCATCGGCCAAACCCGTGGCAGAGGGGCCCATTCGGCGTCTTGACGCTTTCGGCAAACCCCCTGTCGTTTTTGCATCGGGGCGCCTCGGGCCGCAGGCATATGCTGGCCCCAAAGCGCCGGCACAAGGTTTGGCGCAAGCGAACTCAATAAAAGGGGACAGCCTGATGAGCCCAGCCGAACTGCACGCCGACAGCATCGTCATCGACGGCCTGATCATTGCCAAGTGGAACCGCGAACTGTTCGAGGACATGCGCAAAGGCGGCCTCACCGCGGCCAACTGCACGGTATCGGTCTGGGAAGGCTTCAAAGCGACCGTGGACAACATCGCCTCCAGCCAGAAGCTGATCCGCGAGAACAGCGACCTGGTCATGCCGGTGCGCACCACCGCCGATATCCGCAAGGCCAAAGAGCTGGGCAAGACCGGCATCCTCTTCGGCTTCCAGAACGCCCACGCGTTCGAAGACCAGATCGCCTACGTCGATGTGTTCAAGCAGCTGGGCGTGGGCATCGTACAGATGTGCTACAACACCCAGAACCTGGTGGGCACCGGCTGCTACGAGCGTGACGGTGGTCTGTCGGGCTTCGGTCGCGAGATCGTCGCCGAGATGAACCGCGTCGGCATCATGTGCGACCTGTCCCACGTCGGCTCCAAGACCAGCGAGGAAGTCATCCTCGAGTCGAAGAAACCCGTCTGCTACTCCCATTGCCTGCCTTCCGGCCTCAAAGAACACCCACGCAACAAGTCGGACGAAGAACTGAAGTTCATCGCCGACCACGGCGGCTTCGTCGGCGTGACTATGTTCGCGCCGTTCCTGGCCAAAGGCATCGACTCGACCATCGACGACTACGCCGAGGCCATCGAGTACACCATGAACATCGTCGGTGAAGACGCGATCGGTATCGGTACCGACTTCACCCAGGGCCACGGCCAGGACTTCTTCGAGTACCTGACCCACGACAAGGGTTACGCCCGTCGCCTGACCAATTTCGGGAAGATCATCAACCCGCTGGGGATTCGCACTGTCGGCGAATTCCCGAACCTCACCGAGACCTTGCTCAAGCGCGGCCACTCCGAGCGTGTGGTGCGCAAGATCATGGGCGAGAACTGGGTCAACGTACTGAAAGACGTCTGGGGCGAGTAAGCCGCTCTTCAAGCCTGAAAGCCCCTGCCAGCAACGCCGGGGCAACCCAATAAAAATTTTGATGGAGTTGAGTTTCCATGGCCAAGATCGCCCCGCAATTGCCAATCGAAGTCGATACCGAGACCGGTGTCTGGACCTCCGACGCCCTGCCGATGCTGTATGTACCGCGTCATTTCTTCGTCAACAACCACATCGGTATCGAGGAAGTGCTGGGCGCTGAGGCCTACGCCGAGATCCTCTACAAGGCCGGCTACAAGTCCGCTTGGCACTGGTGCGAAAAAGAGGCCGAGTGCCATGGCCTGGAAGGCGTCGCGGTGTTCGAGCACTACATGAAGCGCCTGTCCCAGCGCGGCTGGGGCCTGTTCGAGATCCAGGACATCGACCTGGACAAAGGCACCTGCAGCGTCAAGCTCAAGCACTCGGCCTTCGTCTACGTCTACGGCAAGTGCGGCCGCAAGGTCGACTACATGTTCACCGGCTGGTTCGCCGGCGCCATGGACCAGATTCTCGCCGCGCGCGGCAGCTCCATTCGGACCGTGGCCGAGCAGGTCTACGGTGGTTCGGAAGAAGGCCACGACGACGGCCTGTTCATCGTCAAGCCGTTGTAAGTCGGAGAGAGCGTCATGGCATTCGAAGCAATGTTCCAGCCGATCCAGATCGGCAAACTGACCATCCGCAACCGCGTGCTCAGCACCGCGCACGCCGAGGTCTACGCCACCGACGGCGGCATGACCACCGAGCGTTACGTCAAGTATTACGAAGAGAAGGCCAAGGGCGGCATCGGCCTGGCCATCTGCGGCGGCTCGTCCGTGGTGGCGATCGACAGCCCGCAGGAGTGGTGGTCGTCGGTGAACCTGTCGACCGACCGGATCATCCCGCACTTCCAGAACCTGGCCGATGCCATGCACAAGCATGGCGCCAAGATCATGATCCAGATTACCCACATGGGTCGTCGTTCGCGTTGGGACGGTTTCAACTGGCCGACCCTGATGTCGCCGTCCGGTATTCGTGAACCTGTGCACCGCGCCACCTGCAAGACCATCGAGGTCGAGGAGATCTGGCGTGTGATCGGCAACTACGCCCAGGCCGCGCGCCGGGCGAAGGAAGGGGGGCTGGACGGCGTCGAGCTGTCGGCGGTGCACCAGCACATGATCGACCAGTTCTGGAGCCCGCGGGTCAACAAGCGTACCGACGAATGGGGCGGTACCTTCGAAGGCCGCATGAAGTTCGGCCTGGAAGTGCTCAAGGCCGTGCGTGCCGAAGTCGGCCCAGACTTCTGCGTGGGCATGCGTATCTGTGGTGACGAATTCCACCCCGATGGCCTGAGCCACGAGGACATGAAGGAAATCGCCAAGTACTACGACGCCACCGGCATGATCGACTTCATCGGCGTGGTCGGCTCGGGTTGCGACACGCACAACACCCTGGCCAACGTCATCCCGAACATGAGCTACCCGCCGGAGCCGTTCCTGCACCTGGCGGCCGGCATCAAGGAAGTGGTCAAGGTCCCGGTGCTGCACGCGCAGAACATCAAGGACCCGAACCAGGCGACCCGTATCCTGGAAGGCGGCTACGTGGACATGGTCGGCATGACCCGTGCCCACATGGCCGACCCGCACCTGATCGCCAAGATCAAGATGGGCCAGATCGACCAGATCAAGCAGTGCGTCGGCGCCAACTATTGCATCGACCGCCAGTACCAAGGCCTGGACGTGCTGTGCATCCAGAACGCCGCGACCTCCCGTGAATACATGGGCGTGCCGCACATCATCGAAAAGACCACCGGGCCCAAGCGCAAGGTGGTAGTGGTCGGCGCCGGCCCTGCCGGTATGGAGGCCGCACGCGTGGCCGCTGAGCGTGGCCACGATGTGACCCTGTTCGAGAAGAAGGACCAGATCGGCGGCCAGATCACCATCGCCGCCAAGGCGCCGCAGCGCGACCAGATCGCCGGTATCACCCGCTGGTACCAGCTGGAGCTGGCGCGCCTGAAGGTCGACCTGCGCCTGGGCACCGCCGCCGATGCCGAAACCATCATGGACCTGCGTCCGGACGTCGTCGTGCTGGCCGTGGGCGGGCACTCGTTCCTGGAGCAGAACGAACACTGGGGCGCAGCCGAAGGGCTGGTGGTCAGCAGCTGGGACGTGCTCGACGGCAAGGTTGCGCCGGGCAAGAACGTGCTGGTGTACGACACCATCTGCGAGTTCACCGGCATGTCGGTGGCCGACTTCATTGCCGACAAGGGCAGCCAGGTCGAGATCGTCACCGACGACATCAAGCCGGGCGTAGCGATGGGCGGTACCACCTTCCCGACCTACTACCGCAGCATGTACCCCAAAGAAGTGATCATGACCGGCGACATGATGCTGGAAAAGGTCTACCGCGAAGGCGACAAGCTGGTGGCGGTGCTGGAGAACGAATACACCGGCGCCAAGGAAGAACGCGTGGTCGACCAGGTGGTGGTGGAGAACGGCGTGCGTCCTGACGAGCAGCTGTACTACGCACTGAAGGACGGTTCGCGCAACAAGGGCCAGATCGATATCGAGGCGCTGTTCGCCATCAAGCCGCAGCCGATCCTCAGCCAGCCGGGCGAGGGCTACCTGCTGTATCGCATCGGCGATTGCGTGGCCCAGCGTAACGTCCACGCGGCGATCTACGACGCCTTGCGCCTGTGCAAGGACTTCTGATCGTTAACAGTCGTCGCCACTGAGCGCGGACCCTGTGGGAGCGGGTTTACCCGCGAAAGCGTCAGCACAAGCAACATAGTTGTCTGATCTGACGCATTCGCGGGTAAACCCGCTGTCACAAGGGGCCGATCCAGCCTTCAGGGCGGCGCAAGAATCCAGCTGTTGTGGGAGCCTCCCATGTTGAACACCCTTCTACCCATCCTGCTGTTCGCCGCCCTTGGCCTGGCGGTGCTCGGCGCCCTGCGCCGGGTGCGCATGTGGCGGCGTGGCCGACCTTCCAAGGTCAACCTGATCGGCGGCCTGCTGGCCATGCCGCGGCGCTACCTGGTGGACCTGCACCATGTGGTCGAGCGCGACAAGTACATGTCCAAGACCCACGTGGCCACCGCAGGCGGCTTCGTGCTGTCGGCCGTGCTGGCGATCCTGGTGCATGGCTTTGGCCTGCAGAGCAAGATTCTGGGTTATGCCTTGCTGGCAGCCACGGTGCTGATGTTCTGTGGTGCCCTCTTTGTCTTCAAGCGTCGCCTGAACCCGCCTTCGCGCCTGTCGAAGGGCCCGTGGATGCGCCTGCCCAAGAGCTTGCTGGTGTTCGCCGCGAGCTTCTTCATCGCCACGCTGCCAGTGGCTGGCATCCTGCCGGAAGGCACCGGTGGCTGGTTGCTGGTCGCCGTGCTGGGCGTGGGCGTGCTGTGGGGCGTGTCGGAGCTGTTCTTCGGCATGACCTGGGGCGGCCCGATGAAACACGCCTTCGCCGGTGCCCTGCACCTGGCCTGGCACCGCCGCGCCGAACGCTTCGGCGGTGGTCGCTCCACTGGCCTCAAGCCGCTGGACCTGGAAGACCCGAACGCGCCGTTGGGCGTGGAAAAGCCGGTGGACTTCACCTGGAACCAGCTGCTTGGCTTCGATGCCTGCGTGCAGTGCGGCAAGTGTGAGGCCATGTGCCCGGCATTCGCTGCCGGCCAGCCGCTGAACCCGAAAAAGCTCATCCAGGACATGGTCATCGGCCTGGCCGGTGGCACCGATGCGCAGTTCGCAGGCAGCCCTTATCCGGGCAAGCCGATCGGCGAGCACGGCGGTCATCCGCACCAGCCGATCGTCAATGGCCTGGTCGACGCCGAGACCCTGTGGTCGTGCACCACTTGCCGCGCCTGCGTCGAGGAATGCCCGATGATGATCGAGCACGTCGATGCCATCGTCGACATGCGTCGCCACCTGACCCTGGAAAAGGGCGCGACCCCGAACAAGGGCGCCGAGGTGCTGGACAACCTGATCGCCACCGACAACCCTGGCGGCTTCAACCCAGGCGGGCGGATGAACTGGGCTGCCGACCTCAACCTCAAGCTGTTGTCCGAGGTCAAGAGCACCGAGGTGCTGTTCTGGGTCGGTGATGGTGCCTTCGACATGCGCAACCAACGCACCCTGCGGGCGTTCGTCAAAGTGCTCAAGGCCTCTGGCGTGGACTTCGCCGTGCTCGGCCTGGAAGAGCGCGACAGTGGCGACGTAGCACGCCGTCTGGGCGACGAGGCGACCTTCCAGCAACTGGCCAAGCGCAACATCCAGACGCTGAACAAGTACCGCTTCCAGCGCATCGTCACCTGCGACCCGCACAGCTTCCATGTGCTGAAGAACGAATACGGCGCCCTGGGCGGCGACTACGAGGTGCAGCACCACAGCACCTACATCGCCGAACTCATCGCCGCCAACAAGCTCAACCTGGGCCAGCACAAAGGTGGCAGCGTCACCTATCACGATCCGTGCTACCTGGGCCGCTACAACGGCGAATACGAGGCGCCGCGCGATGTGCTCAAGGCCCTCGGCATCGAGGTCCGCGAGATGGAACGTTCGGGCTTCCGCTCGCGTTGCTGTGGCGGTGGCGGCGGCGCGCCGATCACCGACATCCCGGGCAAGCAGCGTATCCCTGACATGCGCATGGACGACATCCGCACGACCGAGGCTGAGCTGGTGGCCGTGGGCTGCCCACAGTGCACCGCGATGCTCGAAGGCGTGGTCGAACCCCGTCCGCAGATCAAGGACATCGCCGAGCTCGTCGCCGATGTGCTGATCGAGGACGACGCCCCTGCCGGCGCCAAATCCCAAGCGGCCAAACGTGAACCTGCGGAGGTGCACTGATGAGCGACATCATCCGCCGCGACCCTCGTGCCGAGTGGATCGCCCGTAACCGTCTGCATCCGCTGCACGCGGCGATGCAGACGCAACAGACCCGCTGGATGGGGCCCAACGGACTCATCCGCAAGAACCCCCACGCGCTCGCCGCCGGCTTCATCGGCCCCAACGGCCTCAAGCGTATCGACCGCAGTGGTGCCCAGCAGGGCACCGCCGGCGCCGGTCGCCGCACGGCAGCGGCCGAGGTGCAACTGCCGCTGCATCAGGTTGCGGAGCCGGCGTTCTACATCGCCGTGGTCCCGGACATGGTCGGTGGCCGCCTGGGCAGCCACGACCGCGACCTGCTGGGCCTGGCCCACAGCCTGGCCGGCAGCGACGGCGCGGTACTGGCGATCGTGTTCGGCGAACACAAGGAAAGCAACTTTTCCACAGCCGGTGTCGACCGCTTGCTGGTCATCGAAGGCGAAGCGTTCGAAGGCTATGCACCGGAGCAGTTGGTGCAGGGCCTGCGCGCTGTGGATAACCAGTTCGCGCCGCGCCACTGGCTGCTGCCCGACAGCCGCACCGGTGGTGGCGAGCTGGGCCGGCGCCTGGCCGCTGCGCTGGGCGAGCGCCCGGCGACGCGGGTATGGCAAGTCAAGGACGGCCAGTGCATCGGCCGTGCCGGGGCTGGTCAGCAGGACCTGCAGCGCGGGTTGCCGCGCCTGATCCTGGCGGCAGCCGAGTGCTCCGATCCGGTCAGCGAAACCCGTCACGAAGCACTGCCGGTGGAGTTGTCCACAAGCGTGGCGCGCAGCCTGTCGCGCATCGAGGACCTGGGCCCGGTGGCCGTGGACCCGGCGGCCATCGCCATGGCCGAATCGGAGTTCATCGTCTCCGGCGGCAATGGCGTCAAGGACTGGGATCTTTTCCACAAGGCGACGACCGCCCTCGGCGCTACCGAAGGCGCCTCGCGGGTGGCGGTGGACGACGGCTTCATGCCGCGTAACCGCCAGGTCGGCGCCACCGGTACCTGGGTCACGGCGCGTGTCTATGTGGCGGTGGGTATCTCCGGGGCCATCCAGCACCTGCAGGGCATCGGCGCCTGCGACAAGGTGGTGGCGGTGAACATGGACCCAGGCTGCGACATGATCAAACGGGCGGACCTGTCGGTGATTGGCGACAGTTCGGCGATTCTCCAGGCGTTGATCGAGGCTGTGGACAACTACCGCAGCGCCGGCCAGCGCGACGCGGCATAAGGGCACGAGCATGAGTACGAAAGTCATCAGCCTGGTCTCCATTGGCGCCCACCCCAGCTCCGGCCGCACCCGTCGCGCCGAGCAGGACTCCCGCGCCGTCGAACTGGGCTTGCAGCTGGCTGGGGATAACTTGCAGGTGGTGCATGCTGGCGATCCGCGCGAGGAAGCACTGCGCGCCTACCTGGGCATGGGCCTGGATCATCTCGATGTGCTGGAGCAGCCGGCGGGTGCCGATGTGCTGGGCGTGCTGGGTGATTACCTGCGCGACGCCGGGGCACAGCTGGTGCTGACCGGCAGCCAGGCGGAAACCGGCGAAGGTTCGGGCATGTTGCCGTTCCTGCTGGCCGAGCGCCTGGGTTGGCCGCTGGTGGTGGGCCTGGCCGAGGTGGAGTCCATCGACAACGGCACCGCGCAGGTCCTGCAGGCCCTGCCACGGGGCCAGCGACGCCGCCTGAAGGTGCGCCTGCCGCTCTTGGCGACTGTGGATAACGCCGCGCCCAAGCCGCGCCAGAGCGCTTTCGGCCCGGCTCGCCGGGGCGTGCTCGCCGCGCGCAATGTGGCGGTGGTCGAGGATGAGCTGCTGGCCGATGCCGAACTGCAACCGGCCCGTCCACGGCCCAAGCGGCTGAAGGTGATCAAGGCCAAGAGCGGCGCGGACCGCATGAAAGCCGCCACGGCCAAGGCCAGCGGCGGTGGCGGCAAGGTGCTCAAGGACGTTTCTCCACAGGAAGGCGCCGAGGCGATCCTGAAGTTGCTGGTGGAGGAAGGGGTACTGCGCTAAGCGTTGCGACGCTGGGGCCGCTGTGCGGCCCTTTCGCGGCACAAGGCCGCTCCTACAGATGCAGCGCAGCCCATGGATTTGCGCCGTACTTGTAGGAGCGGCCTTGTGCCGTGAAAGGGGGTGCGCAGCGGCCCCGATCTTTTACACACCGAATCTGTTCGCCACCCTGTTGATAAAATGTTTACGCCTCGCTGCAGGCCTCGCCAATCCTGGCCTCTATGGCTTTGATCAACAATTGAACAGGCTCTACGCTTCGCCTACCCCCTAACGGCCCAAACGTTTCCCACAATCGCTGTTGGCGGCTCTGTGGATAATCTGTTTGGCTAATGACGCAGGCCGCGTGGTCATTGGGCTCCAGCCGTTTGTTCGATAATTGATCAATTCCTCTGAAACCGGCGTGTCCCAGGGCATTCAGGCGTCTATCCACAGGTGTGTGCGGCAGTGATCCAACCTTGCCCACAAAGTCTGTTGGCGGCTCTGTGGACAAGATGTTCGGTAATCGACAGAGGCCACGGATTCAAAGGGCTACAGCGTTTTGCTCAAATAATGAGCAACTGATTCAGTGAAGGTTCGTTGCGACTTTCCACAATTACTGTGAGCCAGGCTGTGGATAAAGTGTTGGTCGGTGGCTGCAGGCCATGGGAGGCCTTGGCTGGGTGAAAGTTGATCAAAAATTGATCATCGTTCTTCATGACAGGGCTGCGAGCAAAAAAAAGAGCAGCCGTCGGGCTGCTCTTTTCGTGTAGCGGTGATGCCTTACTGCGCGTTGACTTCCTTCAGGTACGGTGCTGGCTCCGCGCCCAGGTTGTTGAGCACGCGCTGGCTGTACCAGTCGATGAAGTTGACCACGCCGAACTCATAGGTCTTGGAGTACGGGCCAGGCTGGTAGGCGGTGGAGTTGATGCCGCGCTGGTTCTCTTCGGCCAGACGACGGTCCTGGTCGTTGGTGGCGTCCCAGACCTTGCGCATGTTTTCTGGGTCGTAGTCGACGCCTTCGACGGCATCTTTGTGCACCAGCCACTTGGTGGTGACCATCGACTCCTGAGCGCTGATCGGCCACACGGTGAAGACGATCATGTGGTCGCCCATGCAGTGGTTCCAGGCATGCGGCAGGTGCAGGATACGCATCGAGCCCAGGTCCGGGTTCTTGATGCGGCCCATCAGCTTTTTGCACGCCTGCTTGCCGTCCATGGTCATGGAAACGGTGCCCTTGAGCAGCGGCATGCGCACGATACGGTTACGCAGGCCATGGCTCTTGTGCAGGTACGGGATCTTCTCGGCTTCCCAGGCAGCAGCGGAGGCGGCGACGTGGTCCTTGAACGCTTGGTCGGCGCGTGGGTCGTTGGTGTCGTCCCACTCCAGCAGGGTCTTGAGCAGCTCAGGGTGCGAACCGTTGCAGTGGTAGCACTCGCGGTTGTTTTCCAGCACCAGCTTCCAGTTGGCTTTTTCCATCAAGGTGGTTTGCACCGCCACCTTGGTGTTCTCCATGTCGTACGGTTCCATGTAGTGGTCGAGCGTTGCCAGGAACTCGTCGATCGCTGGCGGGTTCTCGGCCAGGCTGATGAAGATGTAGCCACCGGCGGTCTTCACATGCACCGGCTTGAGGCCGTACTGCTTCATGTCGAAGTCGGCGCCCATCTCGGTGCCGGCGAACAGCAGGCGACCGTCGATTTCATAGGTCCACTGGTGGTACGGGCAGACCAGCTTGGCCACCTTGCCCTTTTCACTGGTGCACAGGCGCGAGCCACGGTGACGGCAGACGTTGTGGAACGCATGCACTTGGCCTTCGGCGCCACGAATAACGATGATTGGGTTCTTGCCGATCTGCAGGGTCAGGAAGTTGCCCTTGGTCGGAATCTCGCACGTCATGCCGGCGATCAACCATTCCTTGTGGAAGATCTCCTGCATGTCGATCTGGAACAGACGCTCGTCGGTGTAGAAAGGCTGGGGCAGCGAGTAGGTTCGCTCGCGGGTCTGCAGCATCTCGGCAGTGGCCTTGCGTGCTGCTTCCAGTGGATCGCCCAGGCTCAGGGTTGCGGTGACGTCCATCGTTTGGTCCTCAGGGCCGTATGCGGCCGGCGAAAGTGGCTAATCGTTGTTGTGGTTTGCCGCAAGGCTGCTTGCTAAAAACAGCTGTTTCATTTGCCGTGGAGTGTGCGTTCGCCGCCGACAGGAACCATATCCACGGGCGACATGGCCGAATCCGATTCCGACGCGCCAGCCCTTGTGGTGCGGGGCTGGTCGCGATAAGCACGCCGATGTCGCTGATAGGAATGTACTTCGTCGCTGGCTTGCGCATTATCGCAGCCATGAAGGCCGGTAGTCGGCCGCTGGAGAAGAACATGTCCGATACCTTCCTCAATCCGGTCACGACCCAGACCTGGGCCAACGGCCGCCATGTGGTGCGCTGCGTCAAGGTCATCCAGGAGACCTGGGACGTGCGCACCTTCTGTTTCATGGCCGACCAGCCGATCATGTTCTTCTTCAAGCCCGGGCAGTTCGTCACCCTGGAGCTTGAGATCGACGGCAAGCAGGTGATGCGCTCGTATACCATTTCCAGCTCGCCCTCGGTGCCCTACAGCTTCTCGATCACGGTCAAGCGCGTACCTGGCGGGCAGGTGTCCAACTGGCTGCACGACAACATGCACGAAGGCTTCGAGCTGGCGGTGCACGGGCCGGTGGGGTTGTTCAACGCCATCGACTTCCCGGCGCCGAAAGTGCTGTACCTCTCCGGCGGTGTCGGTATCACCCCGGTGATGTCCATGGCCCGTTGGTTCTATGACACCAACGGCAACGTCGACATGGTCTTCGTTCACAGCGCCCGGTCGCCGAAGGACATCATCTATCACCGCGAACTGGACCAGATGGCCTCGCGGATCCCCAATTTCAGCCTGCACATCATTTGCGAGAAGCACGGCCTGGGCGAGCCCTGGTCGGGCTACCGTGGCTACCTCAACCAGCGCCTGATGGAGCTGATCGCGCCTGACTACATGGAGCGGGTGGTGTTCTGCTGCGGCCCGACGCCGTACATGAACGCCGTCAAGCGCATGCTCGAGGCGGTGGGCTTCGACATGCGCAACTACCATGAAGAGTCGTTCGGCGCGACCCCGGCAGAGGCCAAGGCCGACGCTGTGGAGCATGCCGAGCAGGCCGCCGAGGCGGCCGAGGAACTCGACGCGGCCGACCTCAACCTGGTGGAATTCGTCGGCAGCGAGAAGAGCATCCGCATCGCCCCGGGCGAGACAGTGCATGCGGCAGCGGCCAAGGTCGGGCTGATGATCCCCAAAGCCTGCGGCATGGGCATCTGCGGTACCTGCAAAGTGCTCAAGCTCGGCGGCGAAGTGGTCATGGACCACAACGGCGGTATCACCGAGGAAGACGAAGCCGAAGGCTACATCCTGTCGTGCTGCAGCGTGCCGCAAGGGGACGTGCGGATCGACTACTGATCCTGGATATGGGGCCGCCATGCGGCCCTTCGCGGCACAAGGCCGCTCTTACAGACACAGCGCATGCTGTGCCCTCCCTGTAAGAGCGGCCTTGCGCCGTTAAAGGGCTGCAACGCAGCCCCGTTGCCGGTCAGGTGCGAAAGCGCGCCACCAGGCCGTTGAGGTCGACCGCCAGGCGCGAAAGGTCGGCACTGGCCACGCTGGTCTGATGCGCCCCGGTCGCGCTCTGTACCGACAGGTCATTGATGTTCACCAGGTTGCGGTCCACCTCGCGGGCCACCTGGGCCTGCTCTTCGGCGGCGCTGGCGATCACCAGGTTGCGCTCGTTGATCTGCGACACCGCGCTGGCGATGCTGTCCAGGGCCAGGCCGGCGCCCCGGGCGATGTTCAGGGTCGACTCGGCGCGTTCGGTGCTGGTGCGCATCGAGGTCACCGCCTCTTCCGTCCCGCCCTGGATACTGGCGATCATTCGTTCGATTTCGCTGGTCGACTGCTGGGTACGATGGGCCAGCGCCCGTACCTCGTCGGCCACCACGGCAAAGCCACGACCGGCTTCGCCGGCGCGGGCCGCTTCGATCGCGGCATTGAGTGCCAGCAGGTTGGTCTGATCGGCCAGGCCGCGGATCACATCCAGGACCTTGCCGATATCCCGGGACTGGGACGCCAGGCGGGTGACCAGTGTGGCGGTGGCCTGCACATCGCTGCTCATGCGCTCGATGGCGCCCACCGTCTCCAGTACCAGGTCGCGACCATCGCCCGCTGAACGGCTCGCCTCGCTGGAGGCTTCGGACGTGCTCACGGCATTGCGCGCCACTTCTTCTACCGCGCTGGTCATTTCAGTGACCGCAGTGGCGGCCTGTTCGATCTCGTTGTTCTGCTGCTGCAGGCCGCGGGCGCTTTCGTCGGTGACGCAATTGAGCTCCTCGGCGGCCGAGGCCAACTGGGTGGCCGAGCCTGCGATCAATTGCAGGGTGTCGCGCAGCTTGTCCTGCATCCGCGCCATGGCGCGCAACAGGCGGGCGGCTTCATCGCTGCCCTCGGCGCGGATCACCTGGGTCAGGTCGCCGTCGGCGACCTGTTCGGCGGCCTTGAGCGCTTCGTCGATCGGCTTGACGATGCTGCGGGTCAACAGGAACGCGCATAGCAGGGTCAGCACGGTGGCGGTCACCAGCAGGCCGATGACCAGGGTGAACGCGGCGTCGTATTGGCTGGCGGCTGTCGCATTGGTGGCGCGGGTCTGTTCAGTGTTGATGCGCACCAGCTCCGCCATGGCCTGGTTGATCTGCTCGGCATTCTCGAACAGCTCGCGGTTGATCAGGCTCTGGAGTTCTTCCACGCGATTGGCCTGGCTGAGGCTGCGCATGCGCGCTTCCAGCTGGCGGTATTGGCCGAGCAGTTGGTTGTACCGCTCGAAGGCGGCTTGCTCCTGAGGGCCTTCCACAAGCTGGCGATAGGCGTCGCGGATCTTGTCGATCTGCGCGTTGCGCTCGTCCATCTGGCGCTGGGTATCTTGCTGGAACTGAGGGTCGCGGTTGAGCACCAGGCGGTAGGCGAGGGTGCGCATGCGCAGATTGAGCAGGGCCAGTTCATCGAGGGTCTTGATGCTGGGCACGCTCACCGCTTCGATGGCGACGCCGGCTTGGCGAATGTTGCCCATCTGGATCAACGAAAAGATGCCAAGACCGAGCATCAGCGCACCGATCAGGGCAAAGCCCAGCAAGGCACGCGGGGCGATGTTCATATTGCGTAGGGACATGGGACGTTATCCGGCAAGGAAGGAAATGCGCGTTCCATGCGACAGAATGTGACCTACTTTGGATATCGGTCGCAGAGGGCGGGTCTTGAATGAAATTGTGAGCCTGCTATCGAGTTTCCGGACCGGTGGTTGATCCATGTCGGAACAAGACCGGCCCAGGCCTGTCAATGTGCCCAGGCTAAAGCCTTTGATTCCCGATATTTAATGGCGAGGACGCGCGCTTTTCTTTATCGTGTGCGCCCTTTGCAACAACCCGAGATAGACCCCCATGTTGGAAGCTTCCCTGAATCAACTCGAGCAACTGGTCAACGACCTGATGCAGAAAAACGCTCAACTCACCGAGCAGAACACCGCCCTCGGCCAGGAACTGGCCCAGGCAAAGGAAGAGAATGAAACCCTGCAGCTGTCGCTGATGGAGCAGGAAGAGAAGCACGGCGCCACCGCTGCCCGTATCCAGGCGCTGGTAGAGCGCGCCAGCGCAGGTGTCGTCAACGCATGAGACTGCAAGCGCAGCCGATCAATGTCGTGTCTATCCTGGGCAACGACTATTCGATCAAGGCGCCCCAAGGCCAGGAAGAGACCCTGGCGCAAGCCGTGCGGATGCTCAACACCGCCCTGGCCGAGACCAAGCGTCAGTACCCCACCCTGATCGGTGACAAACTGCTGGTGCTGGCAGCCCTGAATCTGTGTTCCAAGCAGGTCGAACTGCAAAAGGAACACCAGCAGACGCTCGAGCGGACCCAGGCGCAGATCGACGCCACCGTGGACGCTATCGTTCGGACCATCGCCGAACAGTAATCCGATTGCCTGACCTCGGGTTTGCCACGAATGCGTCGGTGGGTTTGCCACCGCATTCGCGGGTGAACCCACTCCCACAGGTTGGCTGTCATCCCCAAGCATCGACGTGAGCAGAGCCCTTGTCGCAGCGGGGTTACCCGCGAATGCGCCATCGGTTGCGGTCGTGCGTGGGCGGCTGGGGTCGTGTCTCACGGTTGGTCTGCATTGTTTCAGATCACTGGAATAACCGGATACGTAAGTGTATACAATCACCCAAAATAATAATGATTTGGGGGAGTGGGGCATGCGGATCTGGCGGCGGAGTATCCAGTGGCAGTTGATTGCGAGTATGGGCGCGGCCCTGCTGGCGAGCATTCTGGTGGTCGTGGGGGTGTACACCGAGGCGGTCAACCGCCTGACCGAGCGCTATCTGGTCGACACAGCGCTACCGGCCAGCATCGAGGCGATTCGCAATGACATCGAACGCATGCTCGGCAGGCCGCTGGTGGCAGCGGCTGACATTGCCGGCAACACGCTGCTGCGGGATTGGCTCGCGGCCGGCGAAGACCCCGCCCAAGCCCCGCGTTTCCTCGAATACCTGGAGGCGGTCAAACAGCGTAACCAGGCCTTCACCACGTTGTTCGCCTCCACGGCAACCGGCCATTACTACAACGAGAAAGGCCTGGATCGCACCCTCAGCCGCGATAACCCGAAGGACAAATGGTTCTACGGCTACATCGACAGCGGCGCGGAGCGCCTGATCAACATCGATATCGATGGCTCCACCGGGGAGCTTGCGCTGTTCATCGATTACCGGGTCGAAAAGGACGGGCAATTGGTGGGCGTGGCCGGCATGGGCCTGCGCATGACCGCGTTGTCGAAACTGATCCACGACTTCAGCTTCGGTGAGCGCGGGCGGGTGTTCCTGGTGCGCAACGACGGCCTGATCCAGGTCCACCCGGATCACGAATTCAGCGGCAAGCGCCAGTTGGTCGAGCAGGTCGGCGAGCAGGCGACCCAGGTGGTCCTGGGCAAGGGCGAGGGCCTGCGCAAGGTGCGTTTCAGTCGCGACGGCGAAGACTACCTGGCCTTGGGGCTGCCGCTTCGCGACCTGAACTGGACCCTGGTAGCCGAGGTGCCGGAGGAAGAAATCTACGCACAGATGCACGAGGCCGTGTGGCTGACCAGCCTGATCGGCGGCGCGGTGGCACTGGTGTCGTTGCTGCTGGTGGTACTGCTGGCGCGCGGGCTGGTGCGTCCGATCCGCCAGGTGACCACGGCGCTGACGCAGATCGGCAGTGGCGCTGGCGACCTCAGCCAGCGGCTGGACGATTCACGCGAGGATGAACTGGGCGACCTGGCCCGTGGTTTCAACCGGTTTCTCGACAGCCAGCGGGTGTTGATCGGCGAGGTGCTGCGCACCACCGAGCGCCTGCATCGTTCGGTGGAGCAGGTGACGCGCGTGGTGGACAACACTGCCGACCGCTCCGGACGCCAGCAGGAGATGACCGAGATGGTCGCCACCGCCGTGCACGAGATGGGGCTGACCGTACAGGACATCGCGCAGAACGCCGGCAATGCCGCCCATGCGTCGCAATCGGCACGTGACGAGGCCTTGCAGGCGCGCGAGGTGGTGCGCCGGTCGATCCACAGCATCGAAGGCATGTCCGGGGAGATCGGCCGGGCGGCCGAGGCGGTGAGCCAGTTGGCCGAAGAAGTCGCCTCGATCGATGAAGTCTTGGCGGTGATCCGCAGCATTTCCGAACAGACCAACCTCTTGGCCCTCAATGCGGCCATCGAGGCGGCGCGAGCGGGTGAGATGGGGCGTGGCTTCGCTGTGGTTGCCGACGAAGTGCGAACCTTGGCGCGGCGTACCCAGGTGTCCACCGACGAGGTGCAACAGATGATCCAACGCCTCAAGCAAGGCGCTGGGACTGCCGTGGCGTCGATGCACGCGGGGCAGCAGGCGACGGGGGGCGGGGTGGAATCCAGCCAGCGTACCGGTGCCTCCCTGGGGGCGATCACCGATCAGGTGGAGCACATCAGCGACATGAACCACCAGGTGGCCACGGCGACCGAAGAGCAGTCGGCGGTGACCGAGGAGATCAACCGGACTGTGCAGGGGATTTCCGACCTGGCCCGGGAGACGGCGACCGAAGTGCAGGCTTGTCGGGACGAGTGCCAGGCATTGCGCGGCCTGGCCGATGACCTGGCGCGGCAGATGGGCGGGTTCAAGCTCTAGGTCGGTGTTGGATGCTTCGCGGGCCCATCGGAGCGGCGGTTCGGCGCTCCGATGGGCCCGCGAATGTCAGGCGCCGACGATGGCGCGGATGTCTGCCGCCAGCTCGCGCACCCGTGCTTCTTGCGTATCCCACGAGCACATGAACCGCGCGCCACCGCTTCCGATAAAGGTATAGAAGCGCCAGCCCTTGGCCCGCAGCGCCTCCAGCGCGGCTTCCGGCATTTGCAGGAACACGCCGTTGGCCTGCACCGGGAACATCAGCTCCACACCCGGCAGGTCGCTCACCAACGAGGCCAGCAACTGCGCGCAGTGGTTGGCGTGGCGGCCATAGCGCAGCCAGGCGCCGTCTTCGAGCAGCCCGACCCAAGGCGCGGAGAGAAAGCGCATCTTCGACGCCAGTTGCCCTGCCTGCTTGCAGCGGTAGTCGAAGTCATCGGCCAGGGCGCGATTGAAGAACAGGATCGCTTCGCCCACGGCCATGCCGTTCTTGGTACCGCCGAAGCACAGCACGTCGACGCCGGCCTTCCAGGTCAGCTCCGCAGGCGTGCAGCCCAATGAGGCACAGGCGTTGGAGAAGCGTGCGCCGTCCATGTGCAGGTTCAGCCCCAGCTCCTTGCAGGTGGCGCTGATCGCCCTGAGCTCGTCGGGGTTGTACACCGTGCCCACTTCGGTGGCCTGGGTGATGGTCACCACGCGTGGCTTGGGGTAGTGGATGTCCTGGCGCTTGAGCGCGACTTCGCGGATCGATTCGGGCGTCAGCTTGCCGTCTACACTGCGTGCGGTGAGCAGCTTGGAGCCGTTGGAGAAGAACTCGGGCGCACCGCACTCGTCGGTTTCGACGTGGGCGGTCTCGGAGCAGATGACGCTGTGGTAGCTCTGGCACAGGGAGGCCAGGGCCAGGGAGTTGGCGGCGGTGCCGTTGAAGGCGAAGAACACCTCGCAATCGGTCTCGAACAGCTCGCGGAAGTACTCGGCGGCGCGTTCGGTCCATTGATCGTCGCCATAGGCGCGCTCGTGGCCGTGGTTGGCTTTTTCCATCGCGGCCCAGGCTTCGGGGCAGATGCCGGAATAGTTGTCGCTGGCGAATTGTTGGCTGTTATCAGTCATGACACCTGTCCTTTTTACGACGCAGATCCGCACTCTAAACCATCGATTCAGCGGTTGCCTATACAAGGCCTGTGCGAGCAACTCCCTGTGTTGATCTTGCGGGCTTCTTCGCGGGTAAGCCCGCTCCCACAGGGATTGCACAGCCCCCGTGGGAGCAGGCTTACCCGCGAAGGGGCCCGCATAGGCACCCTGCAGATGCGAATGTCGTAAACGCGCCATTGCAAGGCGTGCGCAGGCATCTGAGTCGCCCTCGCCGGTCATACCATCGCCACAAAGGGCCACAGTGCCTCAAGACAAGAAACAATCGCTGCCGGGAGAAACAAGATGTTCAGCAAGCAAGACCAGATCCAGGGTTACGACGACGCACTGCTGGCGGCGATGAATGCCGAAGAACAGCGCCAGGAAGATCACATCGAGCTGATCGCCTCGGAGAACTACACCAGCAAGCGCGTCATGCAGGCCCAGGGCAGCGGCCTGACCAACAAGTACGCCGAAGGCTACCCCGGCAAGCGCTACTACGGTGGCTGCGAGCACGTCGACAAGGTCGAGGCGCTGGCCATCGAGCGCGCCAAGCAGCTGTTCGGCGCTGATTACGCCAACGTCCAGCCTCACTCCGGTTCTTCCGCCAACAGCGCCGTCTACCTGGCCCTGCTGCAGGCCGGAGACACCATCCTGGGCATGAGCCTGGCCCATGGCGGTCACCTGACCCACGGCGCCAAAGTGTCGTCCTCCGGCAAGCTGTACAACGCTGTTCAGTACGGCATCGACAACACCACTGGCCTGATCGACTACGACGAAGTCGAGCGTCTGGCCGTCGAGCACAAGCCGAAGATGATCGTCGCTGGCTTCTCCGCCTACTCCAAGACCCTGGACTTCCCGCGCTTCCGCGCCATCGCCGACAAAGTGGGCGCGCTGCTGTTCGTCGACATGGCCCACGTGGCCGGTCTGGTCGCCGCTGGCCTGTACCCGAACCCGATTCCCTTTGCCGACGTGGTCACCACCACTACCCACAAGACCCTGCGCGGTCCACGTGGCGGCCTGATCCTGGCCAAGTCCAACGAAGAGATCGAGAAGAAGCTCAACGCTGCCGTATTCCCGGGCGCCCAGGGCGGCCCGCTGATGCACGTCATCGCCGCCAAGGCCGTGTGCTTCAAGGAAGCGCTGGAGCCTGAGTTCAAGACCTACCAGAAGCAGGTCATCGCCAATGCCCAGGCCATGGCCAAGGTGTTCATCGACCGTGGCTACGACGTGGTCTCCGGCGGCACCGACAACCACCTGTTCCTGGTCAGCCTGATCCGCCAAGGCCTGACCGGCAAAGACGCCGACGCCGCCCTGGGCCGCGCTCACATCACCGTCAACAAGAACGCCGTACCTAACGACCCGCAGTCGCCGTTCGTCACCTCGGGCCTGCGCATCGGCACCCCGGCCGTCACCACCCGTGGCTTCAAGGAAGCCCAGTGCGTGGCCCTGGCCGGCTGGATCTGCGATGTGCTGGACAACCTGGGTGATGCCGACGTCGAAGCCGACGTTGCCAAGAACGTCGCCGCCCTGTGCGCGGATTTCCCGGTCTACCGCTGAGTGGAGTAACCAACCATGCAACGCTATTCGGGCTTCGGCCTTTTCAAACACTCCCTCAGCCACCACGAGAACTGGCAGCGCATGTGGCGCACGCCGACGCCGAAGAAGGTGTACGACGTGGTCATCGTTGGCGGTGGCGGCCATGGCCTGGCCACGGCCTACTACCTGGCCAAGGAGCACGGCATCACCAACGTCGCGGTGATCGAGAAGGGTTACCTGGGCGGCGGCAACACCGCCCGTAACACCACCATCGTGCGCTCCAACTACCTGTGGGACGAATCGGCCAAGCTGTACGAACACGCCATGAAGCTGTGGGAAGGCCTGTCCCAGGACATCAACTACAACGTGATGTTCTCCCAGCGTGGTGTGTACAACCTGTGCCACACCCTGCAGGACATCCGCGACTCCGAGCGTCGGGTCAACGCCAACCGCCTCAACGGCGTGGACGGTGAGCTGCTCAACACCGAGCAGGTCGCTGCCGAGATCCCGTACCTGGATTGCTCCAAGAACACCCGCTACCCGATCCTCGGCGCGACCGTCCAGCGCCGTGGCGGCGTGGCCCGTCACGACGCCGTGGCCTGGGGCTATGCCCGTGCTGCCGATGCCCTGGGCGTCGACTTGATCCAGCAGACCGAAGTGATCGGCTTCCGCAAGGAAAACGGCGCGGTCATCGGCGTGGAAACCAACAAGGGCTTCATCGGCGCCAAACGCGTCGGAGTGGTCACCGCCGGTAACTCCGGCCACATGGCCAAGCTGGCCGGCTTCCGTCTGCCGCTGGAATCGCACCCGCTGCAGGCCCTGGTGTCGGAGCCGATCAAGCCGATCATCGACAGCGTGATCATGTCCAACGCCGTGCACGGCTACATCAGCCAGTCCGACAAAGGCGACCTGGTCATCGGCGCCGGTATCGACGGTTGGGTCGGCTACGGCCAACGCGGTTCGTACCCGATCATCGAGCACACCATGCAGGCGATCGTCGAGATGTTCCCGATCCTCTCGCGTGTGCGCATGAACCGTCAGTGGGGCGGCATCGTCGACACCTGCCCGGACGCGTGCCCGATCATCTCCAAGACGCCTGTCAAAAACCTGTTCTTCAACTGCGGCTGGGGTACCGGCGGCTTCAAGGCGACCCCGGGTTCGGGCAACGTCTTCGCCGCGAGCCTTGCCAAAGGCGAGATGCACCCACTGGCCAAACCGTTCTCGATCGACCGCTTCTACAGCGGTGCGCTGATCGACGAACACGGCGCCGCAGCCGTCGCCCACTAATCGGAGACAATCGTCATGTTGCATATTTTCTGTCCCCACTGCGGCGAGCTGCGCTCCGAAGAAGAGTTCCACTCCTCCGGCCAGGCGCACATCGCCCGCCCGCTGGACCCTAGCGCCTGCACCGACGAGGAATGGGGTACCTACATGTTCTTCCGCGACAACCTGCGCGGTATTCACCATGAACTGTGGGACCACGTTGCCGGCTGCCGCCAGTACTTCAACGTCACGCGTAACACCGAGACCTACGAGATCCTGGAAACCTACAAGATCGGCGAGAAGCCGCAGGTCACCGCGAACAAGCTGAACCCCGCGCAGTCGGCCGTCAAAGGCCAGGGAGAAAAAGTATGAGCCAGGTCTATCGCCTCGCCAGCGGCGGTCGCATCGATCGCAGCAAGGTCCTGAACTTCACCTTCAACGGCAAGACCTACCAAGGTTATGCCGGTGACAGCCTGGCCGCTGCGCTGCTGGCCAACGGCGTCGACATCGTCGGTCGCAGCTTCAAGTACTCGCGTCCTCGCGGCATCATCGCCGCAGGCCCCGAAGAGCCGAACGCCATCCTGCAGCTGGGCTCGAGCGAAGCCACCCAGGTGCCGAACGTGCGCGCCACCCAGCAAGCCCTGTACTCGGGCCTGGTGGCCACCAGTACCAACGGCTGGCCGAACGTCAACAACGACGTGATGGGCATCCTCGGCAAGGTCGGCGGCAGCATGATGCCGCCCGGGTTCTACTACAAGACCTTCATGTATCCCAAGTCGTTCTGGATGACTTACGAGAAGTACATCCGTAAAGCGGCAGGCCTGGGCCGTGCGCCTCTGCAGAACGACCCGGACAGCTACGACTACATGAACCAGCACTGCGACGTGCTGATCGTCGGTGCCGGCCCTGCTGGCCTGGCCGCGGCCCTGGCCGCTGGTCGCAGCGGTGCCCGCGTGATCGTTGCCGATGAACAGGAAGAGTTCGGCGGCAGCCTGCTCGACACCCGCGAGACCCTCGACGGCAAGCCTGCCGCCGAATGGGTTGCCGCCGTCGTCGCCGAGCTGCAATCGCTGCCGGAAGTGACCCTGCTGCCACGCGCCACGGTCAACGGCTACCACGACCACAACTTCCTGACCATCCACGAGCGCATGACCGATCACCTCGGTGACCGCGCTCCGATCGGCCAGGTCCGTCACCGCGTCCATCGCGTGCGTGCCAAGCGTGTCGTACTGGCCACCGGTACCCACGAGCGTCCGCTGGTGTACGGCAACAACGACGTGCCGGGCAACATGCTCGCCGGCGCCATCTCGGTGTATGTACGCCGTTACGGCGTGGCCCCGGGCCGCAAGCTGGTGCTGTCGACCAACAACGACCACGCCTATCGCACCGCCCTGGATTGGCACGACGCTGGCCTGCAGGTGGTCGCCATCGCCGATGCGCGCCACAACCCGCGCGGCTCGCTGGTCGAGGAAGCGCGTGCCAAGGGCATCCGCATCCTGACCTCCAGCGCCGTGATCGAGGCCAAGGGCACCAAACACGTGACCGGCGCCCGCGTCGCCGCGATCGATGCAGTCGCACACAAAGTCACCAGCCCAGGCGAATGGCTCGAGTGCGACCTGATCGGCAGCTCCGGTGGCTACAGCCCGGTGGTGCACCTGGCGTCCCACTTGGGTGGTCGTCCGATCTGGCGTGACGACATCCTCGGCTTCGTGCCGGGCGATGCGCCGCAGAAGCGTGTCTGCGTGGGTGGCGTGAATGGCGTCTACCCGCTCGGCGACGCGATTGCCGATGGTTTCGAAGGCGGCGTTCAGGCAGCCACCGAAGCAGGTTTCAAGGCGTCCGTCGGCACCCTGCCGAAAGTCGTTGCCCGCAAGGAAGAGGCCACTGTGGCGCTGTTCCAGGTGCCGCACGACAAAGGCACTGCCCGTGCGCCGAAGCAGTTCGTCGACCAGCAGAACGACGTCACCGCGGCCGCCATCGAACTGGCCACCCGCGAAGGCTTCGAGTCGGTCGAGCACGTGAAACGCTATACCGCGCTGGGCTTCGGTACCGACCAGGGCAAACTGGGCAACATCAACGGCCTGGCCATCGCTGCGCGCTCGATGGGTATCACCATCCCGCAGATGGGCACCACCATGTTCCGTCCCAACTACACGCCGGTGACCTTCGGCGCGGTAGCGGGCCGTCACTGTGGCCACCTGTTCGAACCCGTGCGCTTCACCGCGCTGCACGCCTGGCACCTGAAGAACGGCGCCGAGTTCGAAGATGTCGGTCAGTGGAAGCGTCCGTGGTACTTCCCTAAAGCCGGCGAAGACATCCATGCCGCCGTGGAGCGTGAATGCAAGGCCGTGCGCGACAGCGTGGGCCTGCTCGACGCCTCGACCCTGGGCAAGATCGACATCCAGGGCCCGGATGCGCGTGAGTTCCTCAACCGCGTGTACACCAACGCCTGGACCAAGCTCGATGTGGGCAAGGCCCGTTACGGCCTGATGTGCAAGGAGGACGGTATGGTCTTCGACGACGGCGTGACCGCCTGCGTCGGCGACAACCACTTCATCATGACCACCACCACTGGCGGCGCCGCACGTGTGCTGCAGTGGCTGGAGCTGTACCACCAGACCGAATGGCCGGACCTGAAGGTGTACTTCACCTCCGTGACCGACCACTGGGCCACCATGACCCTGTCCGGCCCCAACAGCCGCAAGCTGCTGGCCGAAGTCACCGACATCGACCTGGACAAGGAAGCCTTCCCGTTCATGAGCTGGAAGGAAGGCTTGGTTGGCGGCGTGCCGGCCCGCGTGTTCCGTATCTCGTTCACCGGTGAGCTGTCGTACGAAATCAACGTTCAGGCCAACTACGCCATGGGCGTGCTGGAGCAGATCGTCGAGGCAGGCAAGAAGTACAACCTGACCCCGTACGGCACCGAAACCATGCACGTACTGCGCGCCGAGAAGGGCTTCATCATCGTCGGTCAGGACACCGACGGCTCGATGAACCCGGACGACCTGAACATGGGCTGGTGTGTCGGTCGCAACAAACCGTTCTCCTGGATCGGTGCCCGCGGCATGACCCGTTCGGACTGCCTGCGCGAAGACCGCAAGCAACTGGTAGGCCTCAAGCCTGTCGACCCGACCAAATGGCTGCCCGAAGGCGCCCAGTTGGTGTTCGATCCGAACCAGCCGATCCCGATGGACATGGTCGGTCACGTGACCTCCAGCTATGCCTCCAACTCCCTGGGCTATTCGTTCGCCATGGGTGTGGTCAAGGGCGGCCTCAAGCGCATGGGCGAGCGTGTCTACTCGCCGCAGGCTGACGGCAGCGTGATCGAGGCGGAGATCGTGTCTTCGGTGTTCTTCGATCCGAAGGGTGAGCGGCAGAACGTCTAAGGCCTCCGGAAGGCAGTGCTGGATCTTGTGGGAGCGGGTTTACCCGCGAATGCGATGTTGGCCTCACCGGCCCATTCGCGGGCAAGCCCGCTCCCACAGGTTCGGCGCCGTTCGGCACAACAGAATTCAAGGCAGGTAAGAAATGAGCGTAATCAACGTCTTCCAGCAAAATCCGGGCTCCAACGCCCGGGCCGAGTCGCCACTGCACCACGCTGACCTGGCCAGCCTGGTTGGCAAAGGCCGCAAGAACGCAGGTGTAACCCTGCGTGAACACAAGTTCCTCGGTCACCTGACCCTGCGTGGCGATGGTCATGATGCCGCTTTCGCCGCTGGCGTGAAGAAGGCCCTGGGCCTGGAACTGCCGGTCGCCCTGACCGTCGTCGCCAACGACGAAATGTCGCTGCAATGGGTCGGCCCGGATGAGTGGCTGCTGATTGTTCCTGGTGGCCAGGAATTCGCCATCGAGCAGAAGCTGCGCGAGGCCCTCGACGGTCAGCACATGCAGGTGGTCAACGTCAGCGGTGGGCAGACCCTGCTCGAGCTGCGCGGCCCCAACGTGCGCGATGTGCTGATGAAGTCCACCAGCTATGATGTACACCCGAACAACTTCCCGGTCGGCAAGGCCGTCGGCACCGTGTTCGCCAAGTCGCAGTTGGTGATTCGCCGCACCGCCGAAGACACCTGGGAACTGGTGATCCGCCGCAGCTTCTCCGACTACTGGTGGCTGTGGCTGCAGGACGCTTCGGCCGAGTACGGCCTGGCCATCGAGGCATAAAAAGGAGAACACGCATGAGTCGGGCACCGGATACCTGGATTCTTACCGCCGACTGCCCGAGCATGCTCGGCACCGTCGACGTAGTGACGCGTTACCTCTACGAGCAGCGCTGCTATGTCACGGAGCACCACTCCTTCGACGACCGGCTCTCGGGGCGGTTCTTCATTCGCGTGGAGTTCCGCCAGCCGGACGATTTCGACGAGGCAGGCTTCCGGGCCGGCCTTGCCGAGCGCAGTGACGCCTTCGGCATGACCTTCGAGCTGACCGCGCCCAATCACCGCCCCAAGGTGGTGATCATGGTGTCCAAGGCCGATCACTGCCTCAACGACTTGCTGTATCGCCAGCGCATTGGCCAATTGGCCATGGACGTGGTGGCGGTGGTGTCCAACCACCCCGACCTCGAACCGCTGGCGCAGTGGCACAAGATCCCCTATTACCACTTCGCCCTGGACCCCAAGGACAAGCCCGCCCAGGAGCGCAAGGTGCTCCAGGTGATCGAGGAGACGGGCGCTGAGCTTGTGATTCTCGCCCGTTACATGCAGGTGCTGTCGCCCGAGCTGTGCCGTCGCCTGGACGGCTGGGCGATCAACATCCACCACTCCCTGCTGCCAGGTTTCAAGGGCGCCAAGCCGTACCACCAGGCCTACAACAAGGGCGTGAAGATGGTCGGCGCCACGGCCCACTACATCAACAACGACCTGGACGAAGGGCCGATCATCGCCCAGGGCGTCGAGGTGGTGGATCACAGCCACTACCCTGAGGACCTGATCGCCAAGGGCCGTGACATCGAGTGCCTGACCCTGGCGCGGGCGGTGGGGTATCACATCGAGCGCCGGGTGTTCCTCAACGCCAATCGCACCGTAGTGCTCTGACAGGCCTCGTTGTCTTGTTCGCGGGTAAACCCGCTCCCACAGGTTCTGCGTAGCCTTCTGTGGGCGCGGGTTTACCCGCGAATGGATTCACCACTTTTCACCTGCCGTTAACAGGCAACCCCCTGTCGCTTCCAGTCACTGCGACAAGTTGTATCAGGCCCACAATTCCCCGCATTCCAGTAACACATGCCGCTCACGAAGGGCGGCGCTTTCCACCACCGCTGCATAAATAAAAATCGAGCGAGGTAAGAGCATGTCTGGTAATCGTGGAGTGGTGTATCTCGGCGCCGGCAAGGTTGAGGTACAGAAGATCGACTACCCCAAAATGCAGGACCCACGCGGCAACAAGATTGAGCACGGCGTGATCCTGAAGGTGGTCTCCACCAACATCTGTGGCTCCGACCAGCACATGGTCCGTGGCCGTACCACTGCCCAGGTTGGCCTGGTCCTTGGTCACGAAATCACCGGTGAAATCATCGAGAAGGGCCGCGATGTCGAGCGCATGCAGATCGGCGACCTGGTCTCGGTGCCTTTCAACGTCGCCTGCGGTCGTTGCCGTTCCTGCAAAGAGATGCACACCGGTGTCTGCCTCACCGTCAACCCGGCCCGTGCCGGTGGTGCCTACGGCTATGTCGACATGGGTGACTGGACCGGCGGCCAGGCCGAGTACGTGCTGGTGCCATACGCCGACTTCAACCTGCTGAAACTGCCTGATCGCGACAAGGCCATGGAGAAGATCCGTGACCTGACCTGCCTGTCCGACATCCTGCCGACTGGCTACCACGGCGCTGTGACTGCTGGCGTTGGCCCAGGCAGCACCGTCTATGTTGCCGGCGCCGGCCCGGTCGGTCTGGCTGCCGCTGCCTCGGCGCGTCTGTTGGGCGCGGCCTGCGTCATCGTCGGTGACCTGAACCCGGCCCGCCTGGCGCACGCCAAGTCCCAGGGCTTCGAAGTGGTCGACCTGTCCAAGGACACCCCGCTGCACGAGCAGATCGTCGACATCCTGGGCGAGCCGGAAGTGGACTGCGCCATCGACGCCGTAGGCTTCGAGGCCCGCGGCCACGGCCACGAGGGTGCCAAGCACGAGGCGCCGGCTACCGTGTTGAACTCCCTGATGCAGGTGACCCGCGTTGCCGGCAACATCGGTATCCCGGGCCTGTATGTGACCGAAGACCCGGGCGCGGTCGATGCTGCCGCCAAGATCGGCGCACTGAGCATCCGTTTCGGCCTGGGCTGGGCGAAGTCGCACAGCTTCCATACCGGTCAGACCCCGACCATGAAGTACAACCGCCAGCTGATGCAGGCGATCATGTGGGACCGGATCAACATCGCCGAAGTGGTGGGTGTTCAGGTGATCAACCTGGACCAGGCGCCGGAAGGCTACGGCGAGTTCGATGCAGGTGTACCGAAGAAGTTCGTGATCGACCCACACAAGATGTGGGGCGCGGCTTAACCTTCAGACTCAACGCCCCTTCGGGGGCGTTGTGCTTTCAGCAGCGTTAGCCACAAGGTCTCCAGCAGGCCGATAACCGGCCCGGAACAAACCCTCGCAGCCCCAGTCCAATGCCTCGTTTCCCCGGCCATCCCGGCCGACGAGGTCCCTCCCGATGAAAGCATTCACCCTGGCAACCCTGATGACCCTGGCCGCAAGCCCGGTGTTCGCCTTCAATTTGAGCGATGCGGCCAATGCTGTGTCGGCGATGCAGAACCAGAATTCGAGCCAGCAGGGCGCGGTACAGGCCCCTGAAGGGCAGGCCAACCTGCTCAATACCCTGGGCAGTGAACTGAAGATCACCCCTGAACAGGCCATTGGTGGCGCCGGGGCCATGCTGGGGCTGGCGCGTAACAACCTGAACGAGGCCGATTATGGCCAACTGACCCAGGCAGTGCCGGGCCTGGACCTGCTTTCCGGTGCCAACGCCCTGGGCGGCTTGAGCGGTCTGGGAGAACTGCTCGGCAAGAGCAGCCAAAGCCCATCGCCACTGAGCAATGCGTTGGGCAATGTCGAGAACCGCAGTGACCTGGACAACGCCTTCAAGCTGCTGGGCATGGATACCGGCATGATCGGCCAATTTGCCCCGCTGATCCTTCAGTACCTGGGCCAGCAAGGCCTTGCCGGATCGCTGCTGCAGAACCTGGGCAATCTGTGGATGACGCCGGCGGCGCCAGCGGCCGTGCCGTCGGTATAAGCGTTTTTCATGCGTGCGCACGGGCTTGGCCCGTGCCCGCTACCGAGGCGTTCCCTTCGCGGGTAAACCCGCTCCCACAAGAATCACCGCCAGGCTTATGGATGTGCG
>NZ_JBLUPV010000029.1:0-68483 GCF_048068075.1 Pseudomonas sp. NY15354
TATAACCCTAAACGCCGACACAGCAGTGCTATGCAGCTGTCTCCAGTAGAGTATGAGAAACGCTATTTCCTGAGCTTGGAGAGTGTCTAGAAAACCAGGGGCGATTCAGAGCTGCTGGAATCGACGATGAGACCATTGCCGATTTTGAGCGGAACCTGCCGAAGAATCTTTACAAGCTATGGAATCGAATGTCGTCGGGGTCTTATTTCCCGCCGCCGGTCAAGGTTGTTGAGATACCGAAGGCATCGGGGGGTATACGCAGGCTGGGAGTGCCTACGGTCAGCGACCGTATCGCACAAACTGTAGTCAAACTCCTCATCGAGCCGAAGCTGGATGCGCTTTTCCATCCGGACTCATATGGATACCGACCAGGGCGTTCAGCCAAACAGGCCATAGCGATCACACGCGAGCGCTGCTGGCGATACGACTGGGTGGTGGAGTTTGATATCAAGGCGGCTTTTGATCACATTGATCATGAACTGCTGATGAAAGCGGTGCGAACCCATATCAAAGAGGACTGGATACTGCTGTACATCGAACGATGGCTGGTTGCTCCGTTCGAGGCAGCAGATGGCGTTCGCATTCAACGCGAACGTGGCACCCCGCAAGGCGGCGTGATCAGTCCCATGCTGATGAATCTGTTCATGCATTACACCTTTGACGCTTGGATGCAACGAAACAGCGCAAACTGTCCTTTTGCCCGGTACGCCGATGATGCGGTAGTGCATTGTCGTAGCGAGAGGCAGGCAGAACACGTGATGCGTTCAATCGCTTCACGTCTAGCAGTTTGTGGTCTCACGATGCATCCCGAGAAATCGAAAATCGTGTACTGCAAGGACAGCAATCGACGCGCGGAGTATCCGCATGTGAGCTTTACCTTCCTTGGTTTCACTTTTAGACCCAGGAAGGCAATCGGCCAACAGAACAACCTTTTCACCAGCTTCCTGCCGGGAGTCAGTGCGCAAGCGTTGAAGCGGATGCGGCGAGCAGTGCGCGAGTGGCGGGTCAACCGCCAAACTCACGTGACGCTGGCTGCTGTGGCTCGGCTTTACAACCCAGTGATACAAGGTTGGTGGCAGTACTATGGCGCGTTCTATCGGACGGCCATGCTTGGCATCTCTCGACATATCGATAGCGCACTCAAGCGTTGGGCCGGTCGTAAGTACAAAATACTTCACGGGCGCAAGCGGCGCATATCTCAATGGTTGGACACGGTGCAGACGGCTGCCCCTCGACTGTTTTATCACTGGCAAGTAACCGAGCAACAGGTTGGATAACGGGAGCCGTATGACGCGAGAGTGTCACGTACGGTTCTGCGAGCGGCTACGGGGGCAGTTCCTGTGGCCGACTCACCTCTTCGGCATGAAGGCGCATATTGGTGCCGATGCTGAGTCGGGCCTGGTGCATCACGTTCACGGCACTGCCGCGAACGTAGCTGACGTGACGGAGGTCGCTCAGCTATTGCATGGCGAAGAGAATGTCGTCTGTGCGGATGCGGGCTACACAGGCGTGGAAAAGCGGCCAGAACACGAGGGGCGCCAGGTGATATGGCAGATTGCTGCCCGCCGCAGCACCTACAAACACTTGAGTAAACGCAGCGTGCTCTACAAAGCCAAGCGCAAGATCGAAAAGGCCAAGGCGCAAGTACGTGCGAAAGTGGAGCACCCGTTCCGGGTGATCAAACGCCAGTTCGGCTATGTGAAGACTCGCTTTCGTGGCTTGGCCAAGAACACGGCGCAACTGACCACGCTATTTGCGCTGTCGAATCTGTGGATGGTGCGCCGGCAATTATTGCCTGCTGCGAGAGAGGTGCGCCCGTGAGGGCAGAAAACCAAGGCTGTGCCTTGGTTTTCCAATAATCAGCGGCTGAAAATCGGGCTTTTCGGCATCCCCAAGCCGTCCATTTCCGGCTGATGGGCAACTTGTTCGGAGTTTCCTTAGAGATCCCTCGAGGCCCATATAAATCAAATACTTAAATTATTCATCGAGAGGCTGCCTTGGCAGCGTGGCTGCGAGTTGGGTGCAGCAGCAAAAGAAACAAACCTAACTGATCGATCTGTTACAAGTTTTTTCATTACTCAGTACAAGCGTCAGCCCGTGGTGTCGCGGATGCGTAGCACGGCAGTGGTCGACCAATTGGTGTGTCTAGCCGTGGCTCGGATGTCCATACCGGCGCCCAGCAGCTCCTTAACCCGCTTGTGCATGCACGTCGCACGTTCTTCGACCTGCATGTGGCGAACTAGAGCCAGCTGGCCGAACAGGCGCTGCACTCAATGGATGGTCTGTGCGAAGTTGAGCGGCAGGTCAGGAAATTGTGCTGTCCATCCGGTGCAGGACGTCCACGGTACCGCGGCGAATGTGGCTGACGAGACGGAGGTCACTCAGTTGTTGCATGACAAAGAAAACATCGTCTGCGCCGATGTGGGCTACACCGGTGTGGAGAAAAGATCAGGGCATGAAGGGCGGCCAATGATCTGGCAGACCGCAGCCCGCCGTCGCACCTACAAACACGTGGGCCAACGCAGTGTTCTCTACAAAGCCAAACGCAAGATCGAGAAGGTCAAGGGGCAGGCACGGGCGAAAGTCGAACCCCTCTTTCGCGTCATCAAGCGCCAGTTCGGTTAGGTGAAGACCCGCTTCCGTGGATTGGCCAAGAACTCGGCGCAACTGACCACGCTGTTTCGCTGTTTGCTGCCTTGGATGCCGCAACTGGCGAAGTGATCGGCCGACTGAAGCGTCAACCTCACAGTATCGGGTTCCTCGCCTTGCTGAGGGGAACCTATGTGTCCGTGCCTACCGATATGCCAATTCATCTAATCATGGAGAATTACGCGACTCACAGAACTGACAAAGTCAGGACCGGGCTTGCCGCGCGACCGCGCTACAACATCCACTTTACGCCGACCTCGGCAGTTGACCACTACAGCGTTATGGCTGAACCTGGCTGAGTGGTTTTTCTCAACGCTGGGCGAGAAGAGGATCAAGCGCTAGGCACATGTCAGCGTTAAGGATCTGGACGCGTTGGTCGAGCACTACCTGGAAACCTACAACCAAAACCCGAAGCCATTTCGCTGGCACCAGAACACCGAGGGCATCCTGACCTCACTCGCTCGTGCCGCACGAGTGCTGGGCAATTGATTGTCAGTGGTACTTCTGAACCACCACGCCAGACGAACCCATGGCATTTCGCACTGCCGACGGGATTCTACCCTGCCTGTGCCGTGACCTTTGCAGGTGAAGGAGAATTCCCTCAGGCGAACGACCTTCTGCTCCCGAGAGGCCATGTCTGTCGCAGGACTACCCATGCTTATAGGGGATGGGTGGGGAATCGCGAGCATCATCCCAGGCCTTGACAAGCTCTTCTCGGCCCACCTTGCGTGCGGCCTCTGCATATGCCGCTAGGAACCCGGGGGTGTCCATCCACGCTGTAGGTCTTCCATAGATCCGCTCGCCATACACTTTGAGGAAAACGACCTGCATATCGATTTCCTCTTCTAACGACCTCGCTGCTGATATGCTTGGGTCACTCAGCAGGGCTGTGAGCATGTCAACCGGAGTGACGATCGCAGCCTCCTCCATTCGAGCCAGTGCATCGAGAATTACTTGCACAGCGTCAAAAGTCGCCATATTCACCACTTCGAGTGCTGTTGTAGGTCATGGAAGCCTGCCCGCTATTCACCATAGCGTGCCTGGCGCGGTTGTCTAATGTGAAAGGCGCTTTCCACAGCCCGGTCCAAACCTTACGGACCATTCAAGTCCGCGCCTAGAGGACACCTGATGGGAGGTCTGGTATGTGCGGTTAAGTGAATCGCTCGGGGGATAGGTTTCCGGCAGTCCTTAAGATTTCGCAGGAGTCAGTACTGCGACGGCACATGAGCATGAAGCCACGCAGGGGCGCGAGATACATGACGGTTACATCGAGAAGGACGCGCAGTCGTTGGCAAGGTGTCTGAGATAATGGCAGATCTGATCTTGACAGCTCCGGTACCGTGCTTCCAAACGATCAAGCTCGTACATTTGTTCCAGCCAAACCTCATCGGAGACCGCGTCCATCTGTTTGACGGTATCACGCCAAACCGCTCCAGCCGCTTCGGTGGCCTCGAGCAAAGACAGCAGTTGTTGGTCGAAAGCGGACTTCTCTTTTGTAACCAAAATCATTAAATCCCTGTAAATTTCATAGGTAACGGTTATAAGTATATACCCATGTTCTCCGTGGTGGTATTGGTTTTCGACGAAACGTCATCGGCCAGCCATCGGTTTACGGCCGTTTTTGATCGTCGGGGCCGTAGCGTAGGTACTGACCTTGGGGTCGGCCTGCCCGGACAGGGCCGGATGAGGCAGGGACATGGACGCTCTCGCGACCTGGATCGCTGTAATCTGACTCGCCACTGTGCGGGTGCGGATTTCGGTCACCCGGCATCAGCTCATTGGTCATCGATTCAGTCGCCGGAAAATGCGCTGAAGTCCCACTCTTGGGCTGGCCGTGTTGGTCTGTTGCGACTGCTGTCGACTGGCAACCCGTCAGATTGGCTGCTTTCGCTTCAGGTTGGCCAGAATTGGGGGGGGCTGTTATCGGCGTGTGCTGCCCGAGGGCGCGTGGAGTTGTAATCGGCAAAAAATGAGTCCAGAATCAAGGCCATGCCAGGTTTTGAGATGGCTGAAAACCGTTTGTTTTCAATGGCTCGCAAGCCCGATGCGAGTCTCGTTTCCCGCTCCAAATTCAGCGCTCATGGGTGATCCCGGAACGCTTCCAGAAAAGGCCAAAGATTTTATCTTTGGCCTTTTTTGTTTTTGGTGTCCCAGCGGATGCTCTGGCGTCAGACCCGTCCGCATCCAGCCGTGCTCCGTTACGCTGATACCCCCATCAAAGTCGCCACCTCCTGTCCCAACGCCGCCACCTCGCCAATCACCAATACCGCCGGGCTCTTCAGCCCGAATGCCTGCGCGGCTTCGTGCATCTGCGCAAGCGTGCTGCGGCATTCGCGTTGATGGCGTAGCGAGGCATTTTCGATCATGGCCACCGGCATCCGTTCGGGCATGCCTGCAGCCAGCAATTGGCTGCGAATCTCCTCCAGCTTGGCCACGCCCATGTACACCACCAGGGTGGTGCCGCTTTGTGCCAGGGCTCGCCATTGAACTGAGCTGTCGTCCTGGGTATGGGCGGTGATCAAGGTCACGCCGCGGGCGACGCCGCGCAGGGTCAGGGGGATGCCGCATTGGGTGGCGCCGGCCAGGCCGGCGGTGATGCCATTGACCAGTTCCACTTCGATGCCGTGCGCGTTCAACCAGTTGGATTCTTCACTGCCGCGACCGAAGATGCACGGGTCGCCACCCTTGAGGCGCACCACACAGTACCCTTGGCGGACGTAGCGCAGCATCAGGCGATGAATGAACGCCTGCGGTGTGGAGCGGCAACCGCCGCGCTTGCCCACGTGGATGACTTTGGCAGTGGGGCAGTGCTCCAGCACGGCGGGATTGACCAGATCGTCGATCATCACCACCTGGGCGCTGTTCAAGGCACGCACGGCTTTGAGAGTGAGCAGTTCCGGATCACCGGGGCCTGCGCCAACCAACCAGACTTTTGCGCTCATGGGTATCTCCTCGAGGTATTCACGCGTGCAGCATCCAAACCAGTAGAAGCCCATTGGCCAGCAGCGACCCCAACGCCAGGGCGCGCCACACTTTGAGTGGTTCGCGCTCCAGCAGAGGGCGTGGCCTGGCCGTGGGCAGGTGTTCGCCTTGTTGCAGGGCCAGCAGCCATTGTTCGGCGGTTTCGTAGCGGTCTGTCGGCTCGCAGGCCACGGCTTTGTCCAGGCAGTGCACCAGCCACTCGGGCAGGTCTGGGCGATAGCGGCTGGCGGGCACGGGCGTGCCGAAACGTGGGCGTTGGAAGGCTTCGATTTCGCCGTAGGGGTAGTGGCCGGTGAGCAGGTAGTAGAGGGTCACCCCGGCACTGTAGAGGTCCTGCCCCGCGCTGGGGGCGGCGCCCGTGTAAGCCTCCGGGGCGATATGACTGGGCGTGCCGGGCAGTTCGCCATGTGCCTGGGGGGACAAGCCGGGGCAGTAGGCCAGGCCGAAATCCAGCACGCGCAGCTCTCCATCGCTACCGAGCAGCACGTTCTCAGGCTTGATATCGCGGTGCACGATGTTGCGCCGATGCAGCATGCCCAGCGCGCGTAGCAGCTGCGACGCGATGTCCAACCCTTGGCTGAGACTGACATTGCCGTGGCTACGATAGTACTCGGCCAAGGTCATCCCCGCATGTTCGCGCATCAGGTAGTACAGGTGCTGGCGCTGATGGGCGTGATGCATGTCGGGAAAGTAGCGGCCCGCCACCCGACGCAGAAACCATTCCTCCTGCAGCAGGGCCTGCCCGGCACCGGTGTCAGCCTCCCGGCTGGAGGGGAGTGTTTTCAGCAGCCAGGGTTGCTGCTGGGCATCGCGTACGCGATAGACCAGCGACTGTCGGCTTTGCCCGAGCAAGGCCTCTACCTGCCAGCCTTCGAACGTTTGGCCCGGCTTGAGCAGCGGCGGCAATGGCCATTGCTCGATCTGACCCAGGGCATCCCTCAGACTGGTTTCCCCCAGGGCCTCGATCCGTACCAGGACCGCGCTGGCGTTGTCCTGGCTGCCGGCATAGTGGGCAGCGCTGACCAGAGCCTGGCTAGCCGCCTGAAGTTGCTCTTCATCGCGCAGAATGCCGGCAATGATGGCGTCGCTCAGGGTGGCCCAGACGCCGTCGCTGACCAGCAGAAAGCTTTCCCCCTGGCGCAGTTCGCCATCCAGATAGTCCACCACCAGGTGCTGCTCCAGGCCCATGGCGCGCTTGAGCACATGCTGCATGCCCGGTTGGTGCCACACATGGTCTTCACTGATGCGTTGCAACTGCCCGTCGAACCAGCGATACACGCGGCAATCACCGATATGGGCAAGGGTGAAATGCTTGCCACGCATCACCAGCGCACTAAGGGTGGTGAGCAGCGGCTGGCCATTGCCGCTGGCATGCAGCCAACGGTTTTGCGCCAGCAGCAAGCGGTCCAGTGCCTGGGCCACGCCCCAGGTTTCCGGGGTGGTGTAATAGTCCATGGCCAATGCCTGCAAGGTCGAGCGTGCGGCCAGGCCACCGTCGGCGCATTGGCTGACGCCATCGGCCAGGGCGAACAGATAGCCCTTGCTGGCGGCCAGTGCCGGGGCAGGGGTGACCAGGCGGGTCGCATCCTGGTTTTGCGCGCGTGGCCCGCTGGCGCTGGCTTCGGCATAGCTCAATTGCAAGCCCATGGCCGGTCTCTCACACCCGCGCCGCTGTGTAGGCGGCCGACCCCCAGGTGGTCCGCCAGCGGCGTTTCACCCCGTGCAGACCGAACCAGGCCACCAACCCCAGGCTTGCGAACAACCACAGGCCAAGCTGGTATTCGCCGGTATGCTGCTTGATGGCGCCCAGGCCTGCAGCCAGCAGGAACCCGCCCACCCCACCGGCCATGCCGATCAGCCCAGTCATGACGCCAATCTCTTTGCGAAAACGCTGCGGCACCAGTTGGAACACCGCGCCGTTGCCTGCGCCCAATCCCAGCATCGCCGCGACGAACAGGGCCAGTGCCGCCACTGGGCTGGGGAGGTTCAAACCCACCGCCGCAATGCAGGTCGCCGCCAGGGCATACATGCCCAGCAGGGTGCGGATGCCGCCAAAACGATCGGCCAGTGCACCGCCCAAGGGGCGCATCAGGCTGCCGCCAAACACACAGGCGGCGGTGTAGTAGCCGGCGGTCATCGGGTCCAGGCCGTACTGGTCGTGGAAGTAGCCGGGCAGGGCGCTGGCCAGGCCGATGAAACCACCGAAGGTGACGCTGTAAAAGAACATGAACCACCAACTGTCACGGTCGCCCAGGGCCTTGAAGTAATCGCCCATGGATTTGGCCTTGGCGCGGTTCGGCGCATTGCGTGCCAGCAGGCTGAACAGCGCCAGGGTGAGCAACAGCGGAATCAGTGCCAGGCCGAACACGTGGGTCCAGCCAAAGGTCAGCGCCAGTACCGGGGCCGCCAAGGCCGCGAGCACTGTGCCGGAATTGCCCGCGCCGGCGATGCCCATGGCCTTGCCCTGATGCTCGGCCGGGTACCACTGGGATGCCAGCGGCAAGGCCACGGCGAATGAGGCGCCTGCCATGCCGAGAAACACGCCCAGCAGCAGGGCTTGTTCATAGCTGTGGATGCCGAGCTGCCAGGCGGCGGCCAGCGCACCGATCACGATCACCTGACCGATGATCCCAGCGGTCTTCGGTGACACCTGGTCCGCCAGCATCCCCATCACGAAGCGCAAGAACGCACCGGCCAAGATAGGCGTGGCCACCATGAAACCGCGCTGTTGGGTGGTCAGTTGCAGGTCAGTGGCAATCTGCACCGCCATCGGGCCGAGCAGGTACCAGACCATGAAGCTCAGGTCGAAATACAGGAATGCAGCAAACAGCGTGGGGGTATGCCCGGCTTTCCAGAAACTGTTGTTGTTCATCCAGCACCTCATCGGCAAAAGAGTTCAACCCGGTGGTATGAGGCGAAGGGCCACAACGGCCACTCCACCCGCTCCTGTGGGAGCTGAAAACGCAAAAGACGCCGCTCTCCACCGGCCCATGGCCGAGGGAATAGCGACGTCTTTGTCGTGATGGGGCAACCGCCGTTGGCTACCTGTACGAAAAGAAAAGCAGGTTATGTGCCAATGTGTAGGAACGGCTCTGGGGCAGGTGTTTGGCCGGGTTGCCGCTCTCTCGGTGGCCGGCATGCGCTGCGTTGTAGGGCACAGGGGCTCTCGCCTGCACCGAATGAGCCCCTGTTCTTCAATCGAGCAACTCGCTCATGGCGATGATCTGCTCGGCCACCTGGATGAGCTTTTGCTGTTTGCTCATCGCCTGGCGGCGCATGAGGGTGTAGGCATCCGCTTCGCTGCAGTCTTTCATTTTCATCAGCAGCCCTTTGGCCAGCTCCACGCGTTTGCGCTCGGCCAGTTGCTGGTCGCGGGCGTGCAGTTGTGCACGCAGCACTTGGTCGCTTTCAAAGCGGGCCATGGCGACGTCCATGATCGGTTGCAGGCGCTGGGCGTGAATCCCTTCAACGATATAGGCGCTCACGCCGGACTTGATCGCTTGGCGCATCACCCCGGGGTCGTGCTCGTCGGTGAACATCACGATCGGTCGCGGCTGGTCGCGGCTGAGCAGCACCACGTGCTCCATCACATCGCGGCTGGGGGATTCGGTGTCGATCAGCACCACATCCGGGCGCAGTGCCTGGACCTGGGCGGGCAGATCGATGGTCAAACCTGACTCGTCGATCACGTCAAAGCCTGCCTCGCTCAGGGCCGCGCGCAGGCGTCCGACTTTTTTCGAGGTGTCGTTGATCAGCAGGATTCGCAACATGGCCGTCCTCTCCCTTATCGGCCCGCCGGGGCGGGATCGCTCAAGGCGTGCAGGGCGAAGCTGCGGGCATAGGCGGCGGGGTCGTGTCCATCCCACAGGCTGCCGTCGAGCAGCCGGCTGCTGCGCATCGGCGCTGCCGGAACGGCGATCTCCAGGCTGCCGGCCGCGCGCCGGTAGAGGTCCAGTTGCTGCACCCGGCGGGCAATGGCCAGGTAGTCCGGCTCTTCACGCAGCAGGCCCCAGCGGCGGAACTGGGTGATGAACCACATGCCGTCGGACAAGTACGGCACGTTGGCCGCGCCGCCATGGTGAAAGCGCAGCGGGTGTGGATCGTCCCACTGGTTGCCCAGGCCATCGCTGTAGTGCCCCAGCAGGCGCGGCGCGATGCTGTCCAGCGGCGTGTCCAGGTACTCGCTGGCGCTCAACAACTGCGCCGTGCTCTGCCGATTCTCCGGGCTTTGCTCGATGAACCGGCTGGCCTCCAGAACGGCCATCACCAGCGCGCGGGCGGTGTTGGGGTATCGCTCGACGAACTCGTGGGTGCAGGCCAGCACCTTTTCCGGGTGGTCCGGCCAGATCGCCTGGCTGGTGCTGACGGTAAACCCCTGGCCATGGGCAATGGCCTCGGCGGCCCAGGGTTCCCCGACGCAAAACCCATCGATGCGCCCGGCCTGCAGGTGGGCCCGCATCTGCGGCGGCGGCACGACTACGCTGTTCACATCCTGCAACGGGTGAATGCCTTGGCTGGCCAGCCAGTAGAACAACCACAGGGCGTGGGTACCGGTGGGGAAGGTCTGGGCGAAGGTGAGCTTTGGGCCGCTTTGGTGCACACGCTGGCGCAGTGCACTGGCGCTGGTCACCCCGGCCTCCTTGAGCGATTGCGACAGGTTGATGCTCTGGCCGTTCTGGTTCAGCCCCATCAACACCGCCATGCCCGTGGCCGGAGCGCCGCTGAGGCCCAGTTCGATGGCGTAGACCATGCCGTACAGGCTATGGGCCGCGTCCAGCTCGCCGCTAAGCAGCTTGTTGCCAAGGCCTGCCCAGGAGCTTTGTCGCTTCAGGTTGAGGGTCAGGCCATAGGGCTGGGCAAAGCCCTGGGTGGCCGCCACCACCAGCGAGGCGCAGTCGCTGAGCGGCATGTAGCCGATATCGAGCACGTTTTTTTCCGGCCCGTCGCTGCCGGCCACCCAGGCCAGGGCATGGAGGGTTGCCAGGTCGTTGCTGCTGTCGCGCATGCCACCATCCTGAAAAAGCGATTCACAAAAAGGCGTCGTCCTCGTCCGGCAATGGCCGGTCAAGTGCGACGCCTGTCCCGTCTGTCGAAGCCTGGGCGCAGGGCCCATGGGCAATGCTGAGCAATTGGTGTGCCGAGTCCTGTCAGCGGTGCGCTGGCAGGTCAGTACACATCACGCAGATAGCGTCGCTCCTTGCTCATGGCGCTCACATAGAGCGCCGCGGCGCCGGCGCTCCTCCTGCCGTGCACCTGCACGATTTTCTTCAGCGCGGCGTCGACGTCCTTGGCCATGCGCCCGGCATCGCCACACACGCACACGTGCGCGCCTTGTTCCAGCCAGGCCCAGAAACGGGCGCCTTGTTCGAGCATGCAGTGCTGCACGTAGCGTTTTTCGGCCTGGTCGCGGGAGAAGGCGGTGTCCAGGTGCGTGAGGTGTCCGCTGCGCTGCCAGGCGCGCAGTTCCTGGCGGTAGTAGAAGTCGTTCAAGGCCCGTTGCTCGCCAAAGAACAGCCAGTTCTTGCTGCCACCGCCCTGCGCCTGGCGCTCCTGCAGAAACGCCCGGAACGGTGCGATGCCGGTGCCGGGGCCGATCATGATCAGCGGTGTGCTGGGGTCCTTGGGCGGGCGGAAGTGGGTGGACGGTTGCAGGAAGATCCGGGCACCGTCATTGGCCGCACGGTCAGCGAGAAAGGTCGAGCACACGCCGCCGCGTTGCTGGCCTTGGTGTTGGTAGCGCACGGTCGAGACGGTGAGGTGCACTTCGTTCGGCACCGCCTTGGGGCTGGAGCTGATGGAGTACAGGCGCGGCTGCAAGGGTTTGAGCAGTTGGACCAGTTGCGCAGCCTCCAGGGTAATGGGGCATTCGCGCAGCAGTGTTGGCAGCTGGCGGCCCCACAGCCAGGCATTCAGGGCTTCTTGGTTGTCATCCTGCAGCAGTTCATCCAGGTGTGAGTGTGTGTGCTGCTCGGCGATGCGGCGCAGCAGGTCCGGGCTGATGCGGGCGATCTCCAGGTGCTCGGTCAGGGCCTGGCGCAGGGAAAGGTCGGGCTGGTTTTTCAGCTCGACCGGGCTGTCGCCGTCCAGATGCAGGGTGGCCAACAGTTCATCCACCAACTCCGGGCAATTGCTCGGCCAGATACCCAAGGCATCGCCGGCCTGGTACGGGAAGTCGTGGCCGCTCAGGTCGAACGCCAGATGACGGGTTTCTTTTTCTGCACCCGGGGCGTTCAGCACCTGATTATGGATGAGCCGCGCGCGCAGCGGGTTGGCGCGATCGAAGCTGCGGCTCGGCGCAGGCGCAGGGCGTTGGTGGAGAGGGCGGTTGCTGGGCATCAGACTGTCGAGCAGCGCGCTGAGCCATTGTTGCGCAGGTTCCGCGTCGCCCGGCTCGCATTCCAGCCGCGGCTGCAGCCGCTCGCCGCCCAGCTCCACCAGACGCTCGTCGAGCTTGCGGCCAAAGCCACAGAACTGCCGGTAACTCGAATCCCCCAGCGCCAGCACACTGAAACGGCTGCGGGCCAGGGCGTGGGCTTGGGCGTTTTGCAGGCTGTTCCAGAAGTCGCTGGCGTTGTCGGGTGGGTCGCCGTCGCCAAAGGTGCTGGTCACCAGCAGCACGCCTGCGGCGCTGCATAAATCGTCCAGCCGGGCCTCGTCCATGGCTTGCAGGCGCGCCCGTTGGCCAGCGCTGCCCAGACGCTCGGCGCAGGTCGCGGCCAGGGCTTCGCTGTTACCGGTTTGCGAACCCCAGAGCACCAGCCACTCGGGCTCGCAGGCCAGGCTGGGCTCGGCCAACGTTAGCGGGGCCGCTGCCGATTCGCCATGGCCACGGCTGAACAGCCCTGCGAGCAGGCCGTCCAGCAGCAGGCGCCGGTTCGGCGCGAAGGGCGCGCTGAGCGGGATCGTGGGCACGCCTGGATGGCGGCCCTCGGCGCTGCGCAGGCCCAGCAGATAGCCTTGCATGTACCACTGCTCGTCGGCGCTCAGGATCAGTGGCGGGGTGTTGTCGAGGTTGAGCGCGCGGGCGAATGCATCGATCTGTATCGGGGCAAGCTCCAGGGCGTTGGAGGCGGGCGCCAGCGCTTCCCCAGGCGTGGCGTTGGCCTGCAGCGCCACGGCGCAGAACTTGAACGCCGGCTGCAAGGACAGCGCGTCCACGGCATCGCTGGTGACGGCATTGATGGCGAGGTGCTCGCCAAACACATCGTTCCAGTGAAAAGGCGCAAAGCAGGTGCCCGGTTGCACGCGGTCGGTGATCACCGCCGGCAGTACGGCGCGGCCGCGACGGGAACGGATTTGCACCATGCCGCGCGCGACGATGCCCAGGCGGGCGGCGTCGCTGGGATGGACTTCCAGGAAGGGGCCGGGGTTGAGCTTGTTCAGTGTCGGCACCTTGCCGGTCTTGGTCAGCGTGTGCCACTGGTGTTGGACGCGGCCGGTGTTGAGCACCATGGGGAAGTCGTCGTCCGGCAATTCGGCGTTGGGCAAGAAGGGGCGGGCAAAGAACTGCGCCTTGCCGCTTTCGGTGGCAAACACCGGGCCGTCGGCGTGCAGGTAGCGGATGGGGTTGCGTGGGCTGGCCTGGGGTGTGGCGCAGGGCCATTGCACGGGCGCTTCCTGCAGGCGGGCGTAGCTCGCACCACGCAGGTCATAGCCGGTCTTGGGGTTGCAAGCCTGCTTGATTTCTTCGAACACCTGCTCGGCGCTGTCGTAGCTGAAGGCCTCCTGATAGCCCATGGCGCAGGCGATGCGGGCGATCAGTTGCCAGTCGGGCAGCGTGTCGCCAGGCGGGGTGACGGCTTGTTGCATGAGGGTGAGGTTGCGCTCGGAATTGATCATCACCCCCTGCGCCTCGGCCCACAGCGCGCCAGGCAGGAGGATGTCGGCGTAGCGGTTGGTCTCGGTGTCCAGGTACGCGTCCTGGGTGATCACCAACGCCGCAGTCTGCAGGGCCTGGATCACGGTCTGGCGGTTGGGGACGCTGGCGACCGGGTTGGTGCAGATAATCCAGCAGGCCTTGATGGCACCGGCGCGCATCTGCTCGAACATCGCCACGGTGCCGTCGCCGCCTTCTGCACGTAGGCTGCCGGCGTCGAGGTTCCACAAGCGCTCGACGAAGGCCCGGTCCTCTGGCACCAGCGCCGAGCGCTGCCCGGGCAGCCCAGGACCCATGTAGCCCATCTCGCGGCCACCCATGGCATTGGGTTGGCCGGTGAGGGAAAACGGCCCGCTGCCGGGTCGGCAGATGGCACCGGTGGCCAGGTGCAGGTTGCACAGCGCGTTGGTGTGCCAGGTGCCGTGCACGCTCTGGTTCAGGCCCATGGTCCAGCAGCTCATCCAATTGGCGGCCTGGCCGATCCACTGCGCCGCCTGACGGATATCCGCCTCGGCCAGGCCGGTGAGGGCCGCGACGCGCGCGGGGCTGTAGTCCTGCAGAAAATCCTCCATCACCTCCCAGCCCTGGGTGAAGGCGTCGATGAATGTGTGGTCGCAGTGACCGTCCTTCACCAGCAGGTGCAGCAGGCCGTTGAGTAAAGCGAGATCGGTGCCTGGACGAATCTGCAAGAACAGGTCCGCCTTGTCGGCGGTGGCGCTACGCCTTGGGTCGATCACCACCAGCTTTGCACCGGCCTTCACCCGATCCAGCAGGCGCAGGAACAAGATCGGATGACAGTCAGCCATGTTGGCGCCGCTCACCACGAACACATCGCTGTGGTCGAAGTCCTCATAGGACCCCGGCGGGCCGTCGGCACCCAGCGAAAGCTTGTAGCCACTGCTGGCGCTGGCCATGCACAGCCGCGAGTTGGACTCGATGTGCCGGCTGCGGATGAAGCCCTTGGCCAGCTTGTTGGCCAGGTACTGCGCCTCCAGCGACATCTGCCCAGAGACATACAGCGCAACGGCATCCGGACCGTGTTCGTCGATGATCCCGCGCAAGCGGCGAGCCGCCGTTTCGATGGCCTGGTCGATGCCCACGCGCACCGGGTCCTGGTCGCGTCGCTGGCGCAGGAAGGCGTGCGCCATGCGCCCGCTGGCAGCCACCGCCTGGCCGCAGGTGCTGCCCTTGGTGCACAGGCGTCCGGCGTTGCTTGGGTGTTGCTTGTCCCCGGACACCTTGACGATCAGGTTGTCCTGCACCTGCATGACAATGCCGCAGCCCACGCCGCAATAGGGGCACACGCTGCGTACGGTTGTTGATTGCGTCATCGTCTCGTTCCCGTCGAAACGACAAAGGCGCCATGCAGCGGCTTCGTTTTTAAACGAACGCTGCATGGCGCCTTTGCCTGAATGGAGGACCATCGACGTTGATGGCCTGTGCCTGTGCGTAGCAATGGATGGGCCAAGTGCGGGCAGGGGCGGGAACGTCCGGGCTGGGGCGGCGCGGCGCGCCAGCAGGCCGCTTCGATCCGCGTCAGTCTGGGGCGTAGGAAGCGCTTCGTGCACTGTTTTGGCTCCGTGCCGCCCACCTGCGCAGCGCCGGGCGCGCCGAGCAAACCGCTTGGTCACGGGGCATTCAGGGCGTCACGCGGCAGCTGGCACAACCACTGCATAGGCTCGACCGACCCACCGCGTTGTCGCGTGTGGAATGCCCAGTCGATCAATGGCGATCGTTTGGCCGCTCACGGCCCGGGTGACCATGACTGCCCAAGGCCCACGGGCCGGCAGTGCGAACAGGCAAAGGCGCCTGGAACCTTTTGGTTCCGGGCGCTTTTTTTTTGCTTCGAACAAACCGGATTGGCTTTGACGGGTGCCTCTATGAACACTGCGAACGAACTGCAAACCCTGATCGTGATTGGCAACGGGATGGTCGGCCATCACTGTGTCGAGCAACTGGTGGCGCGGGGCGCCTTGGCGCACCACCGCATCCATGTGTTCAGCGAAGAGCCGCTACGCGCCTATGACCGTGTGCACCTCTCGGAATATTTCGGCGGCCGCGATGCCGAATCCCTGGCCCTGGGCGAGGCGACGCTGTACCAGACCCCGGGCGTGACCCTGCACCTGGGCGTTCCCGTGCTGGAGATCGACCGTGCCCGCAACGAGGTCATCACCGCCCAGGGGTGCATGCCCTATGACCAGCTGGTCCTGGCCACCGGCTCCTACCCCTTCGTGCCACCCATTGAAGGCGCCGCTGGCAACGCGCGCCTGGTCTACCGGACCTTGGCCGACCTGGACACCATTCGCGCCGCCGCCCGCTCGGCCAGGCGCGGGGTGGTCGTCGGTGGCGGCCTGCTGGGTCTGGAAGCGGCCAACGCGCTCAAGTCCCTTGGCCTGGAGGCCCATGTCGTGGAGTTCGCGCCACGCTTGATGCCGGTGCAACTGGACGACCTCGGGGGCCAGGCACTCAAGGCACGCATCGAAGCACTGGGCGTTGGCGTACATCTGTCCCGTGCCACCCAGTCCATCACCCCGGGCAGCGAGTACCGCTACCGGATGAATTTTGCCGATGACGCGTTTCTCGAGACGGACCTGATCGTGTTTTCCGCTGGCATCCGCCCCCAGGACAGCCTGGCCAGAGACTGCGACCTGGCAATCGGTGCCCGGGGCGGCATCTGCATCGACAGCCAATGCCGTACCAGCGACCCTCGCATCTTTGCCATTGGCGAATGCGCCGCCTGGAACGGCAGCGTCTTTGGCCTGGTCGCGCCCGGCTATCAGATGGCCCGCAATGTGGCCGCGCAACTGTGCGATGCGGTGGGGTTGAGCGAGGACAGCGCCGAGCCGTTCCTCGGCGCGGACATGTCCACCAAGCTGAAACTGCTGGGGGTGGATGTGGGCTCGATCGGCGACGCCCAGGGCATCACCCCCGATGCGCGCAGCTACCGCTTCATCGACGAGGCCAGTTCCACCTACCGCCGCCTTGTCGTCTCCGCCGACGGCAAGCAGGCGCTCGGTGCGGTGCTGGTCGGCGACAACAGCTACTACGACACCTTGCTGCAATACGTGCAGAACGGCATTACGCTGCCGGCGGACCCTGCGTCGTTGATTCTGCCCCAGGGCACTGCCGCGCCAGCCTTGGGCGTGGAGGCTCTGCCTGCCGCCGCGACGGTCTGCTCGTGCCACAACGTCAGCAAAGGCGCGATCTGCTGCGCTATCGACAGCGGTGTCAGCGACCTGGCAGGCCTCAAGGCCCAGACCAAGGCCGCCACCGGTTGCGGTGGTTGTGTCGGCCTGCTCAAGCAAGTCTTCGAACACGAACTCACCGCCCGTGGCGTGATCGTCGACAAAAGCCTGTGCGAGCACTTCGCCTATACCCGCCAGGAGCTGTACTCGCTGGTGCGCGTCGAAGGCATCGAAACCTTCGAAGCGCTGTTGGCCCGTCACGGCAAAGGCCAGGTCGGCTGCGATATCTGCAAACCGGCAGTGGGCTCGATCCTGGCCTCCTGTTGGAACCGGCCGATCCAGGAGCCCTGGCTGGTGCCGTTGCAGGACACCAACGATACCTTCATGGCCAACATGCAGAAGAACGGCACCTACTCGGTGGTGCCACGCATTCCCGGTGGCGAAATCACCCCGGACGGGCTGATGGCCATCGGCGCGGTGGCGAAGAAGTACGACCTCTACACCAAGATCACCGGCGGCCAGCGCATAGACCTGTTTGGCGCGCAGCTGCATGAGTTGCCGGATATCTGGAGCGAGCTGATCGCTGCCGGCTTCGAAACCGGCCATGCCTATGGCAAGTCCACCCGCACGGTGAAGAGCTGCGTGGGCAGCACCTGGTGCCGTTATGGCGTGCAGGACAGCGTGAAGATGGCGCTGCTGATCGAGCACCGCTACAAAGGCTTGCGCGCACCGCACAAGCTCAAGTTCGCCGTATCCGGTTGCACCCGCGAATGCGCCGAGGCGCAGAGCAAGGACGTCGGCGTGATCGCCACCGAGAAGGGCTGGAACCTCTACATCGCCGGCAACGGCGGCATGCGCCCGCGCCATGCCGAACTGTTCGCCACCGACCTGGATGATCAGACCCTGATCCGCTACATCGACCGCTTCCTGATGCTTTACATCCGCACCGCCGACAAGCTGCAGCGCACCTCGGTATGGCGCGAAAGCCTCGAAGGCGGCCTGGACTACCTCAAGGCGGTGATCATCGACGACAGCCTGGGCCTGGCTGCCGAGCTCGAGGCGCAGATGCAACTGGTGGTCGATCGCTATGAGTGCGAGTGGGCCAATGCCCTGAAGGATCCGGAAAAACTCAAACGCCTGCGGACCTTCGTCAACGCCAAAGGGGGCGACCCGGATGTCCACTTCCTCAAGGAGCGTGGGCAGATCCGCCCCGCGACGGTGGACGAGCGCAACGTGATCAATGCAGTGGAGGTGGTGTGATGGGATTAATCGACAGCTGGAAGATCGCCTGCGGGCGCGACGACCTGGTGGCCAATTCCGGCGTGGTGTCGCTGGTGGACGGTGTGCAGGTGGCACTGTTCTACCTGCCCGAGGACGAGCAACTGTTTGCCGTGGAGAATCGCGACCCGCTGTCGGGCGCCAACGTGATCGCTCGAGGCATCGTCGGTCACTTGGCTGGCGAGCTGGTCATCGCGGCGCCTTTGTACAAACAGCACTTTCGCCTGCAGGACGGCACCTGCCTGGAATACCCGGAGCAGGTCCTGAAAGTGTGGCCGGTGCGCCTTAACGGCGATGCCGTGGAGATCTCCCTTTCATAAGAGAGGGGCGTTGCGCACCGACTGAGGTGTTCGGCGGTGCGCACGGCGGGTGTCAGAGCGATGGCATCACCGGGTCGCGCCCGGCGAGGATGTCTTCCACACGGCGTTGCAGCGCGTCATTGAGCACCTGCGGTTGTGGAATGAGCCAGTAGCGATCTTCCCGGATGCCTTCGAATACGCGCTCGGCGAACTGGTCCGGGGTCAGCCCATGGGCGTCCAGCATCTGGCGCATCGTGTCGACGAACCCGCGCACTTCGGGGCGGTCGAGTGCATCGCCAAAGGGGTTGTCGAAAATGCCGCTGCGCACAGGCCCCGGCGCGAGCAGCGACACGCCCACGGGCGTCCCGAGCATCTTCAGTTCGCCGTGCAGCGACTCGGTCAGGGCGACGACGGCGAATTTCGTCGCCGAGTAGGGCGCCATCAGCGGGCTCGCTAAAAAGCCTCCCACCGATGCGGTGTTGATGATGCGCGCTGGCACGTTGCGCTCGAGCATGCGCGGCACGAAGCTGCGCAGGCCGTTGAGCACGCCATGGACATTGACCGCGAAGCTGTTTTCGAAGCGTTCCGGTGAAATTTCCCAGCTGAAACCCGTCGCCATGATGCCGGCGTTGTTGAACAACAGGTCGACACCGCCAAAACGCTGCCAGGTGGCATCGGCCAACGCCTCGAGCGCTTCGGGTTTGCGCACATCGGTCGGTACGCACAGGGTCTCGGTCTGAAGCCCGTGCGCGACAGCTTTGAGCTTGTCGAGATCGAGGTCAGCCAACACGACCTGCATGCCAAGCTTTGCCGCATGACGCGCCAGCCCACTGCCGATGCCACTGGCCGCGCCGGTAATGACTGCGGTACCGCCTTCGAAACGAATGGATGTCGTCATATTCAGAGTTCTGTCGGGAGGGTGGATGGGCGCATGCAACATTGCCCCTGGAGTCGTTCGCAGTGTCCACCATGGCGTACAGGTCGGGCCCTAGCATCGTCCATTCGGACGGGGCATCGGCGCATTGCCGTGCCGTAGCCTCGAACCCTCTGCGCGCCGGGCATTACCTGGGCTGCGCGTTTTGATCGGCAGGCCGGTGGCCTTCATTGTGTGAGCCAAACCCATGTCCCAACGATTGGCAGGTAAAGCAGCATTGGTACTCGGCGTCGCGCCGGGCAACGTCGGTGAGGCCATCGCCCGGCGCTACGTCGAGCACGGGGCGAGGGTGATGATCGCCGGAAGACGAGTCGAGGCGCTGGAGGCGGTCGGCGCTGCCCTCGATGTGCCATGGCAGGTCTGCGACATCATCTCGCAAAGCGAAGTGGACGCACTCGTCGCTTCGAGCGCGCAGCGCTTCGGAGGGCTGGATATCGGTGTCAATGCCACTGGTTGGGGGCTGCTCAAACCCTTCCTGGAACACAGCCAGGAGGATCTGGATCGGATGAGCGCCGTACAGTTCACCGGGCCTTTCCAGTACTTCCAGGCCGTGCTGCGGCACATGCCCCAGGGCGGGTCGATCATCCAGATCTCCTCGGTCACCGCCAGCATCATGTTCGATGACCACGCGGCCTACATGGGCACCAAGGCCGGCATGGACCATGTGGTGCGTTGCATCGCCCATGAGTTCGGGCACCGGGGAATACGGGCCAATTCCATTGCACCCGGCGGGTTGGCCGATGCACCGATGTCCGGCGGTGGGTTGCAGCACCCAGCCATCGCGGCGCTGTATCACCGCGAGATCCCGTTGCAGCGCAGCGGCGTGGCGGCGGAAGTGGCCGATGCCGCGCTGTGGCTGGCCGGTGATGAGTCGAGCTTCGTCACCGGCCAGGTCATCCATGTCAGCGGTGGCCAGACGCTGCGGCGCAACCCTTCGCTGGGCGAGGTCTACGCCGCGGCGACCGGTATGGTCTGACGGCGTCTACGGCTTGGCTTTCCAGGCGCCCGAGGCCGCTGCCGCGCGGAACTTGGCTCGGTTCTCGGGGGTGTCGGCAGGCTCGGACTCGCCGAAGATCGCCTTCATCCAGTGCCCGTCGGTGGGGTTGGGAAAGACGATGAACTTATCGCCGAACTGGGCACGATCCTCGTCGAGCAACGTAGCGCGCTGCTGGACATCGTCGACGTAGTAGCGACGCTTGAAGTCGTTGAGGTTGTCGCCCAGCATCAGCAGCACGTCGTGGTGCTCGGCCACGGCCTTCTGCGCGGGCTCCTTGTTGGAGCTTTCGCGCAGGATGGTCACGTGTTCCTTGTCGGCGAAGGGCACCTTCAGCGCACGCAGGTTGTTGAGCGCGTACTCATCGGTCTTGTCGCCCTGGTCGCGGCTGGATACATAGAAAATCTCCACGCCCTTGGACTTGGCGTACTCGAGAAACGCCAGCGCGCCTGGCGTCAGGGTCGGGCCGTTGGCGGCGACCCAGCGGTCCCAGAGTGCGTCGTCGAAGAAGTCTTTGTCCTCGTTCATCAGCGCGCCCCAGTAGGTGTTGCTGCTGAGGATCGTGTCGTCCAGGTCGCTGATGATCGCCGGTGGCTTGGCGCCGGGCTTGGCGCCGGGCTTGCGCTCGGCCAGGGCCTGGTCCAGGCGCAGCTTGGCCAGGTTGAAACCTTGGTAGTACAGCGCACGGTACTCGGCGGCGGTCTGACGCCAGGCGACGGCGGCGGTCAGCAGGTTGGGCTTGGCTGGGGCGGTATCGGCGAGCGCCAATTGGAAGGGCGCGGCGAGCACGAGTGCGGTGGCGGCGATTATTGTTCTTGGCGTGGGCATGTACGAGGTTCCTTGTCTCACCCGCTGCGGGTCGGCGGGCGTGGGAATCTCGTACCACAAGCCGGACGGCGGCCTCAATCGGGGTGACGCAATTGTGTAGCAACCTGACGCTGCGTCGTCAGGTGTTGGGTCGCTTCCTTGAAAGGTTGCCAGAGGCGAGGGCGGTATGGCGGGGTAGTCCGAATGGAGGGTGCGCAGGGTTTTTTGATGGCGGTAGCTTTCACGGGACTATCCGCCACAAAAACAACAAAGGCATTCACTGTGACGACCCAACGCAAGGAATTTCCCGAAGGTGCGGTCCTGGTCATTGGCGGCAGCGGTGGCGCAGGCGAGGCCATCTGCAGCCGTTTCGCCGAGCTCGGCTCGGATGTGGTGCTGACCTATCACCGCAACGAAGCGCGTGCCGCCCAGGTGGTCGCGGCCGTGCAGGCCCAAGGGCAACGCGCCCAGGCCTGGCAGTTGTCGATGAGCGATCTGGACGGCGTGCAGCGCACGCTCGAGGCCATCCTCGCCCAGGGGCGCATCCACACGGTGGTGATCGCTGCGGGTTCCGACATCACCCAACCCCCGATCCGTGATCTGGATGTAGCGCAGTGGCGCGCGGTGATCGATGCCGACCTCAATGGCTTTTTCGCCATCGTCCAGGCCACGTTGCCTCACCTGAAGGCCCAGGGTGGCGGTTCCTATGTGCATGTGAGTTCGGCGGGGATGCACCGCTGGCCTGAAGGCGACGTGCTGTCGGTCGCGCCCAAGGCGGCCATCGATTCGCTGCTGCAGGGCATCGCCAAGGAGGAAGGGCGCTTCGGCGTTCGCGCCAACAGCGTGGCCATCGGCGTGATCGAGACAGGCATTTTCCTGCGCCTCTGGCAGGACGGCACCTTCGACGACAAATGGCGCGATGCCGTGCAGCGCAACCTTTGCCTCAAGCGCTGGGGACAGGCATCGGAGGTGGCCGATGCGGTCGCCTTCCTGGCCTCCAATCGTGCGCTCTACACCACCGGGCAAGTGTTGTCGGTGGACGGTGGGTACGGCGTCTAGTGGCAATCATTCCATGGAGAACCTCATGCAAGACGCAATGACGCTCGAACAACGTATCGCCCGCCTCGAAGCCCTGGAGGCCATCCGCGAGCTGAAGCACCGCTACCTCAACGCCTGCGACCTCAAGGACGTGGCGGCGATTCGCGACTGCTTCGCGCACGGGCCGGTGCTGATCGACTACGGCCCGCTGGGTGTCTTTCACGACCGCGAGCCGTTCCTGGCGCTGTACAGCGAGCTGGCCTGCGTGCCCCGAGTGATCGACCTGCACCATGCCGCCAACCCGCAGATCGACTATCAAGACCCGGACAACGCCCAGGCGCGCTGGGCCTTGCACTACCAGAACCGGGATGGCGAAACCGGCGTGACCCGCCAGCTCGGTGGCTTCTACCAAGACCGCTACCGGCGTGAGGCGGGTCAGTGGCGCATCGTCGAAACGGTATTTCGCGGGCACTTCGAAGTGGTGCGCCCCAAGCCTGGCCCGATCAGTCCCTGGCCTTGAACACGCCGGCCTCATGGCCCATCTGGTTCGAGGCCTGGGGCAGCGAGGTCACTTTGATTGCCCGTGCCGGCACGGCGAACTTGGCACCGATGCCGGCGAACTGTTCGAGCAACTGGAAGTTGATCGCCTGCTGGATGTCCATGTACAGGTTGTAGCCAGGGTCGAGCACGATGTAGACGCATTCGAACTCCAGCGACTCCTTGCCGAAACCGCGCAAGTGCGCGCGGTCGAAGCGCACCTGGTGCTGGGCCTTGATCACCTGTGCGACGATGCCCGGCGCCTTTTTCACCGCCTCGGTGGGGGTGTCGTAGGACAGGCCGAATTCGAAGACGATGCGCCGCTCCTGCAGGCGCTTGTAGTTCTGGATGGTGCTGCTGATCATGCCGGCGTTGGCCATGACGATCTGCTCGCCGCCAAGGCTGCGAATGCGTGTGGTCTTCAGGCCAATGTGCTCGACCGTGCCGGCCAGCGGCCCGATGACGATGAAATCGCCCACCTCGAACGGCTTGTCCACGGCAATGGAGAGGGAGGCGAACAGGTCGCCGAGGATGTTCTGCACCGCCAGTGCCACGGCGATACCACCCACGCCGAGGCTGGCGACGAAGGCGGTGATGTTCACGCCCAGGTTCGACAGCATCGCCAGCAGTACCATCGACCACAAGAGCACCCGCGCGCCCCAGGCCGACAAGGTGGCCAGGGCACTGCCCTGGTAGAAGCCCTCGGCGCTGTGCCGAGCGAAGTAACGGGCAAGGCCCAGGGCGATGGCGCGGTTGGTCCACAGCCCGATCTGCAGAGCGGCGACCACGAACCACAGGCTGCCGACCCGATCCAGCCAGCGCTCGGGCAGGTCCAGTACGCTCAGACCCACCAGCAGGGCGGCGAGCAGCAACAGCACGTTGCTGGTGCCTTCCAGCACTTTGGCCAGGACCTGGGCGAAATGCCCATCGTGGGAGGACCAATGCTCGACCCGGCGTTTGACGAAGCTGATCGCCCAGCGGGCGACAAGGAAAGTGACGATGCTGACCCCCAGGGCCAGCATCAGGTTGAGCACGGAGATGCCAAAGAGCGTCGTGTTCGTCAGCGATTCGAGGAATCGTTCGTTCATCGTCGTTTGCCCTCCCAGGCAGTGATAGACACGTGCTCGTTAGAAGGGCATTGGCATCGGGGGTTGGACCGGGTGTGTGCGGACCTCGACGAACGGTTCGCACGTTACCCTCGCGCTTCAGGCCTTGGGTTTGGGCGCGAAGCGCAGGATGGCGCAGGCGATGAGGGCCGACACCAGCGAGCCGAGCAGGATGCCGATCTTGGCCTCGTCGATACGATCAGGCTGCCCCGGGAAGGCGAGTTCGCCGATGAACAGGCTCATGGTGAAGCCAATGCCGCACAGCATCGCCACGCCATAGATCTGCAGCCAGCTGGCCCCACGTGGCTTGGCCGCAAGGCCGGTCTTGACTGCCAGCAGCACGCCTGCGAACACCCCCAACTGCTTGCCCAGCAGCAACCCCAGGGCGATGGCCAGCGGCAGCGGGGCGAATACATCGCTCAGGCTCAGGTGGCTGAAGGCGACCCCCGCGTTGGCAAAGCCGAAGGCCGGCACGATCAGGAACGCGACCCAAGGCGCCAGGGCGTGCTCGAGCGTGAGCAGCGGGCTGGCGCTGTCCTGCTTGCCGCCTGCGCTGTAGGGAATCAGCAGCGCACCGACCACGCCGGCGATGGTGGCGTGCACGCCCGAGAGCAGGGTGACGTACCACAGCGCCGCGACGCCCAGCAGGTATGGCCACAGCGACACCACGCGCAGGCGATTGAACGCCAGCAGCACGAGGATGATCCCGCCCGCCGCGGCCAGGGCCAGCAGGTTGATCGACGAGGTGTAGAACAGCGCGATGATCGCCACGGCGCCCATGTCGTCGATGATCGCCACCGAGACCAGCATCACCTTCAGCGACAGCGGTGCGTGCCGGCCCAGCAGCGCCAAGGCGCCGACGGCGAAGGCGATGTCCGTGGCCGCCGGGATCGCCCAGCCACTGGCAAGGCCCGGCTCGCTGCGCGAGACCACCAGGTAGATCAGCGCCGGCACCGCCATGCCCATCAGGGCCGGCAATGCAGGCAGGCGGCGTTGCTCCCAGGTGGCCAGGCGGCCATCGACCAGCTCGCGCTTGATCTCAAGCCCCACCAGCAGGAAGAACACCGCCATCAATCCGTCGTTGATCCAAAGGTGAACGGTCATCGGGCCAAGCTTGTCGCTCAGCGTGGGCCCTACGGGCAGGTGCAACAGGTGCTGGTAGGCGCTGGCCCAGGGGCTGTTGGCAAGAAAGATGGCCAGGGCTGCGGTGATCATCAGTAGCACGCCGCCAGCGGCCTCGCTGGTCAGCAGGCGCTGCAGCAGCGATGGCCGCGCAAGGGTGGGCACAGGTGCATTCATTCGGGAGTCCTCGTTCATGACGTCACCTTCGCGAGGGCAGCGGCGCGTCGGAAGGCGGACACAACGAAACGATGGCCCCGGACGTTCCGGGCCACTGCAGCAAAGGATGGGAAGAAGGGAAGATGGCGCTGGGAAACCCCGGCCGAGAAAAAACGGGACGGGAAACGCCAAAAAGGTTTGGAGGCTGCGTGCAACATGAAAATAGCTCTCGGAAAACAAATGAATGTTCTCCGTATTCGGGAAGGCTCCCGGGCGCACGCAGCACACGCCAGGCGACAATTCTACGGGTGTAATTCGCTATTTTCTGTAGGAATTTACTTCGAAATGTTGCCGTGGCGTTTGGTTTCGCTCGTTCGCCGGTGGCACGCGGCGGCGAAAGGAGCAGGTCACGTCGCTGTCATGCGCCCTTGGTAAGGTCCAGGCGCGCTTGCGTCCAAACAACAAGAAGGTGACCACTGGTGTATTCCGGCACGCCCCGCAAACAGATCATCCTCCGCTCCGAGGACATGCGCAGCGACACGTTCGGCGCGTTGTTCTCGCGTATGTTCGACAACCTCTATGCCGACTCGTTGGCACTGTCGGACGACATCGTCATCAGTGGCGTGTATGGGCGTCACGAAGGCGTCAGCTTTCGCCGCATGCACTACCGGGGCGATTGCTGCATTACCTTCGGCGACCCCCAGGACGAGATCACTTTTGTGCTGCCCAGTGCGGGCAAGGTGGTCTTCGAGCACGGCGGCGAAACCTCCGGTCGACCCGGTCTGGGCCTGGCCATCGACAAGCGCTCGCTCCAGGCGCTGCGGTTTGCCGAGGACCATGCCCAGTGCGGCATGTCGATCCACCGGGGGTTGATCACCGAGCGGTTGGCGATCCTGTTGGGCCGCCCGGTGTTGCAGCCGGTGCGCTTCGAACCGGTGGTGGACCTGGGCGTCGCGGCGTTCCAAGGCATTCGCGCCTTGCTCGAGCTGGCCACCGGCAGCGAGTTCGACCAGTTGATCCATGCGGGCGTGCTGATGCCGGTGCGTTTGCAGGAAATGCTCATCGACGCAGTGCTCGAGGCCTGGCCGCACAACCACAGCGAAGCCCTGCGCCGGCCCTCGCCGCAGATCGCGCCACGTCATGTGAAGTTGGCCATGGACTACATTCGCGCCAATCCCCATAGCCTGATCAGTGGCACCGAGCTGGCAGCGCTGGCCAGTGTCAGCCTGCGGGCCCTGCAGCAGGGGTTCAAGCGGTTCGTGGGGGCATCGATCGTCGACTATCAACGTCAGGTACGCCTGGAGCGGGCCTATGAAACCTTGGCACGTGGGGAGTCCGGCTCGGTGTCGGAGGTGGCGTTGCGTCATGGATTCAGCAACGCCGGGCGGTTTTCGCAGTACTTCCAGCAGGCCTATGGCGTGAGCCCCGCCCAAGTGCGGCGAGGCTTGTAAGTCCCGTTGGCCTATTCGCGGGTAAACCCGCAGGTTTTACGCTGCTTTCAAAAGCACCGCTGTACCTGTAGGAGCGGGTTTACCCGCGAAGAAGGCACCACCGAGCAAGACAGTTGCCCCCCAGGGGCCTCAGAACGCGTAGCTGGCTTTCAGGCTGCCGCTCACCCCATGGCTGTCACCCCCGCCCATGGCTGCCACTTCACCCCCCACGCTGAACGCGCCCAGGTTGGCCATGAGGTTGACCCCGCCGGTGAACTGGTCGCGGTTGTCGAACGCCGCGCGTTGTTCGATATCCAGCCCCAGCAGATGGCCTTCGCTGTCGACCTGATGGTCCCCCAGCACATGCTCATAGCCCGCCGAGAAACCCGGCACCAGTTGCCAGCCACTGTCCAGCCGCGTTGGCGCCAGATTCACCTGCAGATTGGCAAAGGCGCTGCGTCGGGTCTGCTGGATGCCGTCGACGTCCAGGGCCAGCTCGCTGCCTTTTTCAGTGAACCCCGACAGGTCCACATGACTGACCCGCATGCCCAGGCTTGGCTCCAGCACCAGGGCGCCGCTGTTCAGGCGATAGCCCAACGCGACGCTTGCCCCGGTCAGGTTGCCGTGGCTGTCGCCCTTGGCCCGGCCCAGGCCGCCGCCCAGGTCGCGCTTGCTTTCATAGTCGAACCAGCCGGCGCTGGCCTTGGCATCGATGAACAGCCCTTGCTCCAGGCTGCCGGGGGCAAAGCGGGCGCCAGCACTGAGGAAGGTCAGGTCGGTGTCTGCCTCGCCACCCGCGCCGCCGACGTTGCCGTTGCTGTAGCCGAAGCCTGCATGGGCGCTGAGCTGTTCGGAAAAGCGCTGGGTCACGCCGATCATCAGGCCTTGGCTGTGCTCGTTGCTGCTCTGGGCATGGGATGAGCCATCGGTGCCCACATAGCCGGCCAAGGCGGTACTCCACAGACGCGTCTGGCCGGGCTTGAGGTCGGTGCCGCTGGCGAAGGGTGCCGCAGCCTGGTCGATCATCATGTCCTGGCGCAGCAGGTAGCTGGCCGCGTCCGCATGCACCTGGCCGCCGACGGTGGATTCCACGCCTCCCAGGGTGCCGGCGTCGATGGCCGACTGCAGGTAGTAGTTGTAGGCGCTGTAGGTGCCCGAGAGCGGGCTGTCCTGCAGATCCTGCAACAGGCGAGCGCCAGCGGCGGCGTTGCCTTGCAGGCCGGCCTGGCCGGGCAGGCTGTTGTAGCGGACCATCTTGCCGCGCAACACGTAGAGGGTTTCCTGGGACAGGCCCAGGCCCTGCTTGAGGTAGTTGTCCATGGTGCCGTAGCGCGCCTTGACCTCATCGAGCCCGGCCTGCAGGTAGCTGGCATCCACGCGGATCATCGGCCCATAGATGGCGGCCAGGTTCGGCGGCAGGGACGCCAGCGTCGCGGCGATGCGGTCGGCCGTGTAGTCGTTGGTGGCCAGGTAGTTGGCCATGATGGTGGCGTCGTCTACGCCAGCGATGCTCTGCAGCACGGCGGCGGTCCAGCCGGTGCGATCCTTGCCGGCGGTGCAATGGAACAGCGCTGCGCCTTCGGCACCGGCCAGTTCGTTGAACAGCACGGTGTATTGACTGCGCATGCCCGCGTCGTAGACGAAGGCGCGGTTGGTCTCCTTCATCATGGCGATCGCCTCGTCGGCGTTGTGGAACGTGGTGTTGGTGATGTCCACCCCCGAGGTGGTGGCGCCGATGATGTCGATGTTCTGGTAGCTCATGCCAGGCGCCAGGCGGTCGGGCGTGGCGGCGATCTCGTTGGGGGTGCGCAGGTCGAATACTTTGCCGATGTTCAGGCTGGTGAGCGTGGCCATGTCCGCGTCGGTCGGGGTCACGGCGTTGGTGCGGTAGAACACCCCGGCGCGCATGGTGCCGTTGTGGGCGGTGCTGTATGCGGTGGTGGTGCCGGCAATGTCGCGGAAGTTGTCCATGCCCGCCAGGCGCGGGGTATTGAGCGCATCGGCGCCTTGGGCGGCGGAAACGGCGAGGGTGAGCAGGGACAGGGAACACAGGACGCGTGGATACACGGGGCTAGCCTCGTTGTTGTGGAGTGGGCTAGCAACTATTAGCGCGATCGTTGGGCTGCGATATTGCACAGGCCCCGATCAATGACGATGAGTGCGCGATCGGTCCGTGGGGTGCGCGATCTGTCTATCGAAAGCCTTCTTGCCGCTGGTCAGCCGTGCTCCGCCGGGCCGCTCTCACGACTTGCGCCATCCCTGTAGGAGCGGGTTCACCCGCGAACACCGGCAAAGCCGGTGCCATTTACTGCGCAGCCTGCTTCGCGGGTAAACCCCACGAAGCAAGCTGCGCCAAGGCGGGTAGGTGCACGATTGAAAAGTGTTGAGAAATACCAACCGAAGGCGATTCGAGCTTGTCCAGCCTCCTGGAATCTCCCACCGGGATCGCACCGCCTCAAGGCTTGCGTATCACCATGCAGGCGGGTTTACACGCAGGCGTAGACCACCAGTTCCACCAGCATTTCTTCCCGGGCCAAACCGGCCACCACCATGGCTGCGCGGTTGGGGTAGGGCGCCTGGAAGTAGTCGGTGTACAGGCTGTTGACCGTGGCCAGGTAGCTGCGGTCGGTGACATAGATCAGCACCTGGGTCACCGCGTCCAGCGAGCTGCCGGCCGCTTCCAGGGTGTGACGCAGGTTGTCCAGGGTCTGGCGGGTCTGGGCCTCGATGCCGCCAGGGACCACCTGGCCCTGGGCGTCGATCGGGATCTGCGCGGTGTACAGCGTGCCGTTGCCGACGACGGCCCATTCCAGCGGGGCCTTGGAGGCAAACAGCTGGGTCTTGATCGCATGTTTCATGAGGTGGATTCCTGAATGTCCGCAAGAGGTTCAGTCGGCATCGCTGCCGCCGCCCGCGCCATGGCGGCGGGAGGCTTCGGTGCTTTCGACGAGGATGTGATCGGCCATCTGCTTGAGCCGTCGCCAGGTGGGTTCGCTGACCGTGAAGCCTTGGTTGAGGAGGCTGTGCGTCGCGGCGACCGGCGCGATGGCCCGGGCCGTCCGGCTGAACAGCACGGTGATGCTCTGCTCGATCGCTTCCCCGGCGCCGGGCGGCGCGTCGCTGTGCAGTTGAGGGTGGTTGGCGCCAGCGACGAAGCTGGCCACATGGCGCTGGCGTGCATCGTCCCAGCGGGCCTGGACCTGCAACCCCAGCTCGGCCGCCCGGCTCAGGTAGCCCAGCAACAGCAAGCGGTTGTGGCAGTGGTGGATGCGCAGCACCGCCTGACCGCTGCGCAGGGCCTTGCCCAGCGCCAGCTCCACCACGGTCGCGGCGCAGCGCAGCACGCTCTGGCCCTTGGCATCGATCACCAGCAGGGCGCTGTCTTCATAGCACAGGGTGAACGGCTGCTCGGCTTCGCGTTGCAGGTAGTCCAGAGCCTTTTCCAATGTGCCGACGCCGTCCAGCCCTTGCAGGTGCAACCAGCCCACCAATTCGGCGGCGTCCTCGCAGTCACCGGCGGCAAAGCCCATGCCTTCGAAGGCCTTGCGGCACATCACCTGGATTTCGTTGAGCGATACGCGCATGGTCACAGCCCTCCCTGCGGCATCACCGCGAAGTTCCAGTCGTCCTCGAACGGCTGGCCGATGTCACTGACCAGCGGCGCGCCCTGGAACAGCGTGATGCGCACCCAGCGGCTGGACTTGGGGTCGAACTTACCCGCGCCGAAGAACGCCAGTTTGCAGCGCAGCAGGTGGATCGGCAGCATGTCCTGGGCCAGCAGGTTGGCGCGGATCTCGCCATAGGCGCTTTGCGCCATGCCCTGCAGGCGGCGCACGGTGCCCTTGAACGCCGGTTGGGCGATGAGAAAGTGCGCGGTCAGGGCCTGGGGCTGCTCGCGCAGATGCTCGAGCAGCGCCGTATGGCAACGCTGGATATTGCGGGCGATGCCCAGTTGCATCTCTTTTTCGGCGCCCGGCTCCTCGGCGCGCATGCCCAGGCGCGGTTCTTCTTTTTCGGCCGAGCGGTACCAGAAGAAATGCTCGGCTTCGACGTGGCCGAAGTCGTAGGCCAGGGCCCAGGCAAATTGCCGTTCGATGAGTTCACGCAGTTGCGCAAGGGGCATCTGGGCATCCAGGCGCAGGCCTTCGACCACACCCATCTGCTCGGCCAGCGGCGTGACCTGATCGGGATACAGCTCCAGCAGCAAACTCACCAGCAGCTCCTGGCAACCCAGCCCGGTATGGGCTTCGCTCCAGGCCTGCAGACGCGGCCAGAGGTCGTCGCCAGCAGGCTGGCCGCCGAGCCAGTCGGCCAACGCCGACAACTCGGCGAGGGTGCGCAGGTTCTGTTCATGCTGGCGCACATCTTCGGTCTGGGTCTGGCTCAGGTGCAGGTGGGCGCGGGTCAGCAACCCTTGCAGGCGTGCCAGGTGCACGGGCTCGGCCGGCTGGGCCAGGACCTGCGCCAGGGCGGTTTCCCGCGTGCTGATCCAGCGCTCCACCAATTGCGGGTGATTGATCAGGAACGGCGCCATGCCCAGCCCGGTGGCATTGCCGACGCCCAGGTAGCGTTGCAGCGCCGGGGCCAGCCGCACCGCCCGTTGTGGGTTGAGCGCGCGGGCCATGTGTTCGATCTGCTCGATGCTGAAATGGCGCAGCAGGTAGACCGTGAACATTTGCGCGCTGAACGGCTGGTTGAAGTCCGGGTTGCCTTGCAGGCAGCCGAAATCCGCGATGCCGAACTTGCCATTGCCGTACACGGCGGTGGTGCGATAGAGGTAGCCGACTTCGGCCAGTTGATGTGGGTCGGGCTGCTGACCTTCGGCCAGCGCCGCCAGGAACCGGTCGAAGTTGCGCAGGCTGCGGTTGGCCCGGGACAACACCAGCACGCGGGCATCGAAGCGCCCGGCCTCCTGCAACGGCACATTGCGCGCAAGGTCGGCCAGTTGCGCCGCGTCGACGTCGCCCGCCACCAGCACGAAGGTGACGTCCCACTGGTCGGCGATCACCCGGTCGCTGCGTTTTTCCGGCGGCAGGTAGGCCGAGAAGATCACGCAGTGGTAATGGGCGTGCGGCGTGTCGATGCGGTAGAGGGCGGTGCCGAAGCCTTCGCCATCGAGGTCGAAGCGGCTGCGCTGGATCTGCCAGCGCTGGTTCATCATCCGCCGCATGCTGCTGCGCACGAAGCTCAACGGGCTCTGGAAGTGGCTGCCCAGCCGGGCCAGGTCCATGACCTGGTCGGCAGGGCGCAGCACGGGGGTGGCAAGCACGGTGTTGGACATTGTTGTCGTACCTGGATGCATCATGTTCAGACGCCTTGTTCGCGGGCCATGTGCCGGGCGATGCGCACCGCATCCCACAACGCTGGCAGGATCACCAGCGACACCGGCACCGCGGTGATCACAATGAAGGACTGCAGGGCCGTCACGCCGCCCGCGCCGATGGTGATCAGCACCACCGCCGCCAGGCCCATGCCGATGGCCCAGAAACCGCACAGCCATTTCTTCGGTTTATCGTTGCTGGACATCGCCAGCGCCACGGTGAAGGCCATGGCATCGCCGTTGGTGGCCACCGAGATGAAACTCAAGAACAGGAACAGCGCGCTGATCAGACCGCCCAGCGGCAGGTTCTGTGTCACGCCCAGCAGCAGGTCCTCGGGTTGGGCACCATGGGCGGTGACGATGCCTGGGGTCTGCAGCTCCAGGCCAATGCCGGTGCCGCCGACCACGGTGAACCAGAACATGGTCACCAGCGGCGCGATGATCGACAGCGTCATGATGATCTCGCGGATGGTGCGGCCCCGCGAGATCCGCGCGACGTACAGCGCCACCATCGGGGCATAGCCGATGAACCAGCCCCAGTAGAACACCGTCCACCAGTCCAGCCATTTGGGGTCGGCGCGGAACATCGTCATCGGGATGAAGTGCTCCACGTGCAAGGCAAAGGCCTGCGGGAAGCCGCCGAGGATGAACAGTGTCGGCCCGAACACCACCATGAACACGGCCAGGCCGATCATCAACCAGACGTTGATCTCGCTGACGAAGCGGATGCCCTTGAGCCCCACCAGGCAGGAGACGGTGTACATCGCCGTGACCAGCACGATGGTGACCGACTGGGTGACGATGCCGTTGGGCACACCCCACACCGCATGCAGAGCGCTGCTGATCTGCAGCCCCAGGAAACCGATCGGGCCGATGGTGCCGGCGACCACGGCGATGATCGAAGTGGCATCGGCCAGGGTGCCGATCGGGCCCTTGAGCGCGCGCTCGCCGAACAGCGGGTAGAGCAGGGTGCGCGGTGCCAGGGGCAGGCCCTTGTCGTAGTGCAGGTGCATCAGCACGATCGCCAGCAGGCTGCCGAGCACCGCCCAGGCCAGGAAGCCCCAGTGCACGAAGGACTGCGCCAGGGCCGCGGTGGCCGCCGCTTCGCTGTGCGGTTGGATACCCGCGAACAGCGGTGGCGGGCTGGCAAAGTGCATCAGCGGCTCGGCAGCCGCCCAGAAGGCGCCGCCGCCGGCGAGCAGGGCGCACATGATCACGGCGATCCAGTTGAAGGTGCTGATGTCCGGGCGTTGGGTCACGCCGCCCAGGCGTACGCGCCCGCACTTGGAAAAGCCGATGGCCAGACTGACCACGAAGGTCGCCAGCATCAGCACCTGCCAGTACAGGCCAAAGGCCTTGGTCGACCAGGCGAAGAGGGTGTTGACCAGGGCCGACACCGTATCGATGTCGATCAATGCCGCCAACAGGAATGCGCCGAGAAAGCCGCCGCTGATCAGAAACAGCGGCCAGTCGATGTCCCGCGACAGCGGCAGGCGCAGGGTCTGGTCGTCAGCCGGCAGGGTGGTTGGGTTTTTCATTTAGCCTCCGGAACCTGTGATTGTTTTTTTTGTAAGGCTGTCCGTGCGAGGGGCTCAGGCCTGCGCCGTGGTGGCGGTCTCCAGCAGGCGCAACCAGTTCAGCCCCATGATCTTGGCCACGTCGTCTTCGGCAAAGCCGCGGGCACGCAGGCCCTGGGCGATGTTGGGGAAGTCGCGGCTGTCGCGGAACCACTGCAACGGCGCTGGCCAGTTGGCGTTGTCCTTGGAGCCTTCGCCGTAGTCTTTCTCCTTGCTCCAGCGGCCGTTGCGCATCCATTCGAGCACCGACAGCGGCTGTGCCTGGCACAGGTCGGTGCCGATGCCGATGTGCTCGACGCCCATCAGGTCGGCGGTGCGTGCGACCATGTCGCAGAAGCTCTCCAGGGTGCAGTCCGAGGCGCCCTTGAGGTGGAACGGGTAGGTGCTAAAGCCCAGCAGCCCACCGGACTCGGCGATCCCGCGCAACACCGCGTCGGACTTGTTGCGCTTGGCGGCGTGGAAGCTCGACGGGTTGGCGTGGGAGATGATCACTGGCCGGGTCGACAGCTCGATGGCCTCCAGCGTGCTGCGTTCGGCGCTGTGGGACATGTCGATCAACATGCCGACGCGGTTCATCTCGGCGATCACCTGGCGGCCGAAGCGGCTGATGCCGTTGTCTTCGCGCTCGTAGCAACCGCTGGCCAGCAGGCTCTGGTTGTTGTACGTCAACTGCATGACGAACACCCCGAGCTGGCGGAAGACCTCCACCAAGGCGATGTCGTCCTCGATCGGCGAACAGTTCTGGAAGCCGAAGAAGATCCCCACCCGGCCTTCCTCATGGGCCAGGCGAATGTCGCTGGCCGAGCGCACCGGGCGGATCAGTTCGGGCCAGGTCTCGAAGCGGCGGTTCCACTCACCCAGGCGCGACAGAGTCTCGCGGGCGTTCTCGTGGTAGGCGATGGTGGCGTGCACCGCGCTCAGGCCGCCGGCCTGCATTTGCTGGAATATGTCCGGGCTCCAGTTGGAGTACTGCAGGCCGTCGATCATCAAAAGGTCGTGCATGGCGCGTCTTCCTTCAGGGCCGCAGGTAGGTGGTCTTGACCACGGTGTAGAAATCGCGAGCGTACTGGCCCTGTTCGCGCGGGCCGAAGCTCGAGGCTTTGCGACCGCCGAACGGCACGTGGTAGTCGGTGCCGGCGGTGGGCAGGTTGACCATCACGCAGCCTGTCTGGGCGCGGCGCTTGAACTCGCTGGCGTGGCGCAGCGACTGGGTGATGATGCCGGCGGTAAGGCCGTACTGGGTGTCGTTGAGCGTGGCCAAGGCCTCTTCGAAGTCGCGCACGCGGATCACGCAGGCGATGGGGCCAAAGACCTCTTCGCGGTTGATGCGCATGTCGTTGCGGCTGTCGATGAACAGTGCCGGGCGCATGTAGTAGCCGTCGGTGTCCAGCTGCAGGCGTTCGCCGCCTTCGATCAAGGTGGCGCCTTCGGCCTGGGCCAGCTGCAGGTACTCCAGGTTCTGCTCCAGCTGACGCGCATCGGCCACTGGGCCTATCTGCACTCCGGCCTGCAGGGCATGGCCGACCTTGAGTTGGCGCATGCGCAGGCGCAAGGCCTCGACGAAGCGGTCGTGGATGGCGTCACAGACGATCAGCCGCGAGGACGCCGTGCATTTCTGTCCGGTGCCGAAGAAGGCGCCGTTGAGGGCGCATTCCACTGCCAGGTCCAGGTCGGCATCGTCCATCACCACCAGGGCGTTCTTGCTGCCCATTTCCAGCTGGCAGCGCACCAGGTTGCCGGCGGTGGCGACCGCGACGCGTCGGCCGGTTTCCAGGGAGCCGGTGAAGGTCAGGGCGTCGATGTCGGCCGAGTTGACCAGGGTTTCGCCGACGCTGGCGCCGCTGCCCATGACCAGGTTGAAGGTGCCGGCAGGCAGGCCCTGACGGCTGATGATCTCGGTCAGGGCCCAGGCGCTGGCCGGGACCAGGTTGGCGGGTTTGAACACCACGGCATTGCCGAAGGCCAGGGCCGGGGCGATCTTCCAGGCCGCGGTGGCCATGGGGAAGTTCCACGGCGTGATGATGCCCACCACGCCCACCGGTTCGCGGTGTACTTCGATGTCGATGCCCGGGCGCACGGAGGCGGCGGTCTCGCCCATCTGGCGCAGCACTTCGGCGGCGTAGTAGTGGAAGAACTGGCCGCTGCGGTGGACCTCGCCGATGCCTTCGGCCAGGGGTTTGCCTTCTTCACGCGAGAGCAGTTCGCCGAGTGCTTCTTTGCGGGCGATCAGCTCGTCGCCGATGGCCATCAGCACTTGCTGGCGGGCTTCCAGGCCGCTGGCGGCCCACAGCGGTTGCGCGGTACGGGCGGCCTGGATGGCCTGGCGGGTCTGCTCGGCGCTGGCCTGGTGGTATTCGCCGATCAGGTCGCGCGTATCCGAGGGGCTGTGGTTGCCCAGGGTGGTCTGGCCTTCGCACCACTGGCCATCGATGTAGTTCTTGTACGTCATGGATGAAAGCCTCCGTTTGCCTGGCTCTCATCTTGCGAGCAATATGCAGCAAATAAAAATTAATAAAAAAAATGCTTTGATAAGGATCGCTAACCATGCTGCCCGAACTGAAGATCGCCCAACTGCGTTATTTCGTGCTGGTCGCCGAACTCAAGAGCTTCCACGCCGCCGCGCGCCAGGCGTTTCGCACTCAGCCGGCGATCTCGCTGGCAGTACGGGAGCTGGAACAGAAACTGGGTCAGGCCCTGGTCGAGAAGGGCGGTGGCCGGGTGGAGCTGACGCCGTTCGGTGAGCATTGCCTGCCGCTGTTTCGTGGCTTGATCGAGCACCACGACCGTATTGCCCGTGAAGCCACCCTGCTGGCTCGGCATGAGATCGGCCAGGTCAGCATCGCCACCGTGCCCTCGGTGGCCAGCCGTTTATTGCCAGGGCCGTTGGCGCGATTCGTGGCCGAGCACCCGAACGTGCAGGTCAGCATCCAGGACGGCACCGCCGAAAGTGTCCAGCAACTGCTGGCCAGAGGGCAGGTGGATTTCGGCATCAGCAGCCTGTGGATGGAGGATGAGCAGATCGAGTTCGCGCCCATCGCCCATGACCAGGTGGGCGTGGTGTGCCGGGCCGATCATCCGCTGGTGCAGGTGGGTGAGGCCCTTCATTGGTCGCAATTGCAGGGCCTGCCGATGATCGGCAACGGCACCTCGCGGCTGCTCGAAGGCACGGATGCGGCGTGCTTGCTGGAGCACAGCCGGTTGTTCGTTTCCAACATGATTTCGTTGATCGCGATGCTGGAAGAAGGGGTGGGGGTCAGCACCTTGCCGTACCTGGCGTTTCCGCTGGAGAACGAGAAACTCGCCTTCCTGCCGTTGGCCGCGCCCAAGGTAGAGCGCCAGATCGGCATGCTCACCCGCAAAGGGCGCAGCCTGTCACCGGCGGCGGGGGCGCTGATGGCGTTCTTGCGGGCGCAGTTGCCGAGCACTGAATGAAGGCCTGTGGGCGTGCACCGCTGACGATGTTGCACGGCCTGTGTGGGAGCGAGCTAGGGCACCGGCTGTGCCGGTGTTCGCGGGTAAACCCCACACAGGTACCGCGTCGCGCTTGAATCGGTGGAAACCTGCAAGGGGCTGCCAAGCAGCCCCCGACGTCAGCGCGAGGTCTCGACGCGCAGCACTTCGGTGTAGATGGCATCGACCGTCTGGCCGACCTTGAGGTTCTTCATGCGGGCCTGAAGGTCGGGGTTCTCAACCTTGACCACCTGCACCTTGCCTTCCGGCGGCAGCAGGGTCACTTCATGGTTCTTCAGGTCGATCTTGCTGATCTTGGAAGTGACCTTGACCTGGCGGAACGCCTCGCCGCCGGGGTTGGGGTTGTCCTTGGTGGCGCGGATGGTGCCGGACTCCTCGCTCATCTTCGGCGCGCCGCCGACCTCGGTATTGAGTTCGTAGGCGACCGCCCGGGTCACGTAGATGTCCACGTTGTCCCCCACCTTGAGGTTGGGCAGGGCCTTGGCTTTTTCGGTGAGCTGGAAGGTCACGGGTTTCTTGTTGGGGCCTTCGACGGTGACTTGGTAATTCGGTGCATCGACCGCCAGCACATGGGTGGAGACGTGGCTTTCCAGGGCTTCACTGCCCAGCGGCAGCGGGGCCGCAACGGCGGTGAAACTGGCGGCGCAGGTTAGCGAGGCAAGGGCGAGGGAGCGGGTGAATTTCATCGGGCTTCTTTCCATGTCGTCGATTCCGGTTAGGCGTGCGCTACGCACGCGCCTACCAAGCATAGCCAGCCACTGGCGATATGCCTGCTACCTGGACGGCCCGTGACGAAGCGCCGCAGCTGTCACCAAATGAAAAACCCGTGTCGTCGGATGCGAAGCACCTGCCGGGCGCAGCGCTTAGAGTCCAATCAACCTGAACTGACGCAGTGCGTCCAGATCGATCGATTGGAGTGAGAGCATGGCCAAAGTCGTACGCTTCTATGAACCTGGCGGTCCCGAGGTATTGCGCTATGAAGATGCCGAGGTCGGCGAGCCCGGACCGGGCCAGGTGCGCTTGCGCCATGTGGCGGTGGGCCTGAACTATGCCGATACGTATTTTCGCAATGGCACCTACCCGATCCCGATGCCCAACGGCATCGGCGTCGAGGCGGCCGGCGTGGTGCAGGCGGTGGGCGAGGGCGTGACCGGCGTGGTGGTGGGCGACCGGGTGACCTACACCGGCTTTCTCAACACCCTGGGCGCCTACTGTACCGAGCGCCTGATCCCGGCCAATGCACTGATCAAACTGCCGGAAACCATCGCCTTCGAAACCGCGGCGGCCATGACCATGCGTGGCCTGACCTCGGCCTACCTGATGCGCCGGCTGTACGACTTCAAGCCCGGTGACACGGTGCTGCTGCACGCCGCCGCCGGTGGCGTCGGCCTGATCGTCTCGCAGTGGGCCAAGCTGTTGGGCGTGAACGTGATCGGCACGGTGTCCACCGAGGCCAAGGCCGAGCTTGCCCGCGCCCACGGCTGCACCCACACCATCAACTACAGCGTCGAGGATGTGGCCAAGCGCGTGCGCGAACTCACCGACGGGGTCGGTGTGAACGTGGTGTTCGACAGCGTTGGCCGCAGCACCTTCATGGCCTCGCTCGACTCGCTCAAGCGTCGCGGGCTGATGGTCTGCGTCGGCACCGCCTCCGGCACCATCGAGCCGTTCGACCCGCAGTTGCTGGCGATCAAGGGTTCCCTGCACCTGACCCGCCCGGCGCTGGCCGACTACATCGCCGATCCGGCCGAGAAGGCCGATCTTGCCGGCGAGCTGTTCGACCATGTCAGCAGCGGCCGCATCAAGATCGAGATCAACCAGCACTACGCCTTGCAGGACGCGGTCCAGGCCCATCGTGACCTGGAAGCACGCAAAACCACCGGCTCGTCGATCTTCATCATCTGAAGAGGGCAACACCATGCACGTAGAACAATTGACCTGCGCCATCGGTGCCGAGCTGATCGGGGTCAAGCTGGCGGACGCGATCCACGACGATGCTCTGTTCGAGCAGATCCGTGCGCAATTGCTCAAGCACCGCGTGCTGTTCCTGCGCGACCAGACCATCACCCGCGCCGAGCATGTGGCCTTCGCCCGGCGCTTCGGTGAGCTGGAGGACCACCCGGTGGCCGGCAGTGACCCGGACCACCCAGGCCTGGTGCAAATCTATAAACGCCCCGACCAGCCGGCCGATCGCTACGAAAACGCCTGGCACACCGATGCCACCTGGCGCGAGGCCCCGCCCATGGGCTGTGTGCTGCGCTGCGTGGAGTGCCCGCCGGTAGGGGGCGACACCATGTGGGCGAACATGGTGCTGGCCTACCAGAACCTGCCGGACGATGTGAAAGCCAAGATCGAGGGCCTGCGCGCGCGCCACAGTATCGAGGCGAGCTTCGGTGCCGCCATGGCGCTGGAAAAGCGCCTGGCCTTGAAGGCCCAGTACCCTGACGCCGAGCACCCGGTGGTGCGCACCCACCCGGAAACCGGGGAGCAGGTGTTGTTCGTCAACGCCTTCACCACCCATTTCACCAACTACCACACCCCGCAGCGGGTGCGCTTCGGCCAGGATGCCAACCCCGGTGCCGGAGACCTGCTGCGCTATCTGGTCAGCCAGGCCTACTTGCCCGAGTACCAGGTCCGCTGGCGCTGGTCGCCGGGCAGCATCGCCATCTGGGACAACCGCAGCACCCAGCATTACGCGGTCATGGACTACCCGCCCTGCCACCGCAAGATGGAGCGGGCCGGGATCAAGGGCGATCGCACTTTCTGAGTCACCCGTCGCCGGCTGGCGGCACCAGGACAATAACAATAGCGAGGACTACTTCATGCAATTCTTCGACGACTCGTTGCACCCGGAAAACATGGAAAAGGTGGTGATCACCGTGGCCCCTTATGGCCCGGAGTGGATGCCTGAGGACTTCCCTGAGGACATTCCACTGACCATGGACGAGCAGGTGCAAAAGGCAGTCGACTGCTACGAGGCCGGCGCCACCGTGCTGCACCTGCACGTGCGCGAGCTGGACGGCAAGGGCTCCAAGCGCCTGTCCAAGTTCAACGAGCTGATCGCCGGCGTGCGTGAAGCGGTACCGGACATGATCATCCAGGTGGGCGGCTCGATTTCCTTTGCCCCGGAGAGCGAGGGCGAGGCGGCCAAGTGGCTGTCCGACGACACCCGGCACATGCTGGCCGAGCTGACGCCCAAGCCCGACCAGGTGACGGTGGCGATCAACACCACCCAGATGAACATCATGGAGCTGCTGTACCCCGAGTACCTCGAAGGCACTTCCCTGGCCCATCCGGCCATCCAGGCGGCCTACAGCGAAATGACCGTGCCAGCCGGGCCGGCCTGGGTGCGCGAGCACCTGCGTCGCCTGCAGGCCAGCAATATCCAGCCGCACTTCCAACTGACCGGCATGCACGCCCTGGAAACCCTCGAGCGCATCGTGCGCCGGGGCGACTACATGGGCCCGCTGAACCTGACCTGGATCGGCATCGGCGGCGGTTTCGACGGCCCCAATCCGTTCAACTTCTTCAACTTCATCCACCGCGCGCCGGATGGCTGCACCCTGACCGCCGAATCGCTGCTCAAGAACGTGCTGCCGTTCAACACCATGGCATTGGCCATGGGCCTGCACCCGCGCTGCGGCAACGAAGACACCATCATCGACCAGCACGGCAAGCGCTTCACCTCGGTGCAGCAGATCCAGCAGACCGTGCGCGTGGCCCACGAACTGGGCCGGGAAATCGCCACCGGCAAAGAGGCCCGCGCCATCTACCGCATTGGCGAGCAGTACAGCAGCATCGAGCAGACCCTCAAGGCCAATGGCATGGCGCCCAACCGCCAGCCCGGGCGCAAGGGCGTGCCGCAACGCGCCTGATAGCGCGCGGGCCCTGTAGGCGCGGCCTTGCGGCCTGAAAGATTGGCGTCGCTGCAACGATGGCTTGGGCTGCTTTGCAGCCCTTTCGCGACGCAAGGCCGTGCCTTAAAAAGGCGGCCCAGGTTTTTTGGCTTCATCTCATAACAACAAAAACAACATCCACGCCAGATACCCCAAGGAGGCACCATGGCCGCCTATCTCGCCAGCGCCGCAGACGATGACGCTGACACTTCCCGTGGCATATCCAGGCGCTATGCCTGGATGGTCTTTGCCCTGACCTTTGGCCTGTTGATCTCCGACTACATGTCGCGACAGGTACTCAATGCGGTCTTTCCTCTACTCAAGCAAGAGTGGGCCCTGAGCGACAGCCAGCTGGGGCTGCTCAGCGGCATCGTCGCGCTGATGGTGGGGCTTCTGACCTTTCCGCTGTCGCTGCTTGCCGACCGCTTCGGCCGAGTCCGCAGCTTGGTGCTGATGGCTGTGCTCTGGAGCCTGGCCACCTTGGGCTGTGCTCTGGCGCAGAACTACCCGCAGATGTTCATCGCGCGGTTTCTGGTGGGGGTGGGCGAAGCGGCCTATGGCAGCGTCGGCATCGCCGTGGTGGTCGCGGTGTTCCCCCGCGACCTGCGCGCCACCCTGGCGGGCGCCTTCATGGCCGGCGGCATGTTCGGCTCGGTGCTGGGCATGGCCTTGGGCGGGGTGCTGGCCGAGCACTTCGGCTGGCGTTGGTCGTTCGCCGGCATGGCGCTATTCGGGTTGCTGCTGGCCCTGATCTACCCCCTGGTGGTCAAGGAGGCCAAGGTCGCGCCGCGGCGGCTGGACAAGGCCCTGTGCAAGGCAGCACGGCCGCTGCGCACCCTGTACAGCAGCCGCTCGGTGATCGCCGCCTACGTCGGCAGCGGCCTGCAGCTGTTCGTCGGCGGCACGGTGATCGTGTGGATGCCCAGCTACCTGAGCCGCTACTACGCCATGGGCACCGACCGGGCCGGGGTGATCGCCGCGATCATCGTGCTGTGCAGCGGCGTGGGCATGATCCTCTGCGCCATGCTTTGCGACCGCCTGGGGCGTGTACGCCAGGACCGCAAGATCAGCCTGGCCATCGCCTATTGCCTGGGCAGTTGCCTGCTGCTGTCGGTGGCCTTCGCCTTGCCCACGGGCACGGCGCAACTGGTGCTGATCTGCCTGGGGATGATGGTCGCGGCGGGCACCAGCGGGCCGTCCAGTGCGATGGTCGCGAACCTGACTCACTATTCGGTGCACGGCACGGCGTTCGCCACCCTGACCCTGGCCAACAACCTGCTGGGGCTGGCCACCGGGCCGCTGATCACTGGCCGCGTATCCGATGTGCTTGGCCTGCACGCGGCGATGCAGTTGGTGCCGCTGATGAGCCTTGGCGCTGCGCTGGTGTTCTTCATCGCCAAGCGTCACTACCACCGGGACATGGCCCGTTTGCAGGACAACGAGCCGACCCTGGCCCCCGGAGCGCAGCCATGATGCAGACGGTGACGTTGGAGGTGTTCTTTGACTTCATCTGCCCCTGGTGCCTGATCGGCCAGCGCCACCTGGCGCAGGCCCTGGCGCGGTTGCGTCACGAGCAGCCGCAGCGCCAGGTCCGGGTGCACTGGCGGGGTGTACAGTTGCTGCCTGGTCTCCCTGCTGAAGGGGTGCCGTTCGAGGCGTTCTACCGCGAGCGGCTGGGCAGCGACGAAGCTGTGCGCCAGCGCCAGGCCCAGGTGCGCGACGCGGCGAGCGCGGTGGGTGAGCACATCGACTTTGCCCGGATCCGGCGCATGCCCAATACCGCCAATGCCCATCGCCTGTTGCAGCGCGTGCAGGCGCTGGGCAACCGGCAACAGGCCGATGCCTTGCTGATGCGACTGTTCGCGGCGTATTTCCATGAAGGGCAGGACTTGGGCGATCGCGCCACGTTGCTCGCTATCGCCCAGAGCTGTGGCCTGATGCCCGCGCAGGTTACCGACTGCCTGCGCGAGGATGCATGGCCGTTCGTGGGCGAGCAGGGGCGGGCGGCGGGTGGGGTGCCGTGTTTTGTGGTCGACCGGCGTCGCGTGGTGTCGGGCGCTCAACCTGCTGATGTGTTGTTCGAGGCCTTGTGCGAGGCGCAGCCGGCATGAGCCGGCGTGTCGCGGTGCCGCCGGGCAAGTTGCCGCCGCGTAACGGCAGGGCATTGTTCGAGTACCAGGAGAAAAGCCTGGCCTTGTTCGATGTCGAGGGTGTGCTCTATGCCATCGACGACAGTTGCCCGCACCAGGGGGCCTCGCTGTGCGGCGGGCGGCTGGAAGGGCGGACCATCCAGTGTTGCGCCCATGGGCTTCGCTTCGACCTGGCCAGCGGGTATCTGCTCAATTCCACGGCGCTGAAGGTGACCTGTTATCCGGTGGAGCGGGAAGGGGAGTCCGTGTTCATCCTGTTCGAGGCCGAGGTGGTCTGTTGATCCCTGGGGCTGCCGCGCAGCCCATCGCGGGACAAGCCCGCTCCTACAGGTCCAGCGCCATCTTGTAGGAGCGGGCTTGTCCCGCGATGGGCCGCGCTGCGGCCCCAAGCACTTCAATGCGCCGCCGAGGGCGGATGACTGGCCCGCCAGCTGGCCGGTGGCATGCCGAACTGGGCGATGAACCATCGGGTGAAGGAGCTGGGCATCGAATAGCCGAGCATGTCAGCGATGCGTCCCAACGAATAATTGGGGTTCTCCAGGTAGCGCAGCACCAGGTCGCGACGCACGCCGTTGACCAGGTCGCTGAAGGTCACGCCACAGTCCTCCAGGCGCCGCTGCAGCGTGCGCACGTTCATGCCTTGGGTCTGCGCCACCTGTTCGATGGTGGCGCGGCCCATGGGCAGCAGCAGGTAGATGGTCTTGCGCATTTCCAGCTCCAGCGACGGTGTGCCGCTGGCCTGCAGGGTGTCCAGGTAGCGCTGGGCCAGGCGTGCCATGGCTTCGTTGGCCAACGGGGTGGTGGTGTCCAGGTCGGTCGCCGGGCACACGATGCCGTTGAACTCGCTGCCGAACACCAGCTTGCAGCCGAAGATACGCCGGTGGATGGTCGGATCGGCGGGCGCGGTATGGGTGAAGTTGGCGCTGATCGGCCGCCAGTGCGCGCCCAGCAGGGCCGCGCACAGGCGCAGCATCACGCCGATGGCGAGCTCCGTGGCCTGGCGACTGCCGTGGGCGCGGTCGGTGACCACCTCTTCGCGAATGATCACTGTCTTGCCGGCTTCCTCGACATGGATGGCCAAGGCGTCGTTGAGCAAGTGCCGATACTGCACGATCACCTGCAAGGCATCGCGCAGGGTGCGCTGGTGGCTGAGCAGCAGGCTGATCTCGCCGAAGTCCGACAACTGGCGCAGTTCCGCCATGCGCAGGCCGAAGGTCTCGCAATGGCTGGCCTGTGCCGAAGCCTCCAGCAAGGCGATCACCGTGGCGGCAGGGATGCGCTGGTTGGGGTCGTCCAGAAGGCTGGCGCTGAGCCCGACCTGGGCCAGCAAGGCATGGGGGTTCAGCCCCAGATGACGGGACACTTCGAGGTAGTTGGTCAGGCTTGCAGCACGTACGAGGGCGGTCATTTTATTGTTTTCCACGCGTTCTCATCAGGTGACCCGCGACGGCCCACGGGTCTCTTCTTATAGCTCGGGTGTCACCAAATGAGAAGCTGCTGTTGGTCTGGAAATTTCGGCCATTTCCCCATAACCCAGGCGATGCCGACCCCCGGCAAAGTCGCTGTCATCAAATGAAAAGTCACTGACGCCCAATGTAAAGCGCCTGGTTGGACCGCTCATTACTGTGAGGTCCAACGCGCCCCTGCGACCAGGTGGCGCACCACCCCTGGCTGAGGTGCCGACGTGGAAAAACTGCATACCAACGCGACCGTCTTGATCGTTCCCGGCCTGCGCGAGCACGTTGCCGAGCATTGGCAGACCTTGCTCCACGCACGCCTGGCCAAGGTGCGTACGGTGCCGCCGCTTAAGGTCAATGGCCTGGACTGCAATGCCCGGGTCGAGGCGATCCAGCGTGAGATCGAGCAGATCGACGGCGACGTGGTGCTGGTGGCCCACAGTGCCGGGGTGCTGATGGTGGCCCATTGGGCGGCGCGCCATCAGCGGCCGATCAAGGGCGCGCTGCTGGCCGCACCGCCGGACTTGCAGGCCCAGTGGCCCGCCGCCTATCCAAGCCCCGAACGCCTGCAGGAAAACGGCTGGACACCCTTGCCGCTCGCGCCGTTGCCGTTCCCCAGCATCGTCGCGGCCAGCAGCAACGATCACCTGGCCAGCCTGGACGCCGCCGCCGCCATGGCCAAGGCCTGGGGCAGCGAGTTGCTGGCGCTGGGCGCGGTCGGCCATCTCAACCCGGCTGCCGGTTTCGGCCCCTGGCCCCAGGCCGAGGCCCTGATCCAGCAACTCGACCGCTGACACCGTAATACCGCAACACCGCTTGACCAACGCCCGCGCATGACGGGCGGTGAACAGAACAATAACAATAACCGGAGTCACGCAATGCCCAAGTCACGCACCCACTGCCTGTTGGCCTGCACCGTTGGCCTGCTCACCTTGCCTGGTGCCCAGGCTTTCGAAGTCGATACCGGCCATGAGGACTGGTCCGTTCGCCTGGACAACACCGTCAAGTACAACTACGGCGTCCGCACCGAGAGCGCCGACAAGCGCATGCTGGCCACGCCGAACAACAACGACGGCGACTACAACTTTCGCAAGGCCGGTACCACCGTCACCAACCGGGTCGACCTGCTGACCGAACTGGATGTGATCTACCAGCAGCGCATGGGCTTTCGTGTCAGCGCCGCCAGCTGGTACGACAAGGCCTACGACAACACCGGTTCCAACTCCAACCCGTTCGTCAATGGCAACGGCGAGCAATCGGGCATCAATCCCAGCCTCAATGGCCTGCCCGGCACCGGTGTGCCGCTGGGCAGCCCGCACCTGAGCAACTACGCCCAGCGCTACTACAGCGGGCCGTCCGGTGAAGTGCTCGATGCGTTCGTGTTCATGCGCACCGAGGTGGGCGAGGCCTCCGAACTCAGCGGCAAACTCGGCCAGCACAACCTGTTCTGGGGCGAGACCCTGCTCAACCCGGTGCATTCGCTGAGCTATGGGCAGTCCGGCCTGGACCTGGCCAAGCTCGCGGCCTCACCCGGCACCGAGGCCAAGGAGCTGTTCGTGCCGCGCAACCAGCTGTCGGCCTCGTTTTTGGTCAATCCCGAGCTGACCCTGGGCGCACAGTATTTCCTGGATTGGGACGCCGCGCGGCTACCGGAGGCGGGCACCTATTACGGCGGCTCGGACCTGGTGGGCGAGGGCGCCCAGAGCTTCCTGCTCGGCCACACCGGCACCCCAGGGCTGATTCCGGTGCAGGGCGCCTTGACCAACATTCGTCGTGGCCACGACCTCACCCCGCGTAAGCGCGGCGACTGGGGCGTCATGGCCAAATGGTCGCCCGAATGGCTGGATGGCACCTTGGGCTTCTACTACCGCAAGAGCTCGGAGATCCTGCCCCAGGCCTGGCTCGATGCCCGCGGCCTGACCGTCGCCCGCGGCCCGTTCGGCAACCCGCCGGCCGGGCTGCAGGGCGCCGTGGGCAACCTGTACAACTCGCTGCAGAGCGCTACGTACCAGTTCGCCTATGCCGACGATATCGACATCTATGGCCTGAGCCTGTCCAAGGACGTCGGTGGCATCAGCGTCGGCAGCGACCTGAACATCCGCCACAACATGCCGCTGTCGAGCATCCCGGCGATCGTCAGCGCGCCCGGCCAGGGCGGCCTGGGCAACGGCTTCGGCCTATTGCCGCCGCGCCTGCCCAGCAGTGGCGTGGTCTACGAGACCCCACACGATGGCGACAGCATGAGCGCCACCGGCGACACCCTGCATTGGACCCTCAACGGCCTGATGAGCATCGGCGACACGCCGCTGTTCGACTCGGCGACCCTGTTGGGCGAGTTGTTCTACAGCAACCTGCTCAAGCTCGATAGCCACAACGAGGCCTTGTACAAGGGCAAGGGCAGCTACCGCGGCATCGACAAACCCACCCGTGACAACTGGGGCATCGCGGTCAACTTCACCCCCACCTGGTACCAGGTGTTCCCCGGCGTGGACATGAGCCTGCCGCTGTCGATCAACGTCGGCCTGGACGGTGTGTCGCCGGTCCAGGGCGGTGGCGCCGAAGACACCGGCAACTACGCCGTCGGTGTGAGCGCTGCGCTCTACAACCAGTATTTCGTCGATCTCAAATACGTCGACAGCTTCGGCAAGGCCGAGTCCTGCAAGGACGGCCAGACCGACGGCTCGACCCCCAATGCCCTGGATGGTGAGCAGGATTACACCTGCTATGGCGGCGGCTACGCCTCCTTCTCCGGTGGCGGCGCCACCACCGAGGACCGTGGTGCGCTCTACCTGACCCTCAAGACCACCTTCTGAGTACAGGAACCCCCAATCATGAAAACGTTGCACAACACTCTGCTGGCCTCGTGCCTGTCGCTGCTCGCCCTCAATGTCGCCCAGGCGGCAGTCTCCAGTGACCAGGCCGCGCGCCTGGGCACCAGCCTGACGTCGGTGGGGGCCGAAAAGGCTGCCAGCGCCGACGGCAGCATCCCGGCCTACCAGGGCGGCCTGGTCACCCCGCCGGCCAGCTACCAGCAGGGCGCTAGCATGCGCCCGGACCCCTTCGCCAGCGAGAAGCCGCTGCTGGTGATCAACGCTGCCAACGCCGAGCAGTACAAGGCGCAGCTCACCGCCACCACCCTGGAGCTGCTCAAGCGCTTCCCGACCTTCCAGGTGGATGTCTACCCGACCCACCGCACCGTCGCGCTGCCGCAGCCGGTGCTGGACAACACCCTCAAGAACGCCACCGGCGCCCGCAGCCAGGAGGGCGGTACCGCGGTGGACAACGTGCTGCCGGGCATCCCGTTCCCGATTCCGCAGACCGGCGCCGAGGCCATGTGGAACTTCCTGCTGCGCTACCAGGGCGTGAGCATGACCGCCAAGTACGACTCCTGGAACGTCGATGCGGCCGGCAAGGCCACCTTGTCCACCACAGGCCAGGCCAACATCAGTTACCCGGTCTATGAAGACATGGGCAAGACCATCGGCGCCAAGGACACCTACTACCAGATGAAACTGGTGTACACCGCCCCAGCCCGCCGCGCCGGCGAAGCGATGATGCTGCGCGACGCCGCCAACCCCCTGGCCCAGCCACGCAGCGCCTGGCAGTACCTGCCGGGCCAGCGCCGGGTGAAGCTGGCGCCGAACCTGGCCTACGACACGCCTAACCCGGGCACTTCGGGCTCGGGCACCTACGATGACGTGTTCGTCTTCAACGGCGCCCTGGACCGCTACGACTGGACCCTGGTGGGCAAGCAGGAAATGTACGTGCCGTACAACACTTACAAGCTGACTTACAACACCGATGTCAGCCAGCTGACCACGCCCAACCACCTGGCGCCGCAGTTCGTGCGCTGGGAGAAGCACCGGGTCTGGGTGGTGGAGGGCAAGCTCAAGGACGGCGCGCGCCACATCTACCACAAGCGCCGCTTCTACCTCGATGAAGACAGCTGGGTCGCCCTGGCCTCGGACCAGTACGACGCCCGTGGCCAGCTGTACCGTGGCTCGTTCGCCTTCCTCACCCAGAGCTATGACAAGACCACTCCCGATGCCACGCCGTTCATGATCTACGACCTGATCGGTGGCACCTACAACCTCAATGGCGTGGTCGGTGCCTACGGCGGTATCCGCTACATCGACCCCCTGTCCAAGACCCAATGGTCGCCCGAGTCCCTGGCGGGGGCCGGTATTCGCTGAGTGCCTGGGGCCTGCGCGGCTGCCTTGCGCAGGCCTCGTCCGACGAATCGGGAGGTTCGGGATGTCTGTCTTCAAATCAAGCGCCCAGGTGCTGATGCTCTGTGCCGCCCTGCAGGGCCTGGCCCAGGCCGCGCCCTACGTGGATGTGCTGGACCTGCCAGCGATGCCCAGCGCGCTGGCGCCGGTCAGCCCCTTGCGCGATGTGGGCCGTGCCGGTGAGCGGCTGGTGGCTGTCGGCCCGCGTGGGCACATCGTGTATTCCGATGACCATGGCGCGCACTGGCAGCAGGCTCAGGTACCGGTCAGCGCCGACCTCAATGCGGTGAGCTTCCCCACTCCCAGCAGTGGCTGGGCCGTGGGCAACGACGGGGTGATCCTGCACAGCGGCGATGGCGGCGAGCATTGGGAAAAACAACTGGACGGTCGCGTGCTCGCAGAGCAAGTGCTCGCCTGGTACCGCGCCCAGGCCCAGGCCGCCCCGCAGGATGAACGCTGGGCCGCCTGGGTGGCCGAGGGCGAGCGCCTGGTGGCCGAAGGCGCTGACAAGCCGCTGCTGGATGTGTGGTTCACCGATGAGCAGCACGGCTTTGCCGTCGGCGTGTTCAATCTGCTGCTGCACACCACTGACGGCGGGCGCAGCTGGACGCCCTGGCTCGAGCGCAGCGACAACCCCCAGGGCCTGCACCTGACCAGCCTAGCCCAGATCGACGGCGCGCTGTACATCACCGGCGAGCAGGGCCTGCTGCTCAAGCTCGATGCCGCCGGCCAGCGCTTCACCCGGCTGGCCACGCCTTACAGTGGCACGTTCTTCGGCATCACCGGCAAAGCGGGGGTGCTGCTGGCCTACGGCCTGCGCGGCCATGCCTACCGCAGCACCGATGGCGGCCTGAACTGGCAGCCGGTGAACACGGGCCTGGCCACCAGCCTCACCGCTGCCAGCCTGGACAGCCACGGCCAGTTCTGGTTGTCGAGCCAGGCCGGTGACCTGCTGCAAAGCCGCGATGGGGGCGCCAGTTTCATCCTGGTGCGCCAAACCTCGCGCACCCCCGTGAGTGCCAGCGCCTTCGACACCGCCTCCGACCTGGTGCTGGTGGGCGAGCGCGGCGTACGCACGCTGGCGCTTCAGTAAGCGCCACCCATAACAAGAGAAAACCCTGATGGCCGATATCCAACAAGACACCCTGCCGGTGATCCGCAACCTCGAAGATTTCGACACGCGCTCGGGCAACGGGCTGGAGCGCCTGGTGTTCAACCATCGCCTGGCGTTCGTGCTCGCCATGTGCCTGGCCACCCTGGTGCTGGGCTACGTGGCGCTGACCCGCCTGGAACTGCGTCCAAGCTTCGAGAAGATGATTCCGCAGAGCCACCCCTACATCCAGAACTACCTGGACAACCGCCAGTCCCTGCGCGGCCTGGGCAATTCGTTGCGGGTGGTGGTGGAGAACACCGAGGGCGACATCTTCGACCCGGCCTACCTGCAGGCCCTGCGGCACATCAACGATGAGCTGTTTCTCAGCCAGGGTGTGGACCGCGCCTGGATGAAGTCGTTGTGGAGCCCGGCTGTGCGCTGGACCGAGGTCACCGAGGAGGGCTTCCAGGGCGGCCCGGTGATGCCGGACGGCTACCAGGGGGCCCAGGCGGACATCGAGCAGCTGCGCCAGAACATCGAGCGCGCCAACATCGTCGGCAGCCTGGTGGCCCGCGACTTCAAGTCGAGCATGTTGGTGGTGCCGCTGCTCGACCGGGATTCGGCCACTGGCCGTGGCGTGGACTACCACGCGTTCTCCCGCCAGCTCGAACAGTTGCGCAGCCACTACGAAGCGGCCGGCCCCTACAAGGTCCACGTGATCGGCTTCGCCAAGCTGATGGGCGACCTGATCGACGGTTTGATCCAGGTGATGCTGTTCTTCGCCCTGGCGGTGGTCACGAGCCTGGTGATCATCTACCTGTACACCCGCTGCGTGCGCAGTACCTTGCTGGTGGTGCTGTGCTCGCTGACCGCGGTGGTCTGGCAGTTGGGCATCGTCGCCTGGCTGGGCTACGCGATCGATCCGTACTCGATTCTGGTGCCGTTCTTGATCTTCGCCATCGGCGTGTCCCACGCCGCGCAGAAGATGAACGGCATCATGCAGGACATCGGGCGCGGCACCCACCGCCAGGTCGCGGCCCGCTACACCTTCCGCCGCCTGTTCGTGGCCGGGGTGACGGCGCTGCTGGCCGACGCGGTGGGCTTTGCCGTGCTGATGCTGATCGACATTCCGGTGATCAAGGACCTCGCCATCACCGCCAGCATCGGCGTGGCGGTGCTGATCTTCACCTCGCTGCTGTTGATGCCGGTGGCGCTGTCGTACATCGGTGTCGGGCGCAAGGCCGCCGAGCGCGCCTTGCGCATCGACTCGCGCGCCGCCGCGCACCGGGGCTTCGGCAAACTGTGGGATGTGCTGGACCGCTTTACCGAGCGCAAGTGGGCCACGGCGGCGGTGCTGTTGGCCGTGGCAATGGGGGCAGGGGGGCTGTGGGCCAGTCTGCAGTTGAAGATCGGCGACCTGGACAGCGGCGCCCCGGAGCTGCACGCCGACTCGCGCTACAACCGCGACAACGCCTACATCACCGACCATTACGCGCTCTCCAGCGACACCTTCGCGGTCATGGTCAAGACCGCGCCTGAAGGCTGTCTGCGCTACCAGACGTTGGTGTTGGCCGATCGCCTGGCCTGGGAGCTGCAACAGCTGCCAGGTGTGCAGACCACGCTGTCGCTGACCAACGCCGTGCGCCAGATCACCGCCGGTACCTACGAGGGCAACCCCAAGCTCAACAGCATCCAGCGCAACCAGGACGTGCTCAACTACGCCGCCCAGCAGGCCTCGGTCAATGCCCCAGAGCTGTTCAACAACGATTGCTCGCTGATGCCGGTGATCGCCTACCTCAAGGACCACAAGGCCGACACCCTGGACGAGGTGGTGGCTGCCGCCGAGCGCTTCGCCCAGGCCAACAGCAGTGATGATCGGCAGTTCCTGCTGGCCGCCGGCAGCGCCGGGATCGAGGCCGCCACCAACATCGTGGTGCGCGAAGCCAACCGCACCATGCTGTTGCTGGTGTACCTGGCCGTCACGCTGTTCTGTCTGGTGACCTTCCGCAGCTGGCGCGCCACCTTGGTGGCGGTGCTGCCGCTGATGCTCACCTCGGTGCTGTGCGAGGCGCTGATGGTGGCCATGGGCATTGGTGTGAAGGTCGCCACCTTGCCAGTGATCGCCCTGGGCGTGGGCATTGGCGTGGATTACGCCCTGTACCTGCTCAGCGTGCAGCTGCATTACCAGCGCAAGGGGCTCTCGCTGGCCCAGGCCTACCAGAACGCCGTGGCCTTCACCGGCCGGGTCGTGGGCCTGGTGGGCATCACCCTGGCCGCCGGTGTGGTGGGCTGGGCCTGGTCACCGATCAAGTTCCAGGCCGACATGGGCCTGCTGCTGACCTTCATGTTCCTGTGGAACATGCTCGGCGCGCTGGTGCTGATCCCGGCGCTGTCGTACTTCCTCCTGCCCGGCGACAAGGTCCGGGCGAACGCCACCAGCCCCCGCACCCAAGGTGGGCTGCACTCCAACAACCAAGAAGCCGAGTGTTCGTCTCATGTCTGATTACCTTGCGCCTTTGCGCGATATGGATTTTCTGTTCAACGAAGTCTTCGATATCCCGGCTTGGTGGGCGCAGACGCCTGCACTGGTGGAACAGGTCGATGCCGACACCGCCAAGGCCGTGCTAGAACAGGCTGGCAAGGTCATCGCCCAGGTCGTGGCGCCGCTCAACCGCAGCGGCGACGAACAAGGCTGTCGCTTCGAGGCCGGCACGGTGACGACCCCGGATGGCTTCGTCGACGCCTACCGGACCTACGCGGCCGATGGCTGGGTGGGTGTGACGGGCGCCCAGGCGTTCGGTGGCATGGGCATGCCCAAGGTGATCGGCGCCCAGGTCGAGGAAATGCTCAACGCCGCCAACCTGTCGTTCGGCCTCTACCCGATGCTCACGGCCGGCGCCTGCCTGTCGTTGCTCAACCATGCCAGCGACGCGCTCAAGGCCCGCTACCTGCCGCCGATGTACGAGGGCCGCTGGACCGGTTCGATGTGCCTGACCGAACCCCACGCCGGCACCGACCTGGGCCTGATCCGCACCCGCGCCGAGCCCCAGGCCGATGGCCGCTACCGCATCACCGGTACCAAGATCTTCATCACCGGCGGCGAACAGGACCTGACCGAAAACATCATCCATCTGGTGCTGGCCAAGCTGCCTGACGCGCCGGCCGGGCCCAAGGGGATCTCCTTGTTCCTGGTGCCCAAGGTGATGGTCGAGGACGATGGCGAGCTGGGCGAGGCCAACGCGGTCAGCTGTGGCTCCATTGAGCACAAGATGGGCATCAAGGCCTCGGCCACCTGCGTGATGAACTTCGATGGTGCCCTCGGCTACCTGGTGGGGGAGGCGAACAAGGGCCTGAACGCCATGTTCACCATGATGAACTACGAGCGCCTGGGCGTCGGCATCCAGGGCCTGGCCTTGGGCGAACGCTCCTACCAGAACGCCGTGGCCTATGCCCGCGACCGCCTGCAGGGCCGCGCGGCCACCGGCCCCGAGGCGCCCGGCAAGGCGGCCGACCCGATCATCGTGCACCCGGACGTGCGCCGCATGCTGCTGACCATGAAGGCGCTCAACGAAGGCGGACGAGCGTTTTCCACCTACGTGGCGCAGCAACTTGACGTGGCCAAGTACAGCGAGCAAGCCGACGTGCGCAGCCAGGCCGAGGCCCGCGTGGCATTGCTGACGCCGGTGGCCAAGGCGTTTCTGACCGACATGGGGCTGGAGACGACGGTGCATGGCCAGCAGGTGTTCGGCGGCCATGGCTATATCCGCGAGTGGGGCCAGGAGCAGTTGATCCGCGACTGCCGCATCACCCAGATCTACGAGGGGGCCAATGGCATCCAGGCCCTGGACCTGGTGGGTCGTAAATTGGTCGCCGACGGCGGGCGCAGCTATCAATTGCTGGGCGATGAGATGCGCGCATTCGCCCAAGGCCTGGCGCCGTCGCGCGGCGAGTTCCGCACGCCGTTGCTGGCCGCGCTGGACAACCTGGACGAACTGACCGCCTGGGTGCTCGACCGCGCCCAGGGCAACCCGCGAGAAATCGGCGCGGCGGCGGTGGAGTATCTGCACGCCTTCGGCTACACGCTGTACGCCTACCTGTGGGCGCGGATGGCCGATGTGGCCATGGCGCAGGAGGGCGCGTTCTACCAGAGCAAGCTGGGCACGGCGCGGTTCTACTTCGCTCGCGTGCTGCCGCGCATCCATTCGCTCAGCGCCGTGGTCAAGGCCGGCAGCGACAGCCTCTATCTGCTCGACGAGGCGCAGCTGTGATGGAGGGCGCCATGATCAAGACCCGCGTCATCGCACCGGCGGCCGAGGCCTACACCTACCCGCTGCTGATCAAGCGCCTGCTGCTGTCGGGCGTGCGCTACCAGCCGGGGCAGGAGATCGTCTACGCCGACCAGCTGCGCTACAGCTACACCACCTTGCAGACGCGCATTCAGCGTTTGGCCAATGTGCTCATCGAGGCCGGCGTGCGCCCGGGAGATACCGTGGCCTTGCTCGACTGGGACAGCCACCGGGCGCTGGAGTGCTTCTTCGCCGTGCCGATGATTGGTGCGGTGTTGCACACGGTCAACGTGCGCCTGTCCGCCGAGCAGATCCGCTACACCATGAACCACGCCGAAGACCGGCTGGTGCTGGTGCATGACGATTTCCTGCCGCTGATGGAACAACTGCACGGCGAGTTGGGCACGGTCGAGCGCTTCATCCGCCTCGGCGAAGGCCTGGCGCCGGTGACCGGCCTGCCGTTGGTGGGCGAGTACGAGGCCTTGCTGGCGGCGGTGGACAGCCACTTCGACTTCCCCGATTTCGATGAAAACTCCGTCGCGACGCTGTTCTACACCACTGGCACCACTGGCGATCCGAAGGGCGTGTACTTCACCCATCGCCAGCTGGTGCTGCACACCCTCAACGAGCTGGGCACGCTCGCCGCCTGTGGTGGTGAGCCGCTGTTGCGCACGGGCGATGTGTACATGCCGATCACGCCGATGTTCCATGTGCATGCCTGGGGCGTGCCCTATGTGGCCACGGCGCTGGGTATCAAGCAGGTTTACCCCGGGCGTTACGAGGCCAATCAGTTGGTGCGCCTGTACCGTGACGAAGGGGTGACCTTCTCCCATTGCGTGCCCACCTTGCTGCAGATGATGCTCGACTGCGAAGAGGGCAAGCGCACAGACCTCAAGGGTTGGAAGATGCTCCTGGGCGGCAGCGCCCTGACCCAGGGCCTGGCCCAGCGAGCCAGCGAGCGGGGCATTCGCGTGCATTGCGGTTACGGCATGTCCGAAACCTGCCCATTGCTCAGCCTGACCTGCCTGAGCGCCGAGGATCTGGCGCTGCCCATGGCGCAGCAGGTGCCCCTGCGCATCGCGGCCGGCGTGCCGATCCCGCTGGTGGATCTGCGCATCGTCGATGGCGAGGGCCAAGACGTGGCCCATGACGGCGAAACCCTCGGCGAAGTGGTGGTGCGTGCGCCCTGGCTGACCCAGGGCTACCTCAACGCGCCCGAGCAAGGCGCCGCGCTCTGGGCCGGCGGCTGGTTGCACACGGGCGACTTGGCGTGCATCGACGCGCACGGGGTGATGCGCATCCGCGACCGGATCAAGGACGTGATCAAGACCGGAGGCGAGTGGATCAGTTCGGTAGAGCTGGAAAGCCTGATCAGCCAGCACCCCGGCGTCGACTCGGTCGCCGTGATCGGCCTGCCGGACGAACGCTGGGGCGAACAGCCGCTGGCCCTGGTGGTCTGCACCGAAGGCATGACGCTGGACCAGCCAGCCCTTGCCCGGCATCTACAGCAATACGTCGACAGCGGGCGACTGAACAAATGGGCCGTGCCCCGGCAGGTGCGTTTCGTGGACCAAATCCCCAAGACCAGCGTGGGCAAGATCGACAAGAAGCGCATTCGCCAGACTTGCCTTTAGGCACTGGGCTTTTCGCGGGTAAACCCGCCACAAGGGCCTGCGCGGACCAGGTGGGTTTACCCGCGAAGAGGACAACACAAGCATATCCAGAAACCATTCCCCACTTGGGTAGTTCGACCGAATCATTAGGCTTAAGGCGAGACCTGATTCAAGGAAGATCCAATGCCTCTCGCCAAATCCCACCTGCTGCGCCGTGGCCGCTACTCGGCGCCTGGCAGGTTGTACCTGTTGACCACTGTCACGCATCGTCGCAAACCGCTGTTTTGCAATCTTCGACCTGCTCGCCTGGTGATTCAACATCTACGTCTGTTGGACCAGGAGCAGGCCTGTCGATCCTTGGCATGGGTGGTAATGCCGGATCATCTTCATTGGTTGATCGAACTGAAGGCTGCAACGCTGGGCACCTTGATGCGCAGGTTCAAGTCGCGCTCAAGCCGTACCTTGCATCAGTCAGGTGTTGAAGATCACCCGATTTGGCAACCGGGCTACCAAGACCGGGCGCTGCGTCGGGAGGAGGAGGTGAAGGCAGTGGCCAGGTACATTGTGGCCAACCCGCTGCGGGCGGGCTTGGTGAATAGCATCAGGGAGTACCCGCACTGGGATGCCGTCTGGCTTTGAATCCGTGGTGCTCCCTTCGCGGGTAAACCCGCTCCCACAGGAATCGCGTCGCCCTGGCGTCTGTGCTCAGTCAGGGAGTACCCACACTGGGATGCCGTCTGGCTTTGAATCCGTGGTGCTCCCTTCGCGGGTAAACCCGCTCCCACACGGATCGCGTCGCCCTGGCGTCTGTGCTCAGTCAGGGAGTCCCGCACTGGGATGCAGTCTGGCTTGAATCCGTGGTGTTCCCTTCGCGGGTAAACCCGCAGGTATCGCCTCGTCCTAACGTTTGCGCCCGGTCTGACAGGCGCAACACAACCCCAAGAGCGACGCGATCCTTGTGGGAGCGGGTTTACCCGCGAATGCGCCAAAAAGTTCACCACGAAAACCACTGAATGAAATAACGCCAGCCCAGGCACCACCGTAAGGGCGCAAAGGTGAACGAGCGTCGCCACGTCAAATGGATAAACCCACAACCTCAACACCAACCACTGCTCGACTCGGATTCACGCAAACCCGGGCTGATACATACACGTGTTCAGGTCCTCCAGAAACGCCTGCAGGATCGGCGGCGGGGTCACGCCGCGTCGGGTGATCACGTCGAAGGGGGAGGTGAGGTCCAGGGTGTTGGCGCCCAAGCGGTACATCTCGCCGGTCTTGACCCACTGCTCGGCGAAGTGCACCGGCAAGAACCCGATATAGGCCCCGGAAATGATCAGGATCGCCGCCGCCTCGATGTTCTCCACGGTGGCGTCGGCCTTGCTCATGCCCAACTGCGTCAGGTCGTACTGCTGCATGTAGCCGCGCACCACGATCCGGCAGGCGCGCACCTCTTCTAGCAGGCGCCCGTTGGCCGGTTTACTGGCGAACAGCGGGTGGCGACGGCCGCAATACAGCCCCAGGGCTTCGTTGTACAGCGGTAGGTAGGACAGCCCCGGCACCCGCAGGGGAAAGTGCCCGATGGCCAGGTGCAGACGCCCGTCCAGCACCCGCTCTTCGAGCTCCGCCGGGGCGCCGATGTAGATGTTCAGCTGGGCATCGTGGCCTCGGGAGACGAAGCGCTGGGTGGTGCGCGGCAGCGGTGAGTCGGGGTCGGTCAGCGTGGAGTCGATGATCCCCAAATTGAGCTGGCCGCTGATGTGCTGCTTGAGCACGTCGGCGTCCATGCAGAAGCTTTCCACCGCGCTCAAAAGGCGCAACGTGGCCTCATGGATGGCCACGCCCTGCTCGGTGAGGCGAAAGCCGCTGCGCCCGCGCTGGCAGAGCTTGACGCCCAGGCGGGTCTCCAGGTGCGTCATCTGTTCGCTGATGGTGGACTGGCCGGTGTTCAGCGCCGCCTGCGCCGCGGAAAACCCGCCGCACTTGACGATGGTGGCGAACACCCTGAGGAGCTTCAGATCGACATCGTGGAGCTGGATCACCGCGGCCTCCCGGGCCGAGGTCACATCGCGGGCTGCTGATATGAACGCTCGGCTGAATGTGTTTTTGCCAAAGCTAACCCTGCACGCAGAGCAACCGCAATCCCGGCGTTTGGCAAAACGCCTGCGGCAGCGTCGGTCTGCGCAGATGCAGACATCGGCCGCGCCAGATACTTCGGCGCAGCCGATGTATGCATCTGGACTTGCGCATTTTTCCAGGGCCTGGCCGGGCCCATAGTGGATTCAACGGTGTCGCACAGTCGCCCCGTCTCCTGACCAGAACAAGAAATTGGAGAAGCTCGAACATGGCAAAGCATGGTTATGAATCCGGCCGCCTGAACCTGCCCTTCGTAGGGCATTGCACGTTCGCCAAGTCGCCCATCTGCACCGACTGGAACGCCATCGACGCCGATGTGGCGATCCTCGGTGCGCCCAACGACATGGGTACCCAATGGCGCTCCGGCGCACGCTTCGGACCGCGCGGCATCCGCGAGGCATCCACGCTGTTCTCCTTCGGCCACTCCGGCGCCTATGACCACGAAGATGACGCCACTTACCTGACCGAAGACCAGGTGCGCATGGTCGATGTGGGCGATGCCGACATCGTGCACACCGACATGGCCACCAGCAACGCCAACATCGAATCGGCCGTGCGTCAGATCCTCGCCAGCGGCGCCATGCCGGTAGTGCTGGGCGGTGACCACTCGATCCACGCGCCGGTCATCAAGGCCTTCGAAGGACGCGACCCGATCCACATCATCCACTTCGACGCCCACCTGGACTTCGTCGACGAGCGCCACGGCGTGCGTTATGGCCACGGCAACCCCCTGCGCCGCGCTTCGGAGCTGTCGAACATCACCGGCATGACCCAGATGGGCATCCGCAACGTGTCCTCCTCCAACCGCGACGACTACGACGCCGCCCGCGATGCCGGCTCGAACATTCTCTCGGTGCGCGACGTGCGCCGCCTGGGTGTCGAAGGCGTGTTGGCGAAGATCCCCCAGGACATCGATTACTACATCACCATCGACATCGATGGCTTCGACCCGTCCATCGCCCCGGGCACCGGCACCCCGAGCCATGGCGGCTTCCAGTACTACGAAGTGCTGGAGATCATCCAGGCGCTGGCCAAGCGCAGCAACGGCCGCATCGTCGGCATGGACCTGGTGGAAGTGGCCCCGGCCTATGACCCTGCTGGCGTGACGTCCATCCTCGCCGCGCAACTGCTGATGAACAGCATCGGCTTCATCTTCCACGCGCGCGCCAAAGCTCGCTGATCCGGAGTTTCCAACGTGGACAACAAGGTAAAGAACTACCTGCAGACCTTCGGTGTTTCCGAGGCGACCCAGCGCTTTCTCTCCAAGCAGCAGCACATGTTCATTGGCGGCGCCTGGGTGCAGGCCAGCGATGGCGCCACCGCTGAGGTGATCGAGCCCTCCACCGAAGCGGTGCTCACCCGCATCCCCATGGGCACCGCCGAGGACCTGGACCGCGCCGTCAAGGCTGCGCGTGCGCAGTTCGACGGCGGCCCTTGGAGCCAGCTCAAGCCGCTGGAGCGTGAGCGCGTGCTGCACCGCCTGGCCGATCTGATCGAGGCCAATGGCGAGGAGCTGGCGCAGATCGAGTCCATCGACATGGGCAAGTCGGTCGACCAGGCGCGTGCCGTGGACATCCAGGGCACCATCGACACCTTCCGCTATTTCGCCGGCTGGGCCAGCAAGATCCACGGGCGCACCGTCGAACCCTCGCTGCCGGGCAACTACCTGGCGTACACCCGCAAGGAAGCGGTGGGCGTGGTCGGGGTGATCGTGCCGTGGAACTTCCCGCTGCAGACCATGGCCTGGAAGCTGGGCGCGGCCTTGGCCGTTGGCTGCACCGTGGTGGTCAAACCGGCTGAGCTCACTTCGCTTTCGGCCCTGCGCTTCGCCGAGCTGGTGCAGGAAGCCGGGCTGCCCGACGGCGTGGTGAACATCGTCACCGGCCGTGGTAGCGTGGTGGGTAACGCCATGTCCAGCCACCCAGGCATCGACAAGCTGAGCTTCACCGGCTCCACCCCGGTCGGCTGCGCGGTGGGCAAGGCCTCGATGGACCAGATGAAGCGCCTGACCCTGGAGCTCGGTGGCAAGTCGCCGGTGATCGTGTTCGCCGATGCCGACGTCGAAGCCGCCGCCCAGGCGGTGGCCAACGGCGTGTTCTTCAACTCAGGCCAAGTGTGCGACGCCGGGACCCGCGCCTACATCGAGCGCAGCATCTACCCGGCCTTCCTGGAGGCGCTGGCACGCTACACCGCAACGCTCAAGATCGCCCCCGGCCTGGACCCGGATTGCTTCATCAGCCCCATGGTGTCGCGTCAGCAACAGCAGCGGGTGCTGGAGTACATCGCCCTCGGCAAGGCCGAAGGCGCGCAGGTGTATTACGGCGGTGAGCCGGTCCAAGGCCCGGGCTTCTTCGTGCAGCCGACGATCTTCGCCAACTGCACCCACGACATGCGCATCGTGCGTGAGGAGATCTTCGGCCCGGTGCTGGTGACCCAGCCGTTCGACACCCAGGAGCAGGCGGTGGAATTGGCCAACGACTCGGAGTTCGGTTTGGCCGCGGCCATCTACTCCAACGACCTGGGCCGGGTCCACGGCCTGATTCCGCGTCTGCGGGCAGGGACCGTCTACGTCAACGCGCACAGCACCCTCGATCCGTCCATGCCTTTCGGCGGCTACAAGCAGTCGGGCTATGGCAAGGACATGGGCGCCGAACAGCTGGAGTTCTTGCTGGAGACCAAGGCGGTCTGGATCACCTTGCCCTGAGGTCCAGGGCTGGCCAGCGCCGCTGAGGTTGGCGGGCGGCGCTGATTTATCGGATGCATCGAATTTCAAGAACAAGAACCTATCGAGGTGATGCCCATGAACAGCCAAGCAGATGTAGAGCGAGCGCAAGATCTGGAAAGGCGCTTGTGCGCCTATGAGGAACTGGAAGGACGGACGGATTGGCCAGGTGCGATGGGCGTCGGTGACTACCTGGCGCTGGCGGTGTTCGCCCTGGTCGTGATGGTGGGCTTCTATCTGTGGGGGGGCCAGGCATGAGCCCGTCCAAAGAGCAGGAATTCCGACTGGCCGCCGAACGCGGCGACACCCCCTTGTTGCCCAGCGAGCGGGTCTGGGGCTTCTGGGGTTATGCCTACGCCAACTCCGCGCTGGCGGTGGCCACCTGGGTGTTTCTGATCGGCGGCGCCACGGCGCTGTTCGTCGGCCCCAAGCAAGGGATCTGCGCCATCGTCATCGGCAACATCGTGGGGGTGATCCTCGCGGCGTTCTCCACCTGCGTGCCGTGCGGCAAGTATGGGGTGGAGCAGTTCACCTTCCTGCGCAGCATGTTCGGCCTCAATGGCAGCCGCCTGGTCTACATCCTGTCGGTGGTGGTGCTCACCATGGGCTGGTTGGCGGTGCTGGGGCTGATGTGCGGGCGAGCGCTGGACAACCTGGAAACCCTGGTGCAGCAAGTCCCGCCCGATGGCGACGGCTGGCTGGTGACCGGCGGTGCCTTGTTGGCCATCGTGCTGGCGGCGCTGGTGGCCATGCGTGGGCCGGACATGATCCGCTTGCTGAGCGCGATCATCGCACCCAGTCTGATCCTGATCATGTTGGCGCTGATGTACTTCATCTCCCGCAGCCACAGCCTGGACCAACTGCTGGCCATGCCAGCCTTGCAACCGCCGTTCGCCGACTCGCGCATCAACTTCATGATCGCCGTGGAGATCAACATCGCGGCTGGGTTCTCCTGGTGGCCCTACATCGGCAACCTGTCGCGTCTGTGCAGCAACCAGCGCACGGCCTTCTGGCCGAACCTGGTGGGGATCTTCGGTGCCGCCTCCCTGGGCGAGACCGTCAGCCTGTTCGCCGCATCGACCCTGGGCAGCAGCGACCCGACCGCCTGGATGCGCCTGGCCGGTGGCATGGCCTTCGGCGTGGTGGCGCTGGGCTTTCTGGCACTGGCCAACCTGACCGGCATGGTCAACATCCTCTACACCGCGGTCATCGGTTTGCGGCAAGTGACCGGGGAGCGCTTGCGCAGTGTGCGCTGGGGTGTGCTGGTGGGGCTGTTCTGCGTGATTCCGGTGGCCATCGTGCTGTTCTTCCCAGGCATCTACGACGGCTTCTTCATCTTCCTGGTGTGGACTTCGGCACTCAACAGCGCCCTGGCCGGGATCGGCATCGCCGATTACTTCTTCCTGCGCCATAAGCGGGTGAACCTGCGCCAGCTCTATGCCGCGCAAGACACATCGCCACTGCGCTTCTGCGGCGGCTTCAACCCCATCGCACTGGTGGCGCTGGTGGCAGGCTTCGTGATCTACGTGGTGGTGTTCAACCCGCAGACCTTGGCCCACACCTCCTTCTTCACCTTCGCCACCGCTTCGCTGCCGTCCTGCCTGCTGGCTGGGCTGGTGCACTACGGGCTGACCCGCGCACTGGCCACTCGCCTGGGCTGGGGTGGCTACCCAAAGGGCAATGAACGCAACATCGAGGCAGCAGGCCTCGGAGCAAAGGGTTACAGCAAATGAACAAGCGATATGACTACATCATCATCGGCGCAGGCTCTGCCGGCTGCGTCCTGGCCAACCGCCTGACCGAAGACGCCGGCACCTCGGTGTTGGTCCTGGAGTTCGGCGGCAGCGACCGCGGCGTGCTGATCCAGATGCCCAGCGCCTTCTCGCTGCCGATGAACACCAAGAAATACAACTGGCGCTACGAGACCGTCGCCGAGCCCCATCTCGATGGCCGGCGCCTGCACTGCCCGCGGGGCAAGGTGTTGGGCGGCTCGTCCTCGATCAACGGCCTGGTCTACATCCGCGGCCATGCCCACGACTTCGACGAGTGGGAAAGCCTGGGGGCCAAGAACTGGAGCTATCGCAACTGCCTGCCGTACTTCAAGCGTGCCGAGACCTTCAAGTTCGGCGGTGACGACTACCGCGGCGCCAGCGGCCCATTGGCCACCAACAACGGCAACAACATGCAGAACCCGTTGTACGGCGCCTGGGTGGAAGCCGGCGCCGAGGCTGGCTACATCAAGACCGACGACTGCAACGGCTACATGCAGGAAGGCTTTGGCGCCATGCACATGACGGTCAAGGATGGCGTGCGTTGGTCCACCGCCAATGCCTACCTGCGCCCGGCCATGACTCGCCCGAACCTGACCGTCGTCACCCACGCCATGACCCGGCGCATCCTGCTCGACGGCAAGCGCGCGGTGGGGGTCGAATACGACGAGGGCGGCAAGACCCATAAGGTCTACTGCAACCGCGAAGTGCTGGTGTCCTCCGGCCCGATCGGTTCGCCGCACCTGTTGCAGCGCTCAGGGATAGGCCCGCAGGAGGTGCTGAAGAAGGCCGGCATCGAAGTGCGCCACGACCTGCCGGGCGTGGGCGAGAACCTGCAGGATCACTCGGAAATCTACATCCAGTACGCTTGCAAGGAGCCGGTGACCCTCAACGGCAAGATGAACCTGCTGGGCAAGGCGATGATCGGCCTGCGCTGGCTGCTGTTCAAGGATGGCCTGGGGGCGAGCAATCACTTCGAGGCCGGTGGCTTCATCCGCTCGGCCAAGGGCCTGCGCTGGCCGGACATTCAGTTCCACTTCCTGCCGGCGGCCATGCGCTATGACGGCGACAAACCGTTCAAGGGCCATGGTTTCATGGTGCTTACCGGGCCCAACAAGCCCAAGAGCCGAGGCCATGTGCGGGCGCTGTCGGCCGACCCGTACCAGCACCCGGAGATTCGCTTCAACTACCTGGAAAGCGAGGAGGACAAGGAAGGCTTCCGACGTTGTGTGCGCCTGACCCGGGAGATCATCGCCCAGCCGGCCATGGACCGCTTCCGTGGCGAGGAACTGGCGCCCGGCCCCCATGTGCAGACCGACGAGCAGATCGACGCCTTCGTGCGCGCCAACATGGAGAGCACCATGCACCCCTGCGGCTCTTGCCGGATGGGTGAGGACGACATGGCGGTGGTCGACTCCGAGCTGCGCGTACGTGGCCTGCAAGGCCTGCGGGTGATCGACTCCTCGGTGTTCCCGAGCGAGCCTAACGGTAACCTCAACGCGCCGACCATCATGCTCGCCGAACGCGCCTCGGACCTGGTCCGCGGCCGCCAGCCGCTCGCGCCTGCCGATGTGCCGGTCGGGCTGGTGGAAGGCTGGGAAGAGCAACAACGCAGCGCCGAGCCCGTGCGCAAAGTGCGGGCCTAAACGCGCCTCGATCGCTGTAGAAGCGGGTTTACCCGCGAAAGCGTAGGTGAATCCACTATCGCATTCGCGGGTAAACCCGCTCCCACAAGGGGCTGCGGCAACCTGAGAATCCGCAGAAGCGCTGCGATTTTTGTGGGTGTGGTTACCTACGAAAACGTCGGTGAATTCACTATCGCATTCGCGGGTAAACCCGCTCCCACAAGGGGCTGCGGCAACCTGAGAATCCGCAGAAGCGCTGCGATTTTTGTGGGTGTGGTTACCTACGAAAACGTCGGTGAATTCACTATCGCATTCGCGGGTAAACCCGCTCACACAAGGGGCTGCGGCAACCTGAGAATCCGCAGGCGCGCTGCGATCTTTGTGGGTGTGGTTACCTACGAAAACGTCGAGGATCTCCAGGTACGCTGCGATCTCTGTGGGAGCGGGTTTACCCGCGAAAGCGTCGGTGAGTTCACTATCGCATTCGCGGGTAAACCCGTTTCATGGAAGGTGAGAGCCAGCGCACAATAGCCCTCTGGCCCTCAGGACACGAACTCCATGAAAACCCCCGGTGGCGTGCTGCTCAGCGGCGTCGAGCTCGATCGCGGCAGCTCGATCCCGCTCTACCGCCAACTCTACCTGCAACTGCGCAAGCAGATTCTCAGCGGCCGCTTGCCCGGTGGCACGCGCCTGCCTTCTACCCGCACCCTGTGCAAGGAACTGTCGCTGTCGCGGATCACGCTGCTCAACGCCTTCGACCTGCTCACCGCCGAGGGCTTTCTCGCCTCGCGCACCGGGGCCGGCACCTACGTGGGCAACGAATGGCAGGGCAGGGTGGCCCAGGCCGACCTGCCCACCAAGCCGCCACGCCTGTCGAGCCTGAGCCAGGCCGTGCATTCGCTGCGCAGCGAGCACTTCAGCGGTATCTCCTATAGCGCCTGGGACCCGCAGCGCCCGGTGTCCTTGCTGCCCAGCCACCCGGCCTACGATGCGTTTCCCATGCCGGTGTGGAAGCGCCTGATGAACCGCCACCTGCGCAAACCCGACAAAGCCCAGTTGGCCTATGGCGAACTCAAAGGCCTGCAGCGCCTGCGCGAGGCCATCGTCGAATACGTATTCGACGCGCGTGGCATCGAGTGCAACGTGGAGCAGGTGGTGATCACCTCTGGCGCCCAGCAAGCCTTCAACCTGTTGGGCATGCTGCTGCTCAACCCAGGTGACCGGGTGTGGATGGAAGACCCCGGGCACATTGCCGCGCGTATCGCCTTCCAGGCATTGGGCTGCCAGCTCGTGCCCCTGCGGATCGACGAGCAGGGGCTGGACGTGCAGCAAGGGATACGTGAGTGCCCTGAAGCGCGCCTGGTCTTCACCACGCCTTCGCGCCAGCACCCCTTGGGCACCACCATGAGCTACCCACGGCGCCAGGAGCTGATCGACTGGGCCGCGCGCAGCCAGGGCTGGATCGTCGAGGATGACTGCGACAGTGAGTTCCGCTACGTGGGCCGGTCGCTGCCGGCGCTGCATGCGATGGATCCATGGCAGCGGGTGATCTACGTCGGCACCTTCAGCAAGGTGCTCTATCCGTCGTTGCGGTTGGGCTATGTGATCCTGCCCGAAGCGCTGGTGGAACCGTTCTGTGCGATCCGCGCGGTGATGGACCGCAGCCCCTCCACATTGCACCAGGCGACCACGGCCGACTTCATGCTTGACGGCCATTTCCTCGGCCATATCCGCCATATGCGCGCGCTCTACCAGGAGCGCCAGGCCAGCCTGGTGGAGGCACTGCAACGCCAGTTGGGCGGGTTTCTTTCGGTGGCGCCAGTGGAGGCGGGGCTGCACCTGATCGGCTGGCTGCCCGAGGGCGTGGACGACGATGCCCTGGCCCGTGGGCTGGGCAACCACCAGGTCTATACCTATGCGCTGAACGACTACTGCCTGCAGCGCTACCTGCCGCCGGGCCTGCTGTTGGGCTTTGCCGCCACGCCCGCCGAGCAGGCCGCGCAGCGGGTGCGCGAGCTTGCCCAGGCCCTTGATGCGTTGGGCATGCGGGTCTGAGCCAGGCCTTCAAAATGGCTATACCAACAAAAGGTTAATGGCTCTATGGATGGGGCCACTTCGGAGCGATAAAGGCACGGCCGGCCACCCCGGCATCGCTCTGAGGAAATGACAATAATGAATCCTATCCAAGCCCGTTTCGCCGGTCTCATGGGCCACAACGCGCAGGCGCCGTGCACGCCTGTGCTGCTCACCGCCGACCTTGCCCGCCGTCTGCTGGTGCGTCTGGACAGCCTGCGGTTGTTCGCCCACGGTTATCCGCTTCTGACCAACCTCACCCACGGACGGGTCACCCCAGAGGACATGCTCGACTTTGCCTACCGGCATGGGCTCGACGGTCTCTCGCTGCATTTGCTCGATGGCGAGCACAACAGCCTCTCGCGCATGACGCCCGAACGCCTGGCGGCCTTCGCTGACAAAGCCCGTGGCCTCGGGCTGGACGTGCACCTGGAGATCAGCAGCACGCTGCCCGCGGACGTTGACCAGGCTGTGGCCGTCGCCCGTGCCATCGGCAGCCGCAACATCCGCGTGTATTCGCGCTACGAAGGGCACCTGTCGCGGGTGATGAGCATCATCGAGGATGACCTGCGCCGCCTGGCGCGCCTGGCCGATGAGTACGACCTGAACTTCGACTTCGAGCAACACGAAGAGCTCAAGAGCGACGAGATCGCCACCTTGTTGCGTCGGGTCGGGCACCCACGTCTGAATGCCTTGTTCGACTTCGGCAACATGATCAATGCCTGCGAGCAGCCGTTGCCTGCGCTGACGAACCTGGCGCCGTTCATTCGCCAGGTCCACCTCAAGGGCGTGCGCGTGGTACCCGAGGCCAACGGTTTTGGCCATTACGGCGTGCTGCAGGGCAGCGCCGAGGATCAACTGCCCGGCGCGCGCATGCTGCTGGAGCTGTTGCTGCTGGGTGAGTCCACACCCCAGGTGGTGGCGTTCATCCTCGAGCAGGAAAACCACTACATCGCCCCGGCGTTCCGCCAGGTGGGCGAAGACGCCGACCCTTTCATCGTCTACCGCGAGATGAGCGAAACGCCCTTGCCACCGGGCTACAGCCTGGAGCAGATGCTGGCCGACGAGCACCGCTGGGCCAATGACCAGGTGCGCTATGTCCGTGAGCTGCTGGCCGAGATGCGCGTGTTGGCCGAGCTGACCTTGGCCGCCGACGCCTGACCCTCACCCTGGAACCGTGGAGAACAACAATGACAGCTTCGGTCAAAGCCAAGTGGCTACGCTTTTTGATCCTCGTCCTCGGCGGCGGGACCATCTACAAACTGTCCAACCTCAAGGACGCTTTCTACATCCCGATGCAGGAGCACATGGGCCTGACCCATACCCAGATCGGCACGCTGCTGAGCGTCAACGCCATCGTCGCCACCGCGCTGTTCGTGGTGGGAGGCTTTCTGGCCGACCGCTTCGAAACGCGCAAGCTCATCCCGCTGGGGCTGGTGAGCATCGGTGGGTTGGGCCTGTACCTGGCGAGCTTCCCGGGCTACAACCAGTTGCTCATCATCTTCGGCCTGCTGGCGGTGTGCGCCGACTGCATCTTCTGGCCTTCGCTGCTCAAGGCCATCCGCAACCTGGGCAATGACCAGGAGCAAAGCCGCATGTTCGGCCTGCTCGAAGGCGGGCGGGGCGCGGTGGACACGCTGGTGGCGTTTTCCGCCCTCGGCGTGTTCGTTGCCCTGGGTTCCGGTGCGGCCGGCCTCAAAGCGGCCATCGCGTTCTATTCGCTGATCGACATCGGAGTTGGCGTGCTGGCGCTGTTCCTGCTCAAGGATGCGCGCCAGGTCAACAGCACCCGCGAGCCCATCGGTCTGGCAGGGCTGCTGGAGGCGGTGCGCATGCCGGGGATCTGGCTGGTGAGCCTGAACGTGTTCATGGTCTACATCGTGTACTGCGGCCTGACCTACTTCATCCCATACCTCAAGGACATGTACCACCTGCCGGTGGCACTGGTGGGCGCCTACGGCATCATCAACCAGTACTTCCTCAAGGTCCTCGGTGGCCCGGCCGGTGGCTTCATCGCCGACAAACAGCTCAAGAGTTCGAGCCGCTACCTCAAATGGGCCTTCGTTGCCTTGCTGCCGCTGATGCTGGTCATCCTCAGCATTCCGCGTGGTGAAAGCTACATCTACGCGGGCCTGGCAGCGACACTGTCCTTCGCCCTGGTGGTGTTCACCATGCGTGGAGTGTTCTGGGCGCCGATGAGCGAAGTGGGCATCCCTTCGCGCATCACCGGCTCCGCGTTCGGCATCGGCTGCCTGATCGGCTATGCGCCGGGCATGTTCGCCTACGTGATCTACGGCGCGTTGCTGGACCACTACCCAGGCGAGCAGGGCTACACCTATGTGTTCAGCCTGATGAGCATGCTGGCGGTGGTGGGTGTGGTGGTGTCCAGCCTGCTGCAGCGGATGGTCAGACGCCACCGCGAGGGAGCGGGGGCCCAGGCGATTGCCTGATCCTGTGTGGGGGCGCTGGCGTTGAGGCTGGCGCGATCCCTGTAGGAGCGGGTTTACCCGCGAATACGTTGGTGAATCCACTACCGCATTCGCGGGTGAACCCGCTCCCACAGGGCTGTGCAGTCTTTGGGTAAATCTGCTCTTGCAGAGGCTGCGCAGTGCATCGCCATTAACACTTTACTGGGGCTTGCCTCGCCACCTGTAGGAGCGGGTTTACCCGCGAATA
>NZ_JBLUPV010000030.1:0-67741 GCF_048068075.1 Pseudomonas sp. NY15354
TACTTTTGCCATCAACGCCTGCGCACCATCGACGTGAATAAACCTGATTACGGACCATAATGTGTCAACCATGTCTCCGCACACGTGTCAGCGATGTGTCCGGTCTCTACAGTCTTGGCCAAAAGTAACCAAAAGCCGCGCGCCCCCTGCATCCGGCCCGGCGCTTCGCACCGGGTTCCCTCGCTGCGGTGTCTTGCGGGGCCTCGCGGCCTCCGGCTGGCTGCGCCAGCCTCCATCTCGCGACTTCGGCTACGCCGAAGGGCGCTACGCGCCTGCCCCTACAGACACCTCCGCTCGGCCTGCTGATGGGACGCAAGTTACAGGCGGCGCCTGGGCTGGCGTTGTTTCATTCAGTGGTTTTTGTGGTGAGCTTTTTGGCCCATTCGCGGGTAAATCGGAGCGCCGAACCGCCGCTCCCACAGGTACAGCGCCGTTCTCAAGGACAGCGGTGAGCCTGTGGGAGCGGGTTTACCCGCGAATAGGCCCGCACAAACAACAAATAATTAGCTTGTTTGCCGTTGCCGTTGCTTTTGATGCGCGATAGTCCAGGCGCCACCAATCGCGACCTCAGGAGGCCGAGTGGAGGTGTCTGTAGGGGCAGGCGCGCAGCGCCCTTCGGCGTAGCCGAAGTCGCGAGATGGAGGCTTGCGTAGCAAGCCGGAGGCCGCGAAGCCCCGTAAGGCACCGGAGCGGAGGGAACCCCGGAGCGCAGCGCAGGGGCCGTATGTGGGAGCAAGACGGCTTTGGTTACTTTGGCCAAGACCAAAGTGACCCGCCGTGAAGGCGGAAAGCGCCAGTGGCGCCACCACCAAAACCGGATATTCACACTCTCTGAAAGCCCAAGCCCAAGCCCTCACATATCGTCAAAATACCGCTCATGCCAATCCACCAACGGCTGCGGCGAATTCAGCTTCTGTCCATAGATCACCGAATAAGACAACACGTTCTGCACATACTGCCGCGTTTCGTCGAACGGGATCGACTCCACCCACACATCGAAGCTCAGGTGCTTGGCGCCCTTGAGCCACTGCCGTACCCGTCCGGGACCTGCGTTGTACGCCGCCGAGGCCAAGACCCGGTTACCGTTGAACTGCCCATGCACCTGGCTCAGGTAAGCCGCGCCAAGCTGAATGTTCTTGTCCGGATTGAGCACCTGCGAAGGCGAGGCCAGCGGAATGTTGAACTTGCGCGCTGTCTCTTTGGCCGTCGCCGGCATCAGCTGCATCAGGCCACTGGCACCCACGCTGGAGCGGGCGTCTTCCATGAAGGCGCTTTCCTGGCGGGTGATGGCGAACACCCAGCTCGAATGCAGCCCGCGTACCTTGGCTTCGCGCACCAGCGTGTCGCGATGGGCCATGGGGAAGCGGATGTCCAGATCATCCCAGTACTGGGCCTGGCTGATCGTCCGGATCGCTGGGAAGTACCAGCGCAGGTCGTAGGCCAGGCGGGCCTGGGCGACCATCTCGTCGCGGTTGAAGTGGCGGCTGACGTGGTACCACTCTCGACGACCCTCGACGATCTGGCCGCGAGCATGGAACTCCAGGGCACGGCGCACGCCAGGGGTGTTACGCACCTTGTTGATCACCTGCTGACTCAGCATCAATGGCTTATTGTTGAGCTGATAGGGCGTTTGTGCGCGGTCTGCGGCGAGGAAACCGTAGAAATCACGCTCGCGAGCCACCGTCTTGTACAGCAGCGGGATCTGCGGATTGTTCGGCTGCGCCAGCTCCAGGCTACGCGCCTGCCAGTAACGCCAGCGGTTGCTGCTGGCCAGGTCCTGGGGCAGGCGCTTGGTCAGCTCATAGGCGTCTTCCCAGCGACCCAGGCGCAACAGCAGGCGCAGGCGCCACTCGCTGACAGTGTTGTCGCGCAGCTCGGGGTCGTAACGGGTCATCAGGTCCAGGGCGCGAGGGTCATAGCGACGCGCCAGGGTCAGGCCGATCTCGCGGGCGATGGCGACCTTCTCGTCGCGAGAGAAGTGCATGCGCTGGGCGTAGTCGTCGAGCAGTGACATGGCCCGCTCAGGGTCCTGACGAGCCAAGCGACGCAAGCCCAGGCTGACCACATCGGACATGGCCTCATTGACGGGGGTAAAGCGTGAAGGCTGATTGAGCAGCTCGGGCTTTTGCGCCACGTCGATCAGCAGGCGGCCCTGGGGGGCGAGGGTGGTCAGGGTCTTGACCAGGTTGTTGGCCAGGCTGTAGTTGCGCGCCTGGGCTGCGAGCTTGGCCCGCTGCCAGCGCTTGGCCTCGGTCAATTGGCCTTCGGCTGCCCACAGACCGAACAGGGTGTCGCAGGCCGCGGGTTGCGACTTGCCGACGTTCCATAGTTTTTCGGCGCTGGCAAAACCTTCCGCGCGCAGGCCATGGGTCAATTGGTACTGGCCGTTCAGGCAGTCCAGCTCGGTGAAGTTGAGCTTGGGGTCGTAGTACTTGACGAAAGTGTTCCATTCGCCGCGCTCGGCCAGCCAGCGCAGCCAGCGCAGTTTCATCCAGTTGGCCTGGGGCAGGTCGCCATGCTGGGCGAGAAAGCTTTCGATCTCTTCATTGCTGGCGCCCTTGAGGCGAGCGGTGAGCTCGTCGTAGGCCAGGTAAGGCGTCAGCGGATAGTCGCGAAGCGCATTGGCATAGCGCAGGTAGGGCCCCTTGTCGCCCTTGGCCAGGGCACGCTTGGCCTCATCATAGTATTGACGTTGCTGGGTGATATCGATGGCCTGTGCCGCGCTCGCAGTGGTGGCGGTGAGCAGCAGGCAGGAAACGAGTTGAAACAGGCGGCTGCGCATGAGACGTCCGGGCAAGTGAACCAAGGAAAAAGTGACGGCGAAGCCAGCACTGTTGGGATCTATTGCCTTAGCTTAGCCGTTTGCCGGCAGCGGGTGAAAGCACTGTGCTTGTATCCAATCATTATCTTCGACCGGATGTCGCAAAGCCTGCCGGGTACGGCCTAGCTGATGCCGGGAAGGGGCAAGTCAGGTAGAATGCGCGCCCGGTTTTTGGAGATGACTATGACCCTGCTCAAATTCAGCGATGTGTCCCTTGCGTTCGGCGCCATGCCGCTACTGGACAAGGTGTCCTGGCAGATCGCGCGTGGCGAGCGGGTGTGCATCATCGGCCGTAACGGCACCGGCAAATCGAGCATGCTGCGCCTGGTCAAGGGCGAACAGAAGCCTGATGACGGCGAGATCTGGCGTGCCCCGGGCCTGAAGATCGGCGAACTGCCGCAAGAGCTGCCGGTGGCCGACGAGCGTACGGTGTTCGACGTAGTGGCCGAAGGCCTGGATGGCGTCGGTGCGCTGTTGGCCGAGTATCACCACCTGAGCCAGAACATCCAGGGCGATGCCGACCTCGAGAAGCTGATGCATGTCCAGCATGAGCTCGAAGCCCGCGATGGCTGGCGCCTGCAGCAGGTGGTGGAAAGCACCCTGAGCCGCCTGCAACTGCCCGCAGACAAGACCCTCGCCGAGCTGTCCGGTGGTTGGCGTCGGCGTGTGCTGCTCGCCCAGGCGCTGGTATCCGAGCCAGACCTGTTGCTGCTCGACGAGCCGACCAACCATTTGGACATCGGCGCCATCGCCTGGCTCGAAGAGGCACTGAGCGGTTTCAACGGCGCCGTGCTGTTCATCACTCACGACCGTTCCTTCCTGCAAAATCTGGCTACCCGCATCCTGGAGCTGGATCGGGGCGGGCTGATTGACTGGAACGGCGATTACGCAAGCTTCCTGGTGCACAAGGAGGCCATGCTGGCCGCGGAGGAAACCGCCAATGCGCTGTTCGACAAGCGCTTGGCTCAGGAAGAGGTGTGGATTCGCCAGGGCATCAAGGCTCGACGTACCCGCAACGAAGGCCGCGTGCGTGCCCTGAAAGCCTTGCGTGTGGAGCGTGGCGAACGTCGCGAGCGCCAGGGTAAGGCGAATATTCAGATCGAGGTTGCGGACAAGTCTGGCAAGCAGGTCATGATGCTGGAGAATGTCAGCTTCGCGCACGCCGATGGCCCGGCGCTGGTCAAGAACTTCTCCATGGTCCTGCAGCGCGAGGACCGCATCGGCCTGCTGGGTGCCAACGGTACCGGCAAGACCACTTTGCTCAAGCTGATGCTGGGCGATCTCGAGCCCACTTCGGGCAAGGTCGAACGCGGTACTAAGCTGGAGGTCGCCTACTTCGACCAACTGCGCCATCAACTGGACCTGGAGAAGACGGTCATCGACAACCTTGCCGAAGGGCGGGACTTCATCGAGATCGACGGCCAGAACCGACACGTGCTCAGCTACCTGGGCGACTTCCTGTTCAGCCCACAGCGTGCCCGTACGCCGGTCAAGGCGTTGTCCGGAGGCGAACGGGCCCGGCTGTTGCTGGCCAAGCTGTTCAGCAAGCCAGCCAACCTGCTGGTGCTGGACGAGCCGACCAACGACCTGGATGTGGAGACCCTCGAGCTGCTCGAGGAAGTGCTCTCCAACTTCAAGGGCACCGTGCTGATGGTCAGCCATGACCGGGCGTTCCTCGACAACGTGGTGACCAGCACCCTGGTGTTCGAGGGCGAAGGTCGAGTGCGTGAGTACGTCGGTGGCTATGAAGACTGGATTCGCCAAGGTGGCTCGCCCAAGCTGCTTGGCGTAGCCGAGAGCAAGGGCGGCAAGGCCGAGCTGGGCAGTGCTGTGGTGGAGAAGCCTGTCGAGCAGGCAGCATCTGCAGCGAGCGTATCGGTGGCTGCGGCGGATCCGGCGAAGAAGAAATTGAGCTACAAGCTGCAGCGCGAGCTCGAGGCCCTGCCTGGGCAGATCGATGAACTGGAACAGCGCATGGCTACGGTGCAGGAAGAGGTCAATGCCCCAGGCTTCTACCAGCGACCGATTGGCGAGACTTCAGCAGTGCTGGCCAAACTTGAACAGATGCAGGGCGAGCTGGATACGCTGGTCGAGCGCTGGGCAGAACTGGAAGGGTAAGCGGCTCAAGCCGTCCGGGGGCGCTTTGCGCATCACCGGGTTTCGCCAGCTCCCTTGGCTGGAAGCTGGTGAAACCTGTGATGGCCTGTTGAACGGCTTAAGGCAGGTTTAGCCTTCTTTCTTTTGTAGGCGTACGGCCAGCACGTCACAAGGCGCGCCGTGCAGCACATCGTTTGCGGTGGAGCCCAGCAGCAAGGCCAGGCCATGGCGGCCGTGGCTGCCGACCACGATCAGGTCGCAGTTCTGGTCCTTGGCCAGTTGATGGATTTCCTGGCGTGGCTGGCCGTAGGTCAGGTGCGAGTCGCCACGGTTGATGGTCGGGTACTTGTTGAACAGGCGGTCCATGCGCTCCTTGGCCTGATCGAACTGTTGCTGCTGCAATTGCGACAGGTCCATCGGCACGTCGCCACCGAAGGCCATGGCCATGGGTTCGACGATGTGCACCAGCGAAACCTTGGCCCCAGTCGGTTCGGCGAGCTTCATGGCGCGCTTGATCACCGGGTCGCATTCTTCGGTCAGGTCGACAGCAACCAGAAGATGTTCGTAGGACATGGTGGTACTCCTGACATTTGCGATAGTAGAAGTATGGTCGCTTTCGGGCCGAGTGCCGAGAAACCTGGCTAACCGGCTCATTTGCAACGCTTTATGGAATCTACAGATATGACGGTATTGCTGGTGGTGTCAATCCTTGCGCTGATTCTAAGTCCCATGGCCTGGCTTCGCCCTTCGCGAAAACAGAGCGAGCAGATGAGCCTGCGCCTGGAAGGCCGGCGCATGGGGCTGGCCATGCAGTTGGCGCCTCAGCAGTGGCCTCATTGGCTGGAAAAAGAGCCTCCCAGCCCTTGTCCGCAGTACCATCGCGCCCGGCGCAGGGGGAGCGACGACACTTGGAGTTACTGGCAAATCACGCCAGGGATCTGGTGGAACCAGTGGCGCGAGCCCTGCGAAGATCCACGCTTGAGCGAGGCCTTTGCGCGCCTGCCGGCAACGGTCTACAAAATCGAGGCCGACAGCCGCATGTTGGCTCTGTACTGGAGCGAGCGGGGCGACAAGTCTGTTTTGCAGGATATTGCCCAAGTGCTCGAAACCCTCGCCTGACCTCGACCTCTCCAGGGCCGCTTTCGCGGCCCCGCTAGCGCCATAAGCTCCCTCCTGACCTTGAACTCCCGCTTACACAGGTGCATTCCTGGGGCGTTGGCTGTCTATCTTCCTGCTGAATGTGTGGCAATCACTGTCATCATGTTTCGTACCCGTGCGGTGCAAAATGACCGGAAAGTCGCGTTTTAAGGGTGCTTTCGAGCATTTGACAATGCCGATCTTTTCGGTGAATGTGTGCATACCCAAATCAAACGGGCGTATGAATTGAGCGTTTGTATGTCAGATCGCTCGTACAGAATCCCGACTATCGCGCTGACGGGTGTGCCTGGAAAGAAGGCTTAGCCGGCCTTCGCACCAGCGATCGGCGTGTACAGTTCAGCTTCCATATCGTGGAGATCAGTTGATGATTTACGAAGGTAAAGCCATCACGGTTAAGGCTCTTGAAAGCGGCATCGTCGAACTGAAGTTCGATCTCAAGGGTGAGTCCGTCAACAAGTTCAACCGCCTGACCCTGGAAGAACTGCGCCAGGCCGTGGACGCCATCAAGGCCGACGCCGCCATCAAGGGCGTGATCGTCAGCAGCGGCAAGGACGTGTTCATCGTCGGCGCCGACATCACCGAATTCGTCGACAACTTCAAGCTGCCCGAGGCCGAGCTGGTCGGCGGCAACCTGCAAGCCAACCGCATCTTCAACGACTTCGAAGACCTCGGCGTGCCGACCGTAGCTGCCATCAACGGCGTCGCCCTGGGTGGTGGTCTGGAAATGTGCCTGGCGGCCGACTACCGCGTCATGTCCTCGAACGCCAAGATCGGCCTGCCGGAAGTCAAACTGGGCATCTACCCAGGCTTTGGTGGCACCGTGCGACTGCCGCGCCTGATCGGTTCGGACAATGCCATCGAGTGGATCGCCTCCGGCAAGGAAAACCGTGCCGAGGACGCGCTCAAGGTCGGCGCCGTCGACGCAGTGGTTGCTCCCGAGCTGCTGCAGGCCGCTGCCCTGGACTTGGTCAAGCGCGCCATCAGTGGTGAGCTGGACCACAAGGCCAAGCGCCAGCCAAAGCTTGAAAAGCTCAAGCTCAATGCCATTGAGCAGATGATGGCCTTCGAGACTGCCAAGGGCTTCGTCGCCGGTCAGGCCGGTCCGAACTACCCGGCACCGGTCGAAGCCATCAAGACCATCCAGAAAGCCGCCAATTTCGGTCGCGACAAGGCCCTGGAAGTCGAGGCCGCAGGTTTTGCCAAGCTGGCCCGCACTTCGGTCGCCGAAAGCTTGATTGGCTTGTTCCTCAATGATCAGGAACTCAAGCGCAAGGCCAAGGCGTACGACGAGATCGCACGCGACGTGAAGCAGGCCGCCGTGCTCGGCGCCGGTATCATGGGGGGCGGTATTGCCTATCAGTCCGCCGTCAAGGGCACGCCGATCCTGATGAAGGACATCCGCGAGGAGGCCATCCAGTTGGGCTTGAACGAGGCCTCCAAGCTGCTCGGCAAGCGTGTCGAGAAGGGTCGTCTGACCCCAGCGAAGATGGCCGAGGCACTCAACGCCATTCGCCCAGCCCTGTCCTACGGTGATTTCGGCAACGTCGATATCGTTGTCGAGGCGGTGGTCGAGAATCCGAAGGTCAAGCAGGCAGTGCTGGCGGAAGTGGAAGGGCAGGTCAAAGAGGATGCGATTCTCGCCTCCAACACCTCGACCATTTCCATCAACCTACTGGCCAAGGCCCTCAAGCGCCCCGAGAACTTCGTCGGCATGCACTTCTTCAACCCGGTGCACATGATGCCGCTGGTGGAAGTCATCCGTGGCGAGAAATCCAGTGAAGTGGCGGTCGCCACCACCGTCGCCTACGCCAAGAAAATGGGCAAAAACCCGATTGTGGTCAACGACTGCCCGGGCTTTTTGGTCAACCGCGTGCTGTTCCCGTACTTCGGTGGTTTCGCCAAACTGGTGAGCGCCGGTGTCGACTTCGTGCGCATCGACAAGGTAATGGAAAAGTTCGGCTGGCCGATGGGCCCGGCCTATCTGATGGACGTGGTCGGCATCGACACCGGCCACCACGGTCGCGACGTCATGGCCGAGGGCTTCCCGGACCGCATGAAGGACGATCGCCGTTCTGCTGTCGACGCCCTGTACGAGGCCAATCGCCTGGGCCAGAAGAACGGCAAGGGCTTCTACGCCTACGAAACCGACAAGCGCGGCAAGCCGAAGAAGGTCGCCGATGCCTCGGTGCTGGAGGTGCTCAAGCCGATCGTCTTCGAGCAGCGTGAAGTGACCGATGAAGACATCATCAATTGGATGATGATCCCACTGTGTCTGGAAACCGTCCGCTGCCTGGAAGATGGCATCGTCGAGACCGCCGCCGAGGCCGATATGGGCCTGGTGTACGGCATCGGCTTCCCTCCCTTCCGTGGTGGCGCGCTGCGCTACATCGATTCGATCGGGGTCGCTGAGTTCGTTGCCCTGGCCGACCAGTATGCCGATCTGGGGCCGCTGTACCACCCGACCGCGAAGCTGCGCGAAATGGCCAAGAACGGCCAGCGCTTCTTCAACTGAGCGCCCAACGAGTTAGAGCGAGAGTATTGATATGAGCCTGAATCCAAGAGACGTGGTGATTGTCGACTTCGGTCGCACGCCGATGGGTCGTTCCAAAGGCGGCATGCACCGTAACACCCGTGCCGAGGATATGTCCGCGCACCTGATCAGCAAGTTGCTGGAGCGCAACGACAAGGTCGATCCGAAAGAAGTCGAGGACGTGATCTGGGGTTGCGTCAACCAGACCCTGGAGCAGGGCTGGAACATTGCCCGCATGGCGTCGTTGATGACCCCGATCCCACACACCTCCGCTGCCCAGACCGTCAGCCGCCTGTGCGGCTCGTCGATGAGCGCGCTGCACACCGCCGCCCAGGCGATCATGACTGGCAATGGCGATGTGTTCGTCGTCGGTGGTGTCGAGCACATGGGGCACGTCAGCATGATGCACGGCGTGGACCCCAACCCGCACCTGTCCCTGCATGCCGCCAAGGCGTCGGGCATGATGGGCCTGACTGCGGAAATGCTCGGCAAGATGCACGGCATCACCCGTGAGCAGCAAGACCTGTTTGGCCTGCGTTCGCACCAGCTTGCCCACCAGGCGACGGTCGAGGGTAACTTCAAGGATGAGATCATCCCGATGCAGGGCTATGACGAGAACGGTTTCCTGAAGGTCTTCGATTACGATGAGACCATTCGCCCGGAAACCACCCTCGAGGGCCTGGCGTCGCTCAAGCCGGCGTTCAACCCTAAAGGGGGCACTGTCACCGCCGGTACTTCGTCGCAGATCACCGACGGCGCTTCGTGCATGATCGTCATGTCCGGCCAGCGTGCGATGGACCTGGGGATCCAGCCCTTGGCGGTCATCCGCGCCATGGCGGTAGCCGGCGTCGACCCGGCAATTATGGGCTATGGCCCTGTCCCGTCTACCCAGAAAGCCCTCAAGCGTGCCGGTCTGACCATGGCCGATATCGACTTCATCGAGCTCAACGAAGCGTTCGCTGCACAGGCCCTGCCCGTGCTCAAGGACCTGAAAGTGCTCGACAAGATGGATGAGAAGGTTAACCTGCACGGCGGCGCCATCGCGTTGGGCCACCCGTTCGGTTGCTCGGGGGCACGGATTTCCGGCACCCTGCTCAATGTCATGAAGCAAAAAGGCGGCACCCTCGGCGTCGCCACCATGTGTGTCGGCCTGGGCCAAGGCATCACCACTGTCTTCGAACGCGTCTGATCGCGTTGTCGACAGCAACCGGGGCCTTGTGCCCCGGTTTTTGTTTTTACAGGATTTGTTTCAAGAGGGTGGACGGCATGCAGATACAACCCGGTGTGTACCGGCATTACAAGGGGCCTGAGTACCGTGTGTTCGGCGTTGCACGGCACTCCGAGACCGAAGAGTGGGTCGTGTTCTACCAGGCGTTGTATGGCGAATTCGGGCTCTGGGTGAGGCCGTTGTCGATGTTCCTGGAGTCTGTCGAGGTTGACGGCGAGCAGGTGCCACGCTTTGCTTTGGTCAAGGCCGAAGAGGGGCGGTTCGAGCAGCCTGGCGTAGCGGGTGGCTGAACCTGAGCGCTTGACCTCACTCTGTTGCCACTATATATAGCGGTGCCGCGTCTGGCACCTGACGCGTTTTTCATCTTCAGATTCAGGAATACTCCGATCCATGGGCAAATCGCTGGTCATTGTGGAATCCCCGGCCAAGGCCAAGACCATCAACAAGTACCTGGGCAGCCAGTACGTGGTGAAGTCGAGTATCGGCCATATCCGAGACCTCCCCACCAGCGGTTCGGCCAGCGCCACCAAAGAACCGGCGGCCAAGCGCGGCAAGACCGCGTCTGAGGCCCCAGCGCTGTCGCCGAAGGAGAAGGCACGCCGCCAGCTGGTCGCTCGCATGGGTGTCGACCCGGAAGCCGGCTGGAAAGCCAAGTACGAAATCCTGCCCGGCAAGGAAAAGGTCATCGACGAACTGCGTCGCCTGGCCAAGGATGCCGACACCATCTATCTCGCAACCGACTTGGACCGCGAAGGGGAAGCCATTGCCTGGCACCTGCGCGAAGCCATCGGTGGTGATGACAGCCGCTACAAGCGCGTGGTGTTCAACGAAATTACCAAGAAGGCTATTCAGGAGGCCTTCTCCCAACCGGGCGAGCTGGACATCGACCGGGTCAACGCCCAGCAGGCGCGCCGCTTCCTCGATCGCGTGGTCGGCTACATGGTCTCGCCGTTGCTGTGGGCCAAGATCGCTCGCGGGCTGTCGGCTGGACGCGTGCAGTCGGTGGCCGTGAAGCTGGTGGTGGAACGTGAGCGCGAAATCCGGGCCTTCAATCCTGAAGAATACTGGGAAGTGCACGCTGACCTGGGAACCGCCAAGAATGCCAAGGTGCGTTTCGAAGTGGCGCGCGAGAAGGGCGAAGCCTTCAAGCCACTGAACGAAGCCCAGGCCATGGCGGCGCTGGAGAAGCTCAAGGCCTCCAGCTACAGCGTCGCCAAGCGTGAAGACCGCCCGACCAGCAGTAAACCGTCGGCGCCGTTCATTACCTCCACCCTGCAGCAGGCAGCGAGCAACCGCCTGGGCTTTGGGGTGAAGAAAACCATGATGATGGCCCAGCGTCTCTACGAGGCGGGCTACATCACCTATATGCGTACCGACTCGACCAACCTGTCGGTCGATGCCCTGGACATGGCGCGCAGCTACATTGAACGTGAGTTCGGCAAGCAGTACCTGCCGGAGAAGCCGGTGGTGTATGGCAGCAAGGAGGGCGCCCAGGAGGCGCACGAGGCGATTCGCCCCTCCGATGTCAATACTCACCCGACCAAGCTCAGTGGCATGGAGCGTGACGCCGAGCGCTTGTACGAGTTGATCTGGCGCCAGTTCCTGGCCTGCCAGATGCCGCCTGCGCAATACCTGTCCACCAGCGTCACGGTCAATGCCGGTGACTTCGAGCTGCGTGCCAAAGGCCGTATCCTCAAATTCGACGGTTATACCCGTGTACTGCCTCAACAGAGCAAGCCAGGCGAAGACGACGTGCTGCCGGAAATGGCCCAGGGCGAGCCGCTCAAGCTCATCCAGCTCGATCCGAGCCAGCACTTCACCAAGCCGCCGGCGCGCTACACCGAAGCCAGCCTGGTCAAGGAAATGGAAAAGCGCGGGATCGGTCGTCCATCGACCTATGCGGCGATCATTTCCACCATCCAGGACCGTGGCTACGTGACGTTGCATAACCGCCGCTTCTACTCCGAGAAGATGGGCGACATCGTCACCGAGCGTCTGTCGGAGAGCTTCTCCAATCTCATGGACTACGGCTTTACCGCCGGCATGGAAGAGAATCTCGATGATGTGGCCCAAGGCGAGCGTGACTGGAAAAACGTTCTGGACGAGTTCTATGGCGACTTCAGCAAGAAGCTTTTGACGGCCGAGTCCGCCGAGAACGGCATGCGTGCCAACCAGCCGACCCTGACCAACATTCCTTGCAAGGAGTGTGGTCGGCCAATGATGATCCGTACCGCCTCCACTGGTGTGTTCTTGGGCTGCTCGGGCTACAGCCTGCCGCCCAAGGAGCGTTGCAAGGCCACTGTGAACCTTGTGCCGGGCGATGAAATCGCTGCCGACGATGAAGGTGAGTCCGAATCCCTGGTCCTGCGTGGCAAGCACCGTTGCCCGATTTGTGCCACGGCGATGGATGCCTATCTGCTAGATGAAAAGCACAAGCTGCACATCTGCGGCAACAACCCGGACTGCGCCGGTTACGAGATCGAGCAGGGCAGCTACCGCATCAAGGGCTATGAAGGGCCGAGCCTGGAATGCGACAAGTGTGGTAGCGAGATGCAGCTCAAGACTGGCCGTTTCGGCAAGTTCTTCGGTTGCACCAATCCTGCGTGCAAGAACACCCGCAAGCTGCTCAAGAGCGGCGAGGCAGCGCCACCTAAGATGGACAAGGTGGACATGCCCGAGCTCAAGTGTGAAAAGGTCGATGACACCTACGTGCTGCGTGATGGCGCTTCGGGGTTGTTCCTGGCTGCCAGCCAGTTCCCGAAGAACCGAGAAACCCGCGCGCCCCTGGTGCTGGAGATCATTCCGCACAAGCACGAGATCGATCCGAAGTACCACTTCCTGTGCGATGCCCCGCAGAAAGACCCCGAGGGTCGTCCGGCGGTGATTCGCTATAGCCGTAAGACCAAGGAGCAGTACGTGCAGTCCGAAGTCGACGGCAAGCCGACCGGTTGGAAGGCATTCTTCGATGGCAATGCCTGGAAGGTCGAAGACAAGCGCTGATTCAAGCGCGGAAAAAGGGGCCGCTTCACGTCCATCGCGGGCTTATCCAGCGATGGACGTGAAGCGGCCCCAGTCTTTTGTGACATGGAACTTGCGGCAGGGCAGGGCAATCCCTGACACTGAGGTATCGCTTTGCAGCCTCAGGGAGGCCACTGAAGATGGCCCAGGAACTCTACACCCGCACCAACCAGAAACTCTTCTTCGCCGGGCTTGCCCTGGAGTCCATGGCCAAGGCTGAAGGTAGCCAGGCGATGAATGCCCAAGGTTTGATCCAGGCCGAGCGCGAGTCGGCGCTGTTTCACTTGTATGGCGCTCTGCTGGGGCTGTGCCACGAGATCGCAGGTTTCTACCGTTTGCCCCAGGCCACTGCGTCGCGGGTCGAGCTGTTGCTCAATGACGAGGCGCTGGACGGCATTGCTATTCCTGAAGTGGCTGAGCTGCTGGAGTTGGTGCGTCAGCCAGAAACCTGGCTTGCGCATTTGCTGCGCGCTTATGCCGATTTGTTCCGACCGCCGGTCGCCAAGAAAGCCCCGAAAACCGACGTCACCCAGCCGCTGATCCAGGCTGTCAATCTGGATGAGCCCGAGCAACCAGCGCTTTCCCGGCAAGAGCTGGAAAGCTGGCGGGCCAATCTAAAGGACGTGGTCCGACGCTTCCGTGACGCGTTGAGTGAGTGCTGATAGCGCTGGTGGCTGGTACACTATTCGCCTTTCGTGAAAAGCAGGCCCTATATGTCAACGTCCTTTCTAGAAATTGTCGAGTTGCCTGATGGCCGGATCGAACTGCGCCGCGCCGAGGACGAGGGTTCCCTGGTGACCCTGGATTTCTCCGAGGACGCCAAGGCGTTCCTGCAGGGCCAGCATGTTGAAGTGGCTAAGGCCATGTTGAGCGTGGGTGTGCAGATGGCGGGTCGCCTGGTCGAAGGCGATTTCGAGCGTGACGAGGGACCGCGCGTTCTGCACTGAGCATCGCGCTTTCCAGATTCAAGGATTGGATTGATACAGGCAAAGCCTGAACATCAGCCGAGGCGGATGTTCAGGCTTTGTGCGTTTCCGGTATTGGCAGCGCGTATCAATTGCTGGCGTGCGTTGGTACTAACGCTGCCAAGCCAGCTGACGACGGTGTGACTATGGCCCAGGCGCAATGCCTCGCAGGCCAGTTGCAAGGCGCTCTGGTTGGCGCCCGGGTGCAACAGCAGGATACGCTCGCGGTTGAGGCCCGCATCACGCAGCCAAGCTTGGGTCAGGCTGGTGGGTGGGGCGATGAGGGTCAGCCAGCGGGTTTCGTCCTCTTCGCTTAGCTCGCGCAGGATCGGGGCGAGCAGACCCTGGCAATGACCGGGGGCGCCGCGCAGAGACAGTTCGCTGAACAGCTCCGGCTGGTTACCCTTGCGCGGCTGCTCCGCGGCAGCGTCCCGAGGCTTGAGGCCGGGCAGCGCCGGTTGGGCCAGGAATGCCTCGAACAACGGCAACTGGGCTTGCTGGGGTGCGTGGATGAACTGCTGCATGACGCCTCCTGGATCAGCGGCGAATGACGCCGACGCTCAAGCCCTCGATCACCAGTTCCTGTTCTTTCAGGTCGACTTCGATGGGGGCGAATTCGGGATTCTCGGCGATCAACCAGACCTTGCTGCCTTCGCGCTTGAAGCGCTTGACGGTCACTTCATCACCGATGCGGGCAACCACGACCTGGCCATTGCGGGCCTCCCGGCAGGTATGTACCGCTAGCAGGTCGCCGTCGAAGATGCCGATGTCCTTCATGCTCATGCCGTGGACGCGCAGCAGGTAGTCCGCACGAGGGTGAAAGAAGGCTGGGTTGATGTTGCAGGATTCCTCGATGTGTTGCTCGGCGAGGATCGGTGCGCCGGCCGCGACTCGGCCGATGATCGGCAGGCTGCTGTCTTCGGCCTTGGCTTCCAGCCCTGGGATGCGAATGCCGCGAGAGGCGCCTGGGGTCATCTCGATCGCGCCTTTGCGGGCGAGTGCCTTGAGGTGCTCTTCGGCGGCGTTGGGTGATTTGAACCCAAGCTCCTGGGCGATTTCCGCGCGGGTCGGCGGAAAGCCGTTGTCTTCCAGGCAGCGTTTGATGAAAGCCAGGATCTCGGCTTGGCGTGGCGTCAGTTTAAGCATGGCAAGCGCTCTGTCTTTTTATACAGTGACTGGAATTATATACAGTGGCTGGCCAGCTGCAAGCACTGCGGGACGGGAAAACACGCCATTGCGCTCCTCGCTTGGATGAAGCCTGCGCCAGCCGTGGCTTGCAGCGAATATTTGAATGCTGTGGTTAAATGGCGACTGGCGGGTCACCCGGCTTGACAGACGAGGGCTTGAAACGTATGTTTCAAACAACTGTTTGTCAGGCGGAGTAGTCATGGCCCAATCGGAAACCGTTGAACGCATTCTCGATGCTGCAGAGCAGCTGTTTGCGGAGAGGGGGTTCGCGGAAACCTCGTTGCGGCTGATCACCAGCAAGGCCGGGGTCAACCTGGCGGCGGTGAACTACCATTTCGGTTCCAAGAAGGCTCTCATCCAAGCGGTCTTCTCGCGTTTTCTCGGCCCGTTCTGCTCCAGCCTCGAACGTGAACTGGATCGTCGCCAGGCGCGCCCCGAATCCAAGCCAAGCCTGGAAGAACTGCTCGAGATGCTGGTCGAGCAAGCGCTGGTCGTGCAACCTCGCAGTAACAACGACCTGTCGATCTTCATGCGTCTTCTGGGCCTTGCTTTCAGCCAGAGCCAGGGGCACCTGCGTCGATACCTCGAAGACATGTACGGCAAGATATTCCGTCGCTACATGCTGCTGGTCAATGAAGCCGCGCCACGTATCCCGCCACTGGAACTGTTCTGGCGCGTGCACTTCATGCTTGGGGCCGCCGCCTTCAGCATGTCGGGCATCAAGGCGCTGCGGGCCATCGCCGAAACCGATTTTGGCATCAACACCTCGATTGAGCAGGTAATGCGCCTGATGGTGCCATTCCTGGCCGCCGGCATGCGTGCCGACAGCGGGGTCACTGATCCTGCCATGGCCGCCGCGCAACTGCGTCCGCGCAGCAAGAGCGGCGCCGCACAAGCACCAGTCAAGGCCTGACACTGTGCGCTAAGAGGCGCTTGGGCTAAGCTAGCGCCCATGCCTGACCTCGACTTCCTGCATATATCCCTTGCCGACCAGCGCCTCTACGGATTCACCCGTGGGGCGTTGTGCGTGCGCCTGGAGATATCCACCGCGCGTAACGGTGCAGGGGAACTCAATGGCTCTGGTTGTACGCCGCGAGGCCTTCACCAGGTCCGCGCGAAAATCGGTGCCGGTCTGCCGCAGGGCGCTGTACTGCGAAGCCGGCGCTGGACCGGCGAGGTCTGGTCTGCGGCGCTGCATGAGCAATTTCCCGGCCGCGACTGGATCCTGAGTCGCATTCTCTGGCTCAGCGGTTGCGAGCCAGGGTTCAATCGGCTTGGCAAGGTCGATACCTTTCGCCGCTACATCTATTTGCACGGTACGCCGGACACTGAACCTATGGGTATCCCGTTGTCCCATGGTTGCATACGTCTGAGGAACAGCGATCTGATAGCGCTGTTCGAGCGGGTACCGGAACATTGCGCGGTGCGGATCGACGAATCCGCCTGCCCGCACTGGGGTGTCCTGCCCCTCCCATGAAGGAATCCAATATGACTGCCCGCCTGCAAGGCTCCCTGATGGTGGATATCGCCGGTAAATGGCTGACCGCCGAAGACCGCCATCTCCTGCGCCAGCCCGAAGTGGCCGGCCTGATCATTTTCGCCCGCAACATCGACAGCCCGCGTCAGGTGCGTGAGCTGTGCGCGTCCATCCGCGCCGTGCGTCCCGACCTGATCCTGGCCGTCGACCAGGAAGGCGGGCGGGTTCAGCGCCTGCGCCAGGGCTTCGTGCGTCTGCCGGCCATGCGTGCGATCGCCGACAACGCCAACGCCGAGTACCTGGCCGAACAGTGTGGTTGGTTGATGGCGACCGAAGTCCTGGCCGTCGGCCTGGACCTGAGCTTTGCTCCGGTACTCGATCTGGACCATCAGCGCAGCGCCGTGGTCGGCAGCCGTGCCTTCGAGGGCGATCCGGCACGCGCCACGCAGCTGGCCGGCGCGTTCATTCGCGGCATGAATGCCGCTGGCATGGCCGCCTGTGGCAAGCACTTCCCAGGGCACGGCTGGGCGGAGGCCGACTCTCACGTGGCCATCCCCACGGATGAGCGCAGCCTCGAGCAATTACGCCAGGCGGACCTGGTGCCCTTCACCCGGCTCAGTGGTCAATTGGCGGCCGTGATGCCAGCCCATGTGATCTACCCACAGATCGATAACCAGCCCGCCGGATTCTCGCGTCGCTGGCTGCAGGACATCCTGCGCGGTGAGCTGGGCTTCGAGGGGGTGATTTTCAGTGATGACCTGTCCATGGCGGGGGCCCATGTGGTCGGCGACGCCGCCAACCGCATCGAAGCGGCGCTGAGCGCAGGCTGCGACATGGGGCTGGTGTGCAATGACCGGGCGGCGGCGGAGCTGGCACTGAGCGCGGCCCAGCGCCTGAAGGTCGAACCATCGCCGCGGATTGCGAGGATGCGTGGCCGTGGTTTTGCCCGTACCGATTACCGGCAACAGCCGCGCTGGCTGGAGGCGCTGAGTGCCTTGAGGGAGGCGCAACTGGTCGATTGACCTTGCGCGCAGGCGATCCGTAGGGCGGGGTGCTGGCGGTGATTACATTGGCCATTCGCGGGTAAACCCCACGGGTTGTCCGGTGCTCTCAACAACACCGCTGTGCCTGTGGGAACTGCGCCAGGGCTGGTATTTGCACGGCTGAAAAGCGCCAAACAATACCAACCGAAGGCGATTCGAGCTTGTCCGGCACCATAGAGTCTTCCACAGAGGCCGCCGCCAACCCCTTCGCGGGCAGGCCTCGCCTGGGTCAGCGGCCGCGCTTACCCGGCAGTGGCGCGAACAGGGCTTCGATCTCCTCATCGCCCAGGCGCCACTGGCCGGCCGATCCGCCATCGAGCAGGCCGGCCGCCAGGGCTGCTTTCTCCTGCTGCAATTGCTGGATCTTTTCTTCCACCGTGCCTCGGGTAATCAGCTTGAACACGAACACCGGTTTGTCCTGGCCAATGCGATAGGCGCGGTCGGTGGCCTGGCTTTCGCTGGCTGGATTCCACCACGGATCATAGTGGATCACTGTGTCGGCAGCCGTCAGGTTCAGGCCCGTGCCGCCGGCTTTGAGGCTGATCAGGAACACCTCGCTTTCGCCATTCTGGAATTGCTGCACTGGCGTGCGCCGATCGCGGGTATCGCCGGTCAGTAGGCTGTAACGGATGTTGCGCTTGGCAAGCTCGGCCTCGATCAGGGCCAGCATCGAGGTGAACTGGGAGAACAGCAGCACTCGACGCCCCTCGCTGAGCAGCTCTTCGAGCATTTCCATCAGGCTGCCGAGCTTGCCTTTGTCAGCCTGGTTGCCCTTGGTCTCCACGCCCTTGACCAGACGCAGGTCACAGCACACTTGGCGCAGTTTGAGCAACGCATCGAGAATGACGATCTGGCTGCGCGCGGCCCCATTGCGGGCAATCTCGTCACGGACTTTCTTGTCCATCGCCACGCGCACGGCTTCATAGGTGTCGCGCTGGGCATCGCTGAGGTCGACCCAGTGGATCATCTCGGTCTTGGCCGGCAGCTCGGTAGCCACCTGCTCTTTGGTGCGGCGCAGCAGGAACGGGCGGATGCGGCTGGCCAGGTGCGCCATGCGTTCGGTGTCGCCGTGGCGCTCGATCGGCGTGCGGTAATCCTGATTGAAGCGCTTGAGGTCACCCAGCCAGCCGGGCATGAGGAAATGGAACAGCGACCACAGCTCGCCCAGGTTGTTTTCCATCGGTGTGCCGGTCAGGCACAGGCGTTGACAGGCCTTGAGATCGCAGACCGCCTGGGCTGCCTTGCTGGTGCTGCTCTTGATGTTCTGCGCCTCGTCGAGGATCAGAAGGCTCCAGTGCAACGCGCGCAGGTGCTCCAGGTCACGCGGTAGCAGGGCGTAGGTGGTCAGGATCACATCGTAGTCGTTAAGCGAGGCGAAATGCTTGCTGCGGCCTGGGCCATGCAACGCCAGGACGCGAAGCTCAGGAGCGAAGCGTTGGGCTTCATCGAGCCAGTTGGGCACAAGGCTTGTGGGCATCACCACCAGCGCGGGTTGCTCCAGGCGCGCGCTTTGTTTTTCAAGCAGCAGATGGGCGAGGGTCTGCAGGGTCTTGCCCAGGCCCATGTCGTCGCCCAGGATGCCGCCGGTGCCCATTTCGCGCAGGGCCTGCAGCCAGTTCAGGCCCTGCTGTTGGTAGGGGCGCAGGTTGGCCTTGAGCCCCTTGGGCGGTTCGATCTGCAAATCACGCGCATCGCGAAGCCGTCGGCCCAGGTCACGCACATGTTCGCCGCCTTCCCAGTGCAGGGGGAGGTGCTCGATATCGTTCAGGCGCGCCGCATCGGCACGCTCCAGGCGCAAGGACGGGCCGACAGCATCCTCATGCAGGTAGAGCTCGCCGAGGGTGCCCATCACCGCCTTGATGCGGCCGTAGGGCAGGGCGACACGCAGGGCAGGGCTGTCCTGGCGTCCCCGGTTCAGGTCGATCAGCAGGTGTTCATCGTCGCTGCGCCGCGCCAACTCGCTGGTTCGCAGCAGTTCAGGACTGCTGCGCAGCAGCTGCAGCACGATCGGCAGCAGACTGTGGCGCTGCCCGTCGACCACGATACCCAGCTCCAAGTCGAACCATTCGTGGCCTGGCGCCTCTTCGACGGTGGCGTACCAGTCGTCCACCTCCTGCAAATCGAAGGCGAAATCCCGGGGAATGTCGATCTCCCAGCCAGCCTGACGCAGTTGGGGTAGACCTTCGCGGGCAAAGCACAGCCAAGCTTCATCGTCGGGTAGCTGGAGCATCTCGCCCGCACTGTCTGGCAGGGCTTTGCTCTGTCGGGTGGCGGGCTTGAAGCCCAGTTCGCGCAGGGTTTTGCGGATGGCTTGCTCGGCCTTGGGCTGGCGACGGATGCGCTGACTGGTTTCTCCTACCAGGCGACTCACGGGTTTTTCGTCATTGCCGCTGGCCATCAGGCCGTCGTAGTTGAACGCGAGCGCGGCGCGGTGCTGCATCTGGCGCTGCATGCGGCCGGTCTTGGGCATGTAGGCGCTGAACTCCAGGCTGCCCAGGGTCAGGTGCGGACGTGGCTGGATGTCGTCATGCTCTTCGCTGCGCACGGCGGTGGGCGTGGGGACCTGGCGGTTCAAGGCGTTCAGACGGTGACTCAAAGGGACAACCAGGTGTTCGGGTACGATGGGCGCACGTGCCAGCTGACTGGCGATGAACGGGTCCAGATTGTGCCGCAGCCTGCCGGTCTGGTGGGTCTGTGGATTGACGTAGTACAGCGGGTCCAGTGGCAGGACCTGAAGCGGCGTATCGCTGTCATGATGCCAATCCCCCCGATAGGCACCATCCTCTAGTCGGACCCAGCGAAATTCGGCAGCCTGATCCGGGCCGGGGGTCAGCGGTTCCTGCTGCTCGTCGAACAGCAGGCGACCGCTCGCCAGAGCGTATTCGAGCAGCTCGGCGCCTTTCTTACCCTCCAGGTGGATCACCGATGAGACGACGCTGCTGTTCTGGGCGCTGATCAAGCGCAGCAGTCTTGCATCGGCTTCGGTCACATAGCGGGGGGTGTAGTAGATCATTTCCTGCAGCGAGGTGATCCGGGCCAACTTCAGTGTGTCGTCGCTCTGGCGTGTGCCTTTTATGGCCTCCAGGCGCCATTGCGCCTGGTTCAGGCTGATCTGGTAATAGATGGCCGGCCCTTTGCGCGAGGGGCTTTGATTGGGTGGCGCAGGCTCGGGTTTCTCCAGCGTCTTGACCCATTGGCTCAGCTCTGTCGGGAGGGACAGCCCGTCATCGCTGGCGTCGTGATCATCGATGGATGCCTGCAAATGGAAAAGGGTCGCTGCGCAATGCTTGCAGTTGATGCCCACAGGGCAGGTGCAGCGCCCCAGCACCCGCAGCCTGCCAGCGTTCGGCTGGAGGTGGATCTTCTGGGTGTAGCGCTGGCCTGCCGAGCCCAGGCAGGCGGCCTCTATCGTTCTGTCATGGATCGAAAGCGTTTTTGTCCGGCCCTGTGTGGCGTAGGTTTGTCCACGGGCGAGCGTTCCGGCGTCGAAATCCGACGTCCAGCTTTCATCGCGCTGAAGCAGGTGCCGCACATCGCTCTCGCTCACCTCACTGCTCCATCATCTCCGGATCCATCACCGGCATCTTGCGCATGCCTGCAGGTGTCACCTTCAGCAGTACGGCCAGGTGCCCGCCGTCGAGGAAGGTCAGCTGGTTGCCCTTCATGTTGCTGTTGCTCTGCTTGAACTGCTCGCTGCGCACCACGGCACCGTTGCCGTCGAGCTGGTTCACCCAGAAATTGGCCTGGACGGCGATGAAGCGGCCATCGGCGATGCTCAGGTTGCCCTCGATGGGGAAATGACCGAACTGCTCCTGGCCTGCGCCCAGGGCGATACGGCTCGGTTCGGCGCCCACTTCCTGTTGCCAGGCCTTGTGCATCAGCACGGTGTAGTCGGCGGTCGCTTGCAGCCGGGTGACTTCGTCTTCCAGCGCCAGGGGGCGCTCGGCACCCTTGTCCAGGCGTGGGGCGCCGGCGCTCCAGTCTTCGGGGGCGAACGGACTGGTTACCGCAGGCACGGCATTCTGCCGTACCAGGATCATTTCCACCTGATAAAGGCCTTCGGCGAAGGCGGCCGGCGCGAACAGCGTCAGCATCAAGGTCAGGCAACGAATGGCACGCATGGATCTTCCTTAGGCAGGCTGTGGGGTCAGGCGCTCGAACAGCGCCTCCAGGGTGTTGAAACGTTCATCGGGGCGCTCCATCGGCACGAGGAAGCGGAACTGCGTGGCGCCCTCGAACTTGTAGCGCTTGGGCTGGCCCTGGATGAGCTTGATCAGGGTCAGCGGGTCGACCGGGGTTTCGGCCTCGAACTCGAGCTTGCCGCCATTGGGGCCGGCGTCGACTTTCTTGATGCCGAGTTTTTCCGCCTGCAACTTGAGCTGGGTCAGGCGCATCAGGTTCTTGGTCGGCTCAGGCAGCAGGCCGAAGCGGTCGATCATCTCCACTTGCAGGTCCTTCAGGCCCTCTTCGTCGGCGGCCGAGGCGATGCGTTTGTAGAGGATCAGGCGGGCATGCACGTCCGGCAGGTAGTCCTCGGGGATCAGCGCCGGCAGGCGCAGGTTGATCTCCGGGCCGCCGCCAAGCGGTTGCTCGAGGTTCGGCTGGGTGCCCTTGCGGATGGCCTTGACGGCGCGCTCGAGCATTTCCATGTACAGGGTGAAGCCCACGGCCTGGATCTGACCGCTCTGGCCTTCGCCGAGCAGTTCGCCGGCGCCGCGGATCTCCAAATCGTTGGTGGCCAGCACGAAACCTGCGCCCAGGTCCTGGGTGTTGGCGATGGCTTCCAGGCGTTTTTCGGCATCGGCGCTGATCTGCTGGCGCGGCGGCGTCAGCAGGTAGGCGTAGGCCTGGTGGTGGCTGCGCCCGACCCGGCCGCGCAACTGGTGCAATTGGGCCAGGCCGAACTTGTCGGCGCGCTCGATGACGATGGTGTTGGCGCTGGGCACGTCGATGCCGGTCTCGATGATGGTCGAGGCCACCAGCACGTTGAAGCGCTTGTGGTAGAAGTCGCTCATCACTTGCTCGAGTTCGCGCTCGCGCATTTGTCCATGGCCTATGCCGATGCGTGCCTCGGGCACCAATTCGGCCAGCTCCGCGGCGCATTTCTCGATGCTCTTGACGTCGTTGTGCAGGTAGTAAACCTGCCCGCCACGCAGCAACTCACGCAGCAGGGCCTCTTTGACCGTGCTCTTGTTCTGCTCCATGACGAAGGTGCGCACCGACAGGCGTCGTGCTGGCGGGGTGGCGATGATCGACAGATCACGCATGCCCGAGACCGCCATGTTGAGGGTGCGCGGAATGGGCGTAGCGGTCAGGGTGAGAATGTCCACCTCGCTGCGCAGGGCCTTGAGCTGTTCTTTCTGGCGTACACCGAAGCGATGCTCCTCGTCGATGATGACCAGCCCCAGGTCCTTGAAGCGCACATCGTCCTGCAGCAGTTTGTGGGTGCCGATGAGGATGTCGATCTTGCCTTCGGCCAAGTCTGCAGCGGCGGCGCTGACTTCCTTGGCCGATTTGAAGCGGCTCATCACCTCGACGGTCACCGGCCAGTCGGCGAAACGGTCGCGGAAACTGTTGTAGTGCTGCTGGGCGAGCAGGGTGGTGGGCACCAGTACCGCCACCTGGCGGCCACTGTGAACGGCAATGAAGGCCGCGCGCATGGCCACTTCGGTCTTGCCGAAGCCGACGTCGCCACAGACCAGGCGGTCCATCGGCTTGCCGGCGAGCATGTCGGTGCGCACGGCCTCGATGGCCGATTGCTGGTCCGGGGTTTCTTCGAACGGGAAGCCGGCGCTGAAGGTGGCATAGTCGGCGGCCGGGTCGGCGAAGGCATGGCCCTTGCGCGCGGCGCGTCGGGCATAGATGTCGAGCAGTTCGGCCGCCACGTCGCGGACTTGCTCGGCGGCCTTGCGCTTGGCCTTTTGCCAGGCTTCGGAGCCAAGGCGGTGCAGCGGGGCCAGTGCATCGTCGCTGCCGGTGTAGCGGGCGATCAGGTGCAGGTTGGCCACCGGCACGTAGAGCTTGGCGCCCTCGGCGTATTCCAGGGTGAGGAATTCGGCAGCCTGGCCTTCGATTTCCAGAGTGGCCAGGCCCAGGTAACGCCCCACACCATGGTCGATGTGCACCACCGGCGCGCCTTCGCGCAGTTCGGTGAGGTTCTTGATGACGGCATCGTTGGCCGCGTCGCCGCGTTTCTCACGGCGCCGGCGCTGCATCACGCGCTGGCCGAACAGCGGGCTTTCGGCGATCAGGGCCAGGCCTGGGTCATCCAGCAGCAGGCCATCGTCTAGCGGCGCAATGGTGATCGCCAGGCGATCCTTGCCAGTGACGAAATCGTCCCAGCCTTCGACGGTCTGTGGGCGTAGCTTCAGGCGCTCGAGCAGCTCCAGCAGCACTTCGCGGCGGCCCGCCGACTCGGCCGTGAACAGCACGCGGCCAGGGAACTGCTCGAGGAAGTTCGACAGCTCCGCCAGTGGCTGGTTGGCCTTGGCTTCGATCGCAAGATTCGGCAGGGCGCGCGCCGGGAATCGCAGGCGCCCCGCGCCGGTTTCGATCTCATCGCTGCTGACCACGACCCTGGGCCACTGCTTGAGTTGGGCGAAGCAGTCCTCGACCGGCAGGAACAGCTCGGCCGGTGGCAGCAGGGGGCGGCTCAGGTCGCCGCGTCGCTCTTCGTAGCGCCCGCGCACGTCGTTCCAGAAATGCTCGGCGGCCTGTTCGACGCCAGGCAGAGAAAACACCTGGGTGTCAGTCGGCAGGTAGTCGAAGAGGGTGGAGGTCTCTTCGAAGAACAGCGGCAGGTAGTACTCGATGCCCGCAGGAATGATGCCGCTGGTCAGGTCCTGGAAGATCGCGCTGCGCCGGAAGTCCACGTCGAAGCGCTCGCGAAAGCGCGCCTTGAACCGGGTGACCTCGTCCTTCTGCATCGGGAACTCGCGTGCCGGCAGCAGGCGGACCGAGTCGACCTTGTCGATCGAGCGCTGGGTCTCGGGGTCGAAGGTGCGCAGCGTCTCGATCTCATCGTCGAACAGGTCGATCCGATAGGGCAGCTTGCTGCCCATGGGGAACAGGTCGATCAGGGCGCCACGCACGGCGAACTCGCCATGCTCGTAGACCGTGTCGACGCAGCGGTAACCGCTGGCTTCCAGGCGCGTGCGCATCTGTTCCACATCGATCGTCTGGCCGACGTCCAGTACCAGGCTGCTGCCCAGCAGGAAACGGGTCGGGGCCAGGCGGTGCAGGGCGGTGGTGATCGGCACCACGAGGATGCCGTGATCGAGCTCCGGCAACCGATAGAGGCTGGCGATGCGCTGGGAAATGATGTCCTGGTGAGGTGAGAACAGGTCGTAGGGCAGGGTTTCCCAGTCGGGGAACGGCAGCACCGGCAGGTCGGGCGCGAAGAAGCGCAGCTCCTGCTCCAGGCGGTCGGCAGCCTGGCTGTCGGCAGTCAACAGCAAGGTGAAGCGACCAGCGCTGCTGGCGGCTTCGGCGATGGCCAGGCTCAGGGCGGCCCCGGGCAGGTTTCCCCAGGTTTGTTTGCCGGCCGTGGCCGATAATTGCGGTAGGCGCAGAACTGACACGGGAGATTGGACTCCAAGCGTTGCGGCAAAGAGGACAATTGTACCGGTGCTGGTGCGCGCTGTCAGGCTCGGAAGGGCTTGGCGACGGGCTCGGGCGGCGGCGACAGGCGCTCATTGCCCGATACGCCGAGGGGCGTCATAATGTAGCCCCTTTTTTCTCCCCCTACATGTGGAAGGTTCCCGTGACTCAGAAGCCCGACCAGTGTCTTGGTGAGTGGATCGATCGTGAAGCCCTGGCTGAAGCGATGATCCCGCTTATCGGTCAGCTCTACCGCAACAACAACGTGGTGAGCTCGATCTATGGCCGCAGCCTGATCAATCGTTCGGTTATCTCGATCCTCAAAGCCCACCGCTTTGCCCGTCACCGTCAAACCGACGAAACCGAGCTGTCCGTCCACGAGACATTCCCCCTGCTCAAGGCCATGAGCGAGCTGAAACTGGGCGCCGCTTCGGTCGACCTGGGCAAGCTGGCCAACAAGTTCAAGCAGGAAGGCAACGGCCGCAGCGTCGAGCAGTTCGTGCGTGAAGAGCTGGCCGATGTCGTCGGTCAGCAGAACCTGTCCGCTCGCAAGGGTACCGACGTCGTCCTGTACGGCTTCGGTCGCATCGGCCGTTTGCTGGCGCGTATCCTGATCGAGAAGACCGGTGGTGGCGACGGCCTGCGCCTGCGTGCCATCGTCGTGCGCAAGGGCGCCGAGAACGACCTGACCAAGCGCGCCAGCCTGCTGCGCCGCGACTCGGTACATGGTCCGTTCGACGGCACCATCGTCATCGACGAAGAGCACAACACCATCACTGCCAACGGCAACCTGATCCAGGTGATCTACTCCAACGATCCGGCCTCGATCGACTACACCCAATACGGCATCGACAACGCCCTGCTGGTGGACAACACCGGTAAATGGCGTGACGCCGAAGGCCTGGGTCAGCACCTCAAGTGCCCTGGCATCAGCCGTGTGATCCTCACCGCTCCGGGCAAAGGCGCGCTGAAGAACATCGTTCACGGCATCAACCATGGCGAAATCAGCGCCGATGACAAGATCATCTCCGCGGCTTCCTGCACCACCAACGCCATCGTGCCGGTACTCAAGGCCGTCAACGACCAGTACGGCATCATCAACGGCCACGTCGAAACCGTTCACTCGTTCACCAACGACCAGAACCTGATCGACAACTTCCACAAGGGCAGCCGTCGTGGCCGCGCCGCGCCGTTGAACATGGTCATCACCGAGACCGGTGCCGCCACCGCCGCCGCCAAGGCACTGCCAGTGCTCAAGGGCAAGCTGACCGGCAACGCCATTCGCGTGCCGACGCCGAACGTCTCGATGGCCATCCTGAACCTGAACCTGGAAAAGGCCACCAACCGCGACGAGATCAACGAGTACCTGCGCCAGATCGCCATGCACTCGGAACTGCACAAGCAGATCGACTACGTCAGCTCCCAGGAAGTGGTCTCCACCGACTTCGTAGGCTCTCGCCACGCCGGTGTGGTCGACGCCGAAGCGACCATCTGCAACGACAACCGCGTTGTCCTGTACGTCTGGTACGACAACGAGTTCGGTTACAGCTGCCAGGTGGTACGTGTGATGGAAGAGATGGCTGGTGTGAACCCGCCAGCGTTTCCACGCTGATCCGCTTGTAATGCGTTGAAGAAACGGGAACCTTCGGGTTCCCGTTTTTTTTGGGCTTCTATATGCCGTTCGCGGGCCTCTTCGCGGGTTGACCTGCGAGCAGGCCAGTGCGGCCAGTCGAGAAACGTGAAATTGCGCACAGGTCTTCTGCTCACCCTGATGTTCCTGGCTGGCTGCGACCAGGCTCCTAGCCTGGAGCGCTTTGGCGGCCCGACCATGGGCAGCAGCTACAGCATCCAGTATGTCCGAGAGTCAGGCGGGCCGTCCCGCCTCGAGGTGCAGGAGGCGGTGGAGGCAATCCTGCGCGATATCGACGAGCAGTATTCAACCTACCGTGGCGATTCTACGGTCAGCCGTTTCAACCAGCTACAGGCGGGCCAATGCCTGGTACTGGGTAAGGACGTGTGGGCGCTGGTCGGGTTTGGTCAGCAATTGGCCGAGCAAAGCCAGGGCGCCTTCGACCTTACCGTCGAGCCGCTGCTCGATCTGTGGGGCTTTGGCCCTCAGGCGCGTCAGGAGCACGTTCCCGACCCATTACAGCTGGCCCAGGTCCGCCAGCGCGTGGGCTATCACCACTTGCATGTCGAAGGCGACGCCCTGTGCAAAGACGCCGCGGTAGAGCTGGACTTCAACAGTATCGCCGCAGGCCACGCCGTTGACTTGATTGCCGAACGCCTGGAGGCAATGGGGGTCGCAAACTTTCTCGCCGAAGCCACGGGAGAACTCAAGGCCGTGGGCCGCAAGCGCGATGGCAGCCCGTGGCGAGTGGCGCTGGAATTGCCGCGCGAAGACCGCCAGATCGTCCGCCAGGTCATCGACGTGGATGGCCTGGCCGTATCGACCTCGGGTGACTATCGGCATTATTTCAAGGACAATGGCCGGCGCTATTCGCACGCCTTCGATGCCCGCCTGGGGCGTCCGGTCGAACATGACCTGGCCGCTGTCACCGTGCTCGATGCCTCGGCGCTTCGAGCCGATGGTTACTCGACTCTGTTGTTGATCCTGGGGCCGGAGCAAGGCTGGGACTTCGCCGTGTCCCATGGCATTGCCGCGATGCTGGTGACCCGGGCCGAGGGTGGCTTCGTCTCCCGTGCTACGCCTGCGTTCGAGCAGGCACTGAAAGGCGAGTGAAAGCGCAAACACGGATGATCGTCGCCAGGGAACCGGTGAATGACATGTAGTGCAGGCAAAATTGGCCTACGACGCGACCAAGGGTTAATGTGCGCGGCGTTCACGCTTGATTAGACTGCACCCGAATTTTCTCATGGCGCCCCGGCGACATGATCGCGCCCCGCGGCCACCCGGCCGGCGGGCCAGTTCTGAAGGAGTACGCATGGCTGTCTACAACTACGACGTAGTGGTGCTGGGTTCCGGCCCGGCCGGAGAAGGTGCGGCAATGAATGCCGCCAAAGCAGGACGCAAGGTGGCCATGGTCGACAGCCGTCGCCAGGTCGGCGGCAACTGCACCCACTTGGGCACCATCCCGTCCAAGGCCCTGCGTCACTCGGTGCGCCAGATCATGCAATTCAATACCAACCCCATGTTCCGCGCCATCGGTGAGCCGCGTTGGTTCTCCTTCCCCGATGTGCTCAAGAGCGCCGAGAAGGTGATCTCCAAGCAGGTGGCCTCGCGCACCGGCTATTACGCGCGCAACCGCGTCGATGTGTTTGTCGGTACCGGCAGCTTCGCCGACGAGCAGACCGTGGAAGTGGTGTGCTCCAATGGTGTGGTCGAGAAACTGGTCGCCAAGCACATCATCATCGCCACCGGCTCGCGTCCGTATCGTCCGGCCGACATCGACTTCCACCACCCGCGCGTCTACGACAGCGATACCATCCTTAGCCTGAGCCATACCCCGCGCAAGCTGATCGTCTATGGCGCTGGCGTGATCGGCTGCGAATACGCCTCGATCTTCAGTGGCCTGGGCGTGCTGGTCGAGCTGGTGGACAACCGCGGGCAACTGCTGAGCTTCCTGGATTCGGAAATCTCTCAGGCGCTGAGCTACCACTTCAGCAACAACAACATCACCGTACGCCACAACGAGGAGTACGAGCGGGTCGAGGGGCTGGACAACGGTGTGATCCTGCACCTGAAATCGGGCAAGAAGATCAAGGCCGACGCCTTGCTGTGGTGCAACGGCCGTACTGGCAACACCGACAAGCTGGGCCTGGAGAACATCGGTATCAAGGTCAACAGCCGTGGCCAGATCGAGGTCGACGAGACCTACCGCACCACCGTGCCGAACATCTATGGCGCCGGTGATGTGATCGGCTGGCCGAGCCTGGCCAGTGCCGCCCACGACCAGGGTCGTTCCGCCGCCGGCAGCATCGTAGACAATGGCAGCTGGCGTTTCGTCGATGACGTGCCAACCGGCATCTACACCATTCCGGAGATCAGCTCGATCGGCAAGAACGAGCAGGAACTGACCCAGGCCAAGGTGCCTTATGAAGTAGGCAAGGCCTTCTTCAAGAGCATGGCCCGTGCCCAGATCGCCGGCGAGCCCCAGGGCATGCTGAAGATCCTGTTCCACCGCGAGACCCTGGAGATCCTGGGGGTGCATTGCTTCGGCTACCAGGCCTCGGAGATCGTCCACATCGGCCAGGCGATCATGAACCAGCCCGGTGAGCAGAACAATCTGAAGTACTTCGTCAACACCACCTTCAACTACCCGACCATGGCCGAAGCCTATCGGGTAGCGGCCTACGACGGCCTGAACCGGCTTTTTTGAGCGGCTCCGGCCGGTGGCCTGAGCCGGTCGGGGAGTCCGGATTCAGCCCTTCCCAAGGGTGGTCATGGCCAAACCGGGAAAGTCTGTAATCAGGCTGTCTACGCCAAAGTCGGCGAGCCGGCGCATCAGCGCCGGTTCGTTGACCGTCCACACCGACACATGCAACCCCTGACGCTGGGCCTTGAGCAGGCGCTCGGGCGTGCAGAGTGTCCAGTTCAACGCCAGCATCTGGCAGCCATAGTTCTGGGCCACCTTCAGAGGGTCTAGCCAGGCATACTCGGCGACCAGCCCGCGAGACACGTCCGGAACCAGTTCCAGCGCGGCGCCCAGCACTTCGCGGGAGCTGGAGGTGATGGTGATCTTGTCCAGCAGGCCGTACTGTTGCGCCAGCTCGCGAATCGCCAGCACCGTACTGGCGGCACGGGTGCGCGAGGCACTCTTGACCTCCAGTTGCCAATGCGCGAAGGCGCATTTCTCGAACAGCTCTTCCAAGCGTGGAATGGGGCAGGGCTGCACCCAGCCCGGGCCGCCCTTGCGTGCGTCATAGGTGACCAGCTCGGCGGCGGGATGCTCGACCACCTTGCCGCGTCGGCCAGTGGTGCGTTTGAGTGTCGGATCGTGGATCACCATCAGCTCGTTGTCGGCCGACAGGTGCAGGTCCAGTTCGCAGCGATCGACGCCATGAGACAAGCACTGGCGGAAGCTGTTCAGGGTGTTCTCGGGCGCTTCGCCCTTGGCGCCGCGATGGCCATAGATCAGGGTCACGTTCGTTCCTTCAGGTCAAAATGGAAAAGGCTCAAGAGGCGGGGTCGTTCTGTTCCAGCGCCTGGCGTCGTTGCTGTTGCTGGCGCTGCAGGATGTACCGCGCCAGCAGTTGGCGCTGGGCGTCGGTCATGTCGATGAACTCGGTGCCGATCTCGTGATCGCCATCTGGGCGAGGGTCGCAGTGGGTGACCCGTGCGCGCAGCAGCAGACCAAGGGCGCGGGGCATGAGGATCATCTTCACCGCCAGTCGTGTGCCGGGGGCGATCGGTGTGGAATGGGCGAACTCGATGCCGCCTTCGGAGAGGATCACCCGCTGGGGCTTTCCGATTTCGCCCAGCAGGGTCTGGGCGAGCACCGCGCTGAGCAGGTCGATGCGTTTGTTCTGCACCCGCAGGAAGGCGGCGAGCGTGCGATCCTTCTCGCTCAACTGGCGCATCAGGTGCTGGGACTCGAAGTCGGCCAGATGCAGTTCGCTGAGCAGGTTGAACAGCGGTGAAGCATCCTGCAACAGGTCTGTCTCCTGGGCTTGGGCCGTGTCCAAGGCACTGATTTCAAGTGCGATACTGTCTTCGATGCGGTAGTATTCGCGGCGATCTTCTTCGTCTAGTGTCGTCATGGCGAACCCATGGTTACGGCGGTGGTCCGAGTGTAAAGCCGCTGCAGGCGCCCTGCCACAAGGACGTTCCCTTTCATCCGAACAAGCCCCGACATGTTCAGACCTCTTTTCGTATTCATCGGCACGCGTTACACCCGTGCCAAGCGTCGCAACCACTTCGTCTCGTTCATTTCGCTGACTTCGATGATCGGCCTCGCCCTGGGCGTGGTGGTGATGATCGTGGTGCTGTCGGTCATGAACGGCTTCGACCACGAGATGCGTACCCGCGTGCTGGGCATGATTCCCCATGCCACGCTCGAAACGGGCCAGCCGCTGGACAACTGGTCGGGCCTTGCCCAACAAGTAAAGCAGAATCCACAGGTGCTGGCGGTCGCGCCCTTCACCCAGATGCAGGGGTTGCTGACCCACGACGGCAAGGTGCAGAAGGTGTTGCTCAATGGCATCGACCCCGTCCAGGAGCGGCAGGTGTCGATCATCGACAACTTCCTCCTGCAGGGCAGCCTCGACAAGTTGGCGCCAGGCGAGTGGGGCATCATGATCGGCGACAAGGCCGCGGCCAAGCTGGGCGTTGGCGTTGGCGACAAGCTGACCTTCGTCGCCCCGGAGGTCAGCGTCACCCCGGCGGGCATGTTCCCGCGCATGAAGCGCTTCACCGTGGTCGGCACCTTCCACGTCGGTGCCGGCGAAATCGACGGCTACCTGGGGCTGACCAACATCAGCGACCTCTCGCGCCTGCACCGCTGGAAGGCCGATCAGGTCCAGGGCCTGCGCCTGAAGTTCGACGACCTGTTCCAGGCCCCGCGCGTGGCATGGGACATCGCCCAGCGCCTGGGCGAGCAGGAGTTCTACACCCGCGACTGGACCCGCAGCCACGGCAACCTTTACCAGGCCATTCGCATGGAGAAGGCCATGATCGGCCTGTTGCTGTTGCTGATTGTGGCGGTGGCGGCTTTCAACATCATTTCCACCCTGGTGATGGTGGTCAACGACAAGCGTGGCGACATCGCCATCCTGCGTACACTTGGCGCCACGCCGGGGCAGATCATGGCCATCTTCATGGTTCAGGGCACGGTGATCGGTGTGGTCGGCACCTTGATCGGCGCAGTCGTCGGCATCGTCGCTGCACTCAATGTCAGTGCGGTGATCGCCGGCATCGAGAAGCTGATCGGGCACAAGTTCCTGAACGCGGATGTGTACTTCATCGATTACCTGCCGTCGCAGATCATGGCCGAAGACGTGTGGATGGTCTGCGGTGCGGCGCTGGTCCTGAGTTTCTTCGCCACCCTGTATCCGGCCTGGCGTGCGGCCCGCACCCAGCCTGCAGAGGCGCTACGTTATGAGTGAGTCGCGCATGAATAAAGCCGTACTGAGCTGCCGCAACCTGGGCAAGTCCTACGAGGAAGGGCCGGAGTCGGTGAAGGTGCTGTCCGGGTTGAACCTGGAGTTGCACGCAGGTGAGCGGGTGGCCATCGTCGGCAGTTCCGGCTCTGGCAAGAGCACCTTGCTCAACCTGCTAGGTGGCCTCGACACCCCAACCCAGGGCAGTGTCTGGTTGGCAGGCGAAGAGCTGTCGGCCCTCGGCGAGCGCGCCCGGGGTCTGCTGCGCAACCGTGCGCTGGGCTTCGTCTACCAGTTCCATCACTTGTTGCCAGAGTTCACTGCCCTGGAAAACGCCTGCATGCCGCTGCTGATCGGTCGCACGCCGATCCCCGAAGCGCGCGAGCGCGCCGAGGCACTGCTCAAGCGGGTGGGTCTGGGGCATCGCCTCAATCACAAGCCGGCCGAGCTCTCCGGTGGCGAGCGTCAGCGCGTGGCGATCGCTCGCGCGCTGGTCAACCGCCCTGGCCTGGTGATGCTCGACGAGCCCACCGGCAACCTGGACCACCACACTGCCCTGGGCATCCAGGAATTGATGCAAGAGCTTTCCAGTGCTTCGCAGACAGCGTTCCTGGTAGTGACCCACGACCTGAACCTGGCGCGCCAGATGGACCGTGTCCTGCACCTGGAAGACGGTCGCCTGGTGCCGATCTGAGTCGATTGCACGGCGCGGCACGGGCTGCGCCGTAACCTTTTTTCATTGGGTGTTCTCGTACATGTTCAGACCCTTGCCCTTGTTCATCGGTGCTCGCTACACCCGTGCCAAGCGCCGTAACCAATTCATCTCGTTCATCTCCATGACCTCGATGATCGGCCTGTCCCTGGGCGTGCTGGCGATGATCGTGGTGCTGTCGGTGATGAACGGTTTCCAGCGTGAGATGAGTTCGCGCATCCTGGGCCTTGTGCCTCACGCCAGCATCCTGGGGGTGCAGCCGCTGGATGACTGGCGCAAGGTGGCCGATGCGGCGCTGAAGAACCCGGCCGTGGTGGCGGCTGCGCCGATCACGGAGATGGAAGGCATGCTGTCGTACAAGGGCGCGATGCAGCCGATCCAGGTCAGCGGTATCGACCCGGCCGAGGAGGGCAAGGTCTCCATCGTCGGTCAGCATATCGTTCAGGGGCGCCTGCAGGACTTGGTCCCGGGCGAGTATGGCGTGGTCATCGGTGAGCTGACCGCGCGGCGTTTTCGCCTCAATACCGGCGACAAGCTGACGCTGATCGTGCCCGAAATCAGCAAGGCCCCCGGCGGCATCACGCCGCGTATGCAGCGCCTGACGGTAGTCGGCATCTTCAAGGTGGGGGCCGAGCTCGACGGCTCCCAGGCCTACATCCATGTTGCCGATGCCGGCGAAATGCAGCGCTGGGCGCCGGGCAGCGTGCAGGGTGTGCGCCTGAAACTGCACGACCTGTATGCCGCGCCCGAGGTCTCCAAGGTGATCGCTGCGGGCCTTGGCAATGATTACCGCGCCGATGACTGGTCGCACACCCAGGGCAGCCTGTTCAGTGCCATGAAGATGGAAAAGACCATGATCGGCCTGTTGCTGATGATGATCATCGCGGTGGCGGCGTTCAACATCATCGCCACCCTGGTGATGGTGGTGAATGACAAGGGCTCTGATATCGCCATCCTGCGGACCATCGGTGCGACGCCTGCGCAGATCATGGGGACCTTCATGGTTCAGGGTTCGTTGATCGGTATCGTCGGTACCTTGGTCGGTGGCGTGCTCGGTGTGATCGCGGCCTTCAATGTCAGCCAGATCGTGGGCTGGCTGGAGCGGATCAGTGGACAGCACATCTTCACCTCCGATGTGTACTTCATCAGCAGCCTGCCATCGGACCTGCAATGGGGAGATGTGGCGCTCATCTGCACCGCTGGGCTGGTCATGAGCTTCCTGGCCACGATCTATCCGGCGTATCGGGCGTCCCAGGTGGAGCCGGCGATGGCGCTGCGTTACGAATAAGCGCCTGTGGGGGTGCTTTTGCACCCCTTTCGCGGCACAAGGCCGCTCCTACGGATTGGGCTGCGGGGCAGCCCTTTCACAACGCTTCAGGTAACTCGATCACGAAGCGCGTCCAACCCTCAGCGCACTCGGCGCGGATGGCCCCACCATGGGCCTGGATGATCGAACGGGTGATCGCCAGCCCCAACCCCGCATGTTCGCTGCTGCCTTCCCGCCGTGCCGGGTCCGCCCGATAGAAGCGGTCGAAGAGCCTTGGCAGCACGGCTGGCGCAATCGCAGGGCCGGTGTTGGCCACGATGATGTGTGCCCCCGGGCTCAGCGACACACGGATCTCGCCACCTTGCGGGGTGAAACGCAGGGCATTGTCCAGCAGGTTGGACAGCGCTCGGCGCAGCATATGTCGATCACCCTCCAGCCGTGCCTCACCTTCGCGCATCAGGCGGACCTCTGCGTCCTCGGCCAGCGGCGCGTAATACTCCAGCAAGGCGTCCAATTCCGCTGCCAGGTCCAATGCTTCGCGGTTGGGTATCAGCAGGCCGTGGTCGGCCTTGGCCAGGTAGAGCATGTCGTTGACCAATTGCGCCATCCATTGCAACTCCTCCAGGTTGCCGTGCAAAGTCTCGCGATACTCATCGAGGCTACGTGGGCGGGTGAGGGTTACCTGGGTGTGGGTCAGCAAGTTGGACAGTGGCGTGCGCAGTTCATGGGCGATGTCGGCGGAAAACGCCGACAGGCGCTGGAAGGCATCGTCCAGGCGTTGCAGCATGGCATTGACGGTGCTGGCCAGCTCGGCCAGTTCCTCGGGCATCTGGGCCACAGGCAATCGGGTGGTCAGAGAGCGGGCATTGACGCTGGCAGCCACTTCGCCCATCTGGCGCAAGGGGCGCAGCCCGCGGCGAGCAGCCCAGGCGCCGAGCAGCGCGGTGGCCAAGGCCGACAGGCCGACGGTCAGCCAGATCAGGCGCTGCATGCCTTGCAGGAAGTGCTGGTGGTGGGTGATGTCCAACAGCAGGGTCAACCGGGCTGAACCAGGATTGCCTTCGTCGAGCTGGATGCACAGGCTGCGATAGTCCACACCATCGGCATGCAGGGTGGCGAGCCCTGCGTGTGCGGGTGTGTCCGGCAGGCCGCTGCGGCTGTCGAACCACAGCGCACCATCGGCGCCGCGAATACGTAAGGCCAGATCGGCTTGGTGGCTCAGTTCGTTGCGCAGGGCGGGCAGGCGCGACGCCAGATCGCCGGGGCGGGTGACGCCGTCGAGCAGAGTGCGCATCAAGGACAGCCGACCATTGAGCAGTTGCTGGTCCAGTTCGATGAAATGGCGTTCGCTGGCCCGGCTGAACAGCAGGCCAGCGGTCAGCGAGACGGCTGCGGTGCAGGCGGCGAACAGCAGGGCCAGGCGCCCACCCAGGGACAGGCGCAGCATCAGTCTTGGCGCTCCTCGAGTACATAGCCCATGCCGCGCACGGTGTGGATCAGCTTGTTGTCGTGGTGATCGTCGATCTTCAGGCGCAGGCGGCGGATCGCCACCTCGATGACGTTGGTGTCGCTGTCGAAGTTCATGTCCCAGACTTGCGAGGCGATCAGTGATTTGGGCAGCACCTCGCCTTGGCGGCGCAACAGCAGTTCGAGCAGGGCGAACTCCTTGGCGGTCAGGTCGATGCGCTGGCCGGCGCGCTCGGCGCGTCGGCGGATCAGGTCCAGGCGCAGGTCAGCCAGGCCCAATTGTGTATCTTGGCTGGAATTGGCGCCGCGGCGCAGCAGTGTGCGCACCCTGGCCAGCAGCTCGGAGAAGGCGAAGGGTTTGACCAAATAGTCGTCCGCGCCTAGCTCCAGGCCGTGGACGCGGTCCTCCACGGCATCGCGGGCGGTGAGGAACAGCACCGGGGTTTCCAGGCCCGCCTGGCGCACAGCCTGGAGAATCTGCCAGCCGTCGCGCCCTGGGAGCATGACATCGAGGATCAGCAGGTCATGATCGCCGGTCAGGGCCAGGTGCTGGCCGATGTCGCCATCGCAGGCGAGCTCGGTGGTGAAGCCGGCCTCGCTCAGCCCTTGGCGCAAATATTGGCCAGTCTTGATCTGGTCTTCGACGATCAGCAGTTTCATGTCCTGTCCATAGTTCAGAAGAGGGCGCGCCTATCCCTGAGGGAGCGGGTAAAAGCTCCCCATTGGGGGCGAGGTGATGACTGAAATGATACGTGACTCTGGCAATCATCACCGAAGCTGACAACGTTGTAATGTTCCTGTCAGCTAACCGCCAGCAGCACCTTTATAGAGTGGAGTTCATCCCGCTGTAACCGTTGGAGTCTTCATGAAACACCTGTTCATCGCCGCCGCCCTGGCCCTGGTCAGCCTGCCCACGTTGGCAAGCGATGCAAAAACCTTCGCCTTTGGCGAGCCGGCCCCAGCCTCCAAGGCCACCCGGACCGTCGAAGTCGTACTCAAGGACATTGCCTTCGAACCCACGAGTCTCGAGGTCAAGGCGGGCGAGACCGTGCGCTTCGTCCTGATCAACCAGGGCAAACTGCCTCATGAGTTCAACCTGGGGGACAAGGCCATGCATGCCGAGCATCAGAAGCAGATGCTGGCCATGCCAGGCATGAGCATGAGTCACGAGGGTATGAACCACGAAGGCATGGACCACGGCGCCATGGCTGGCATGGATCACGGCCAGATGATGGGCGGACATGGTCATGACGCCGGCAACACGGTACTGGTGCAGCCTGGCCAGCGAGCCGAACTGACCTGGACCTTCCGCAAGTCTGCGCCCATCGAGTTCGCCTGCAACGTCCCTGGGCATTACCAGGCCGGCATGGTCGGAAAACTGACCATCGAGTGACTTCGACCCCAAGGCGGGAAGCAAAACCGGTAGAATGGCCCATCACGATTTTTCAGGTCAGCTCCATGCATCCCGCCGCCGAACATTCCCCGCTGGGTAAAGCCAGCGAGTACATCGCCACCTACACCCCTTCGTTGCTGTTCCCCATACCGCGTGCGGCCAAGTGGGCCGAGCTGGGCGTCACCGCCCAGACCCTGCCGTGGCAGGGCGTGGACTACTGGAACTGTTTCGAGCTGTCCTGGTTGCTGCCCTCGGGCAAGCCCGTGGTGGCCATCGGTGAGTTCGCCATCCCGGCCGACTCGCCCAACATCATCGAATCCAAGTCGTTCAAGCTGTATCTGAACTCCTTGAACCAGACCGTCTTCGCTTCCAGCGGCGAACTGCAGGCCTGCCTGGAAAAAGACCTCTCCGCTGCCGCCGGCAAGGCTGTCGCTGTCCGTGTGCGCACCTTGGCGGCCGTCGAGGCCCAGGGCGTGGTGGCGTTGCCAGGCCAATGCATCGATGAGCTAGACGTGAGCATCAGCAACTACGAGCAGCCCCAGCCGGAGCTGCTGCAATGCGATTCGCAGCGTGTGGTTGAGGAGGCGGTGCACAGCCATCTGCTCAAATCCAACTGCCCGGTCACCGGGCAACCGGATTGGGGAAGCGTCGTGGTGGCGTACAAAGGCCTGGCGCTCGATCACGCGAGCCTGCTGAGCTACCTGGTGAGTTTCCGCCAGCACTCGGACTTCCATGAGCAGTGCGTCGAGCGCATTTATCTGGACCTCTTGCGCCTACTCAAACCCGAGCACCTGACCGTGTATGCGCGCTATGTCCGTCGCGGCGGCCTGGACATCAACCCGTACCGCAGCACCGGAGCGATTAGCCCAGACAATCAGCGGTTGGTTCGGCAGTAAGGAACATGGGGGCTGCTGGGCAGCCCCGATGCAGGTTTTAGCGTCAGATACCCATGCTATGCAGGTAGTTGGCAATATTGCGCAGCGTGGCGGTCAGGTCGGGGTGGTCGACCTCGAAGCGTTCGATGGCGAGGTTCACACCGTCAACCAGGTTGTTGTCGGGCGTGGCTTCCTCAAGCTTGAGTTGCGCCTCTATCTGTCTCGCTTCTTCGTGCAGGCTGGCCAGTTCTTCGTCCGACAGCGGTACATTCCGATCCAGTTGCTCGCGCAGGCTATTGAGTCGCTCTTGCAGTTCGCGGGCGGGCATTGGGTGTTCTCCCTCTATGGCTTGGCAAGGCATGGACCTTCGCGACGGTGCAAAGGTTCTGGCCTGTCTCCAAGCGTAATCCACCTGCAGGCGCTTTGCATGATCGGTGTCAACGACCCTGTATCAGGGCTTTTCGCCCTTGCGTCGGCGCAGCGCGATGTCCGCCAGGCACGTTTCGAGCGCCTCCAGATGGTCGATCACCGAGTGGACACCGAGGCCGAACAACTCCAGTGTCGCTTTGCCGCGGGCCAGTTCGCGTGCTTGCTCGGTCATCGCCTGCCATTGGCTGGAGCCTACATCGCACGACGGGCTGCTGTTGGCCAGGCCAACGGTCCACAGCCCCGCGTTGAGGCCTGATTGCAGCAGGCGCGGATCGCCGCTGACCAGCACGCTGCCGTCCAGGCGAGCGCTCTGCAAGGTCATCAGCGCCTGCCAGCAGGCATTAGGAGCGGGCCAAGGACAATCATTGACGGCTTGCCCTGGCAGCCAGTCTGGCAACACGTTGGCCAGACGCCTGCCCTGGTTGGCGCTCAGTTCGTCGAGCCATATGCAGGGTACTTGGTGCTTGCGCAGGGCCGAGAGGGTGTCCAGCGCCCCAGGCGTGGGCTGGGGGCTGCCGTTGACTGCCTGGACCAGGCAGCCACGCAGGCCAAAGAGTATGGCGGTGAAGGCGGATGCATCTTCCATGGCAGCGTCCCTCAAATAGTCCGCAGGCTAGTGGGCGCCTGTTACCGCTGGATGACACCGCAACAGTTGTTCACATAATCTTGAATAAAAATGTGTAAAGCTGCTTATCAGCCGATGAGCCTTTATACTGGCGTCTTAATTTTGCAGTGCACTAACGTGCCTGTTGCCGTCAAATCCGATGGAGAAACATCTATGCGTAGGATCGGTGCCGGAGTGATCGAGCGAGTCACCCAGGCCTGTGTCTGCGCCAGCTTGTTGCTGGCGCCCGTGGCAGCCACCCAGGCGGCCACCGAGGAGGATCCCTGGGAGGCGGTCAACCGACCGATCTTCAAGTTCAACGATACCCTCGACACCTATGCCCTCAAGCCATTGGCCAAGGGTTACCAGGCCGTCACCCCACAGTTCCTCGAAGATGGCATCCACAATGTCTTCCGCAACCTGGGCGATGTCACCAACCTGGTCAACGATGTGCTGCAGCTCAAGCCCCATGCCGCGGGCGTCGACACGGCGCGCCTGATCGTCAACACCACGTTCGGCCTGGGCGGCTTCTTCGATGTCGGCACCAAGATGGGCCTGCAGCGCAACGACGAAGACTTCGGCCAGACCCTGGGCTACTGGGGCATCGGCAGTGGCCCCTACGTGGTCATTCCGCTGCTGGGCCCAAGCACCGTGCGCGATGGCCTGGCCAAGTACCCGGACACCTACACCGAACCCTACCGCTATATCGACCACGTGCCGACCCGCAACTCGATCTTCGCCCTGGACGTGATCGACACCCGGGCCAACCTGCTGTCGGCGGAAAAACTGATCACCGGCGACAAGTACGTGTTCATCCGCAACGCCTACCTGCAGAACCGCGAGTTCAAGGTCAAGGATGGGGAAGTCGAAGACGACTTCTGATCCGTGCGGGCATGAAAAAGGCGACCTTCGGGTCGCCTTTTCTCGTTTTGGCCTCAGTGCAGGGCCAGGATGCGCAAACCGAACTTCTGCTGGCCATTGGGTTGATCAGCGATCCACACCACTTCGGTGCTGGCTTCAAGGCCTTTGAGGGCAGGGTGGTCGGATTCGATACGCGTCTGCACCTTGTCACCCACCTTAAAATGTTGCGCGGCCTGGACCTGCATGCCGCCACTGGACAGGTCGAGGCAGACGGCCGAGATCACCTGGCCCGCATGTAGCAGGGTGACGTCGGCATCGATACGCATGCGGATGAAGTCGCGTTTCTCGCTGTGGTTCGTGGGGGTCTGAGGCATGCTGCATCCTTCCCATTGGGTTGCACTGGTCGGCTTTCTTATAACTCCCGGTGATTTGCCCTGTAAAGTGCGGGGAAGTCGACCCTCGCATGGCTTGAAACGCCTGGCGGATGGGAGTACCGTCTGCGCCTTACAAGGCACCTCTGCCAGTTGCCGGGCCAGTTTTCTTGTCCTACAACTCAAGTAGAGAGTTGCCACAGAGTATCCCTGTAGCCGCCGTCCGCCTTGCTGACGTCACTACGCCAACCAATCCGGCGCCGTTCGCCCACATGCAGAAAACCAGTGCAACGCTGCTGATCATCGATGACGACGACGTGGTCCGTGCCAGCCTCGCCGCCTATCTGGAAGACAGTGGCTTCAGCGTCCTCCAGGCCGGCAATGGCCAGCAGGGGCTTCAGGTCTTCGAAGAACACCAGCCCGACCTCGTGATCTGCGATCTGCGCATGCCGCAGATGGGCGGCCTCGAACTGATCCGTCGGATCAGCGAGCGGGCGCCGCAACTGCCGGTGATCGTGGTATCCGGGGCAGGCGTCATGAACGATGCAGTCGAGGCCTTGCGCCTGGGCGCCGCCGACTACCTGATCAAGCCACTGGAAGATCTGGCTGTGCTCGAGCATTCGGTGCGCCGCGCCCTCGACCGTTCGCGCCTGGTGCTGGAAAACCAGCGCTACCGCGACAAGCTCGAAGCCGCCAACCGTGAGCTGGAAGCCAGCCTGCACCTGCTCCAGGAGGACCAGAACGCCGGTCGCCAGGTGCAGATGAACATGCTGCCGGAAAGTCCGTGGACAGCGGGCGATTTGTCGTTCGAGCATCAGATCATCCCGTCGTTGTACCTGTCGGGTGATTTTGCCGACTACTTCCGGGTCGATGAGCGACGTATCGCCTTCTACCTGGCAGACGTCTCCGGCCATGGCGCATCGTCGGCGTTCGTCACCGTATTGCTGAAGTTCATGACCACCCGCTTGCTCTTTGAATTCAAGCGCAGCGGCAAGATGCGTGAGTTCAAGCCCTCCGAGGTGCTCAGCCACATCAACCGTGGGCTGATCAATTGCAAGCTGGGCAAGCACGTGACCATGGTGGGTGGGGTGATCGATGAGGAAACCGGGCTGATGACCTACAGTGTCGGCGGCCATTTGCCGCTGCCGGTGCTCTATACCCCGGGCCAGGCTCGTTACCTTGAAGGCCGCGGCCTGCCGGTGGGGCTGTTCGAAGAGGCCAGTTACCAGGATCAGGTGCTGGAGCTGCCGTCGCGCTTCAGCCTGACCCTGATGTCCGATGGCATTCTGGACCTTTTGCCAGGGGATACACTCAAAGATAAGGAAGCGACCTTGCCGGAAATCGTCAAGGACGCGGGGGGCAGCCTGGATGGGCTGCGCCAACGATTTGGATTGGCTACGCTTGGGGAGATGCCGGATGATATCGCCCTATTGGTGTTGAGCAGGAACCTTGAATGAGTACCGGTAGAATCCAGTTCGCCGAGCAGAGCGGGACCTTTGTTCTGAAGTTCGTCGGTGAAGTGCGCCTGACCCTGTGCTCGGCGCTGGATGCAACGATCGAAAAGATCTTCACCGCGCTGAACTTCTCGGCCATCGTCATCGATCTGACCGAGACCGAGAGTATCGACAGCACCACCCTCGGTTTGCTGGCCAAGCTGTCGATCCTGTCCCGGCAGAAGGTTGGCCTGCTGCCGACCGTGGTCACCACCAACCCGGACATTTCCCGGTTGCTGCAGTCCATGGGCTTCGATCAGGTGTTCAACATCGTCGACCGCCCGGTACCCTGCCCGGAGTGCCTGACCGACCTGCCATCCCAAGACCAGAACGAAGATGTGGTGCGCTCCAAGGTGTTGGAGGCGCACAAGATCCTCATGGGGCTGAACGACTCCAACCGCGAGGCTTTCCACGACTTGGTCAGCGCCTTGGAGCGCACCTGATCCCTACCTCGTATCGATTCTTTCGCGGGTAAACCCGCTCCCACAGGTACATCACAAGCCTCTAGGCGGGTGATACTCCTGTGGGGGTACCCGCGAAGAGGTCGGCAGAAACAGCCGTTGTCACTCCCGCCGCGTAAACTCCGTAGCCTCGCTCCCATTGGCGCTCAGTTGAAACACCCGCGCCGGGCGCCCCTGCTCATCGAAGAACACCTGTCCCAGTCCCGCACCATTCCACAGCCGCTCACCAGCTTGGCTGCGGCTGGGCGTGCGTGGCATCACCTCCATCTGTCGACGTTTGGTGAACCAGTTGAGTGGCGAACGCGGCGCGTAGAGCCAGCGGTTGAGGCGATCCAATACGTCCAGCAGGCGTTTGGGAAACTGGTTCTTGATGCCGCTGCTGGTGATCTGCCACAGGTGCGGGCTGCGCTGACGGTGGCGGATCAACACCTCGTAGACGAACGAATAGTGCACGTCGCCCGACAGGACTACATAGTGCCCTGGAGTACGCGAATGGCTGAAGATGTTGAGGATCACCTGGGCCGCGCCGCGATGGGCCATCCAGTTTTCCGCATCCACCAACAACGGGTAGCCTAGCCAGCTGAACACGCGCTGGACCGTCTCGATCAGCTTGACCCCAAAGATCGGTGCCGGGGAGACGATGATCGCCGAAGGATGGTCCAGCAGTGCCTGTTGCAGTTCGCACAAGGCCTCCCAGTCGAGCAGGCCTGAAGGTTTTTTCAGGCTGCTCTCGCTGCGCCAGCGGCGGGTGCGGGTGTCCAGCACCAGCAGCGGTGGCTGGGTGGGCAGGTTGAATTGCCAGCCCTGAAAGCGCAGTAACTGGTCGATCAGTGCGTCCTGGGTCTGGAGGTCCAGGTGTTGTTGCTGGCGATCGCCCAGGGCCTTGCACGGCTCGATCAACGCCTGGCAACTGTCTGGATCGTTGCCCCAGCCCTGGCAGAGCAGATAGCCAAGCAGCGCATTGCCGATGATCCGGCGCGAGAAGGGATGTCCGTAGGCTGTCTCTTCCCATTGCGCCGAGAGGTTCCAGTCGTCAGTGATGTCATGGTCATCGAAGATCATCAGGCACGGCAGGTGCGCCATTACCCGGGCTACCTGATCGAGGTTGGCGGCGAAGGCTTCGATCTGGGGCAGCTCTTCCTGGTAGCGTGCTTGACGCTTGTCGCTCAGGCCTTCGGGCATGTCCAGGTGTATCAGCGTCCACGGCACGGGTGACCAGACCAGCAGGTACATGGCCATGACTTCGGCGAAGGTCACCAGGTGGTTGTCGGCGTTGCTGCTGGAGAAGATCGGTTTGCGCTTGCCGCCGAAGAAGCGCTCGCGCAAGGTTTCGTTGCTCTCCTGGGCGGGCAGCAGGTCCGCGCGGTGGTAGTAGCTGGCGGGGTGGCGATACAGCGCGGCGCTGTCGGCGACCAAGGCGCCTTCCAGTGTTTCGCCGAACAGGCCCAGGCGTTCTATCAGCGTATGGATGGCGCGTAGCATTGGGCCGGCGACATCGTCGGCATAGACCTGGTCACCGCTCATCAACAGCAGCGCAGGGCGCTCCTGGGGTTGCTGGCACTGTTGCAGAAGCCGGTCCGCACACAGCAGGCCATCGGCCGCTGGGTAGTGGGGCTTGCGGCAAGAACCGTGGAGCAACTGCTCAAGGCGCTCGCGCAGCACGAAGCTTGGGCGTTGGCTGCCGGGGTAGAGCAGGTGAGGGGCCCAGTCGGCGATCCCCTGGCCGCTATCGAGCAGCAGGTCATAGTGGAGGGCCTTGTTGCAGGGCAGCGGCTGGTCGAAGTGGATATCCAGCAGGTGAACGAAGGCCTGGGTGCCGATGGCGATCACCTCGCACGCGAGGTTGGCGGTAGGGGCTGGAAGATCGAGAACGAATGTCGGCTGCAGCGGCTGCGTGGCAACGAGCCAGATGGCCAGGCGTTGAGGCTCCAGCCGACGCAGGACGGGGCCGGCAAGGACAAGGGGAAGTGCGGTGTTCGGTGGCATCGATTGGTTTTCAGTCGTGTGTGCCTGGTCTTTCGCAGGCCAAGCAGTTTGAACGCGCCTCAAATGAAAACGGGCGGAAAATGCTCGGCATCTCCCGCCCGTAGGGCAACCCTGATGTGTATCAGGCTTTGTCAGCCATCAGGGCTTCGAGCTTCTCTTGGTCCCGGGCGAACTGGCGGATGCCTTCGGCCAGTTTCTCGGTGCCCATGGCGTCTTCGTTCATCGCCCAGCGGAACTGGCTTTCGCTCAGGTGCTGCTTGGCTTCACCGGCGTTGCCTGGCTTGAGGATGCGCGGCAGTTGGCCCTGGTCATCGCTCAATTGCTGCAGCAGCTCTGGGCTGATGGTCAGGCGATCGCAGCCAGCCAGTTGCTCGATCTGGCCGATGTTGCGGAAGCTCGCCCCCATCACCACGGTGTCGTAGCCGTTGGCCTTGTAGTAGTTGTAGATGCGCGTCACCGACTGCACACCTGGGTCTTCGGCGCCGACATATTCCTTGCCGGTGCTCTTCTTGTACCAGTCGTAGATACGGCCCACGAACGGCGAAATCAGGAACACCCCGGCATCGGCGCAGGCCTGGGCCTGGGCGAAGGAGAACAGCAGGGTCAGGTTGGTCTGGATGCCTTCTTTTTCCAGCTTCTCGGCGGCGCGGATGCCTTCCCAGGTGGAGGCCAGTTTGATCAGCACGCGATCACGCGGCACGCCGGCCTGCTCGTACAGGCCGATCAATTGGCGCGCCTTGGCCAGCAGCGCAGGTTCGTCGAACGACAGGCGGGCGTCGACCTCGGTGGAGATACGCCCGGGAATGACCTTGAGGATGCCCGAGCCCACGGCCACGGCGAACTTGTCGCAGGCCAGGTCCACATTGCCCTTGGCATCGCTCTTGACCTGCTTGAGCAGGTCCGCGTAACCCGGGATCGCCGCCGCCTTGAGCAGCAGCGAGGGGTTGGTGGTGGCATCGACCGGCTTGAGGCGGGTGATGGCGTCCAGGTCCCCGGTGTCGGCGACCACGGTGGTGAACCGCTTGAGTTGTTCCAGCTTGGAGGTCATGGGCGTGCTCTGTCCTGTGCAATGACTCGACATTACCCGAGCCCCGACGGCCGCTCAAGGGCCGGCGGGGCGGGTCGGGCAGGGGAATGATGGTTCGAGTCGAAAGCGCGCCCCAGGTTCCGTCAGCGGCCTTGCAGCAGCTCGGCGGCCTGGTCGAGGATGGCCAGCGGTTCCGGGGCCTTGTGGATGTCCGCCGACAGCAGTTGGCGGAAGCGTCGGGCACCGGGGAAACCCTGGCCCAGGCCGAGGATATGGCGAGTGATGTGATGCATGGCGCCACCGCTTTCCAGGTGCGCGACGATGTACGGGCGCAGCTTCGCCAGCGCCTCGCTGCGGCTGACCACCGGGGCGGTGCTGGAGAACAGCTGCTGGTCCACTTCGGCCAGCAGGTAAGGGTTGTGATAGGCCTCGCGGCCCAGCATCACGCCGTCGAAGGTCTGCAGATGCGCATGGCACTCTTCCAGCGTCTTGATGCCGCCATTGAGCACCAGTTCCAGATCCGGGAAGTCGGCCTTCAGTTGCGCAGCCACGTCATAGCGCAGCGGCGGGATCTCGCGGTTTTCCTTGGGCGACAGGCCTTCGAGGATGGCGATACGCGCATGCACGGTGAAGCTGCGGCAACCCGCGTCACGCACCTGTCCCACGAAATCGCACAGTTCGGCGTAGCTGTCACGGCCATTGATGCCGATGCGGTGCTTGACCGTGACCGGAATATCCACCGCATCGCGCATGGCCTTGACGCAATCAGCCACCAGCGCCGGATGCCCCATCAGGCAGGCGCCGATCATGTTGTTCTGCACCCGGTCGCTCGGGCAGCCAACGTTGAGGTTGACCTCATCGTAACCTGCATCCTCGGCCAGCCGCGCGCACGCCGCCAGCTCCGCCGGCACGCTGCCACCCAGTTGCAAGGCCAGCGGGTGCTCGGATTCGTCATGGCGCAGGAAGCGATGGGCATCGTTGTGCAGCAATGCACCGGTGGTGACCATTTCGGTGTAGAGCAGGGTGTGCTTGGAGAGCAGGCGCAGGAAGAACCGGCAGTGACGGTCGGTCCAGTCCATCATCGGTGCAACGCTGAACCGGCGGGACGGCTCGGGCCTTACAGTGCTTGGATTCGAGGGTGATTCTATGGGCATGTGAGTCTACGGCAAGGATCAGAGCAGGAAAAAGGCCGATGGCGCGGTCAGTGACTTCGCTAGATCGGCCTTCAAAAAGTTGCCCCAGTTTACCAAGAGTGGTGCCTGTTCGCCTGACTCACTGATGGTGGGTAGTCAGTGGTGGTGCGAAATGGGTTCACGCGAGGGCCAGGCAGTGCGGGCAAGTGGAGTCGCTGGAGTACATGAGCATTCCGAGCCCCGTTTCAATGCAACAGGTCACCAATCCATCGTGTCGTCACCGAAAATTGACTCTTCACCCGGCGTTTTTGCCGGCTCCGCGACCATGGATCAAACGAGATATACCGGAGAGGCAACGGGTCTGATGAAGCCGAGTGGGCTCAACTGAATCCCATGAACCTGCCATAGCAAATCGTTGTGAGGCTGGTACGTATAGAAATCCCCGGGGACGACTCGGGCTTCAAGCGCCGAGGTCGGGCCAGAGTGGGTGTAAGTCTTATCGCTGATCGTTTTCACGACAAATGTCGATTGCCCGTCCGGCAAACTATAAAGAGCACGGTACAGGACATAGTCGTCTTCATTGTCGACCGTGATGCGGGAGCACTTGGAGGCAAACAGGGCCAGGTCGTTCTCTATTCCGTCTTCGGGGGTTAGTGGGGGAATGGAGTGGCTGGTGACTTCTGTTGGATGGTCGTGGGCAAAAACTTGCTTCTCCCAAACGAACTGATAGTTGTCATCATTGATGAAAATATCCAGTTCGGTGGCATGGTCGAAAGCGCTTTGAGCCGATTCCACGGTACCGTAGTACTCGTCCCCCTGATCGTTACGGATATAGATTGTGGCTCGGTCATCACCGACCAGCCGAATGAACCGCGCGCTGACGGTATAGTTCTCCCCGTCATGATAAAAGGCACTGTTTACAGATGCTTGAAGTAGCTTTCTAACATCTTCAACGATGACTCGTGATTTACCAAAACCAACTCGTTCGTGTTTCACGCTGTTGTCATGCATGGTGTTACTCCTTCAGTGAAGTTCCACCTTAGCGCTTAAGGACTTTTCGCGAGTCTCGCAGCTATGACAGTTGACCGGCAGTCAGCGATCTGGTGACTGCATGGGTTGTCTGCGTGCTGCGAGAATCATGCAGCGTCCTCAGGTCGGTTTCAGAATGCGCCCTGTCGCTTGGGCGCAACCCTCCGGCGCCAGGGGTGCCATGCTTGCAGGATGCCTACGGACCCACTGCGCGCAGACGCAGGGCCTAGGTACGGAGGGCGCCCGATGACCATGTGACCGTGACATGGACGGTGCGCCGCAGCAGAAGACGCCGGACGCTTGCCCTGCAGCGGTCCGTGATGCCGAGGTCCGCTGTATGCCTGACGAGACGCTTCACCTGCCATTGATCCAGCGCGTGCTGGAGCGCTACAAGGACACCGACGGTGCCTTGCTGCCGATCCTCCATGCCATCCAGGAAGACGTAGGCTACGTGCCTGACGACGCCGTCCCTGAAATCGCCCATGCCCTCAACCTCAGCCAGGCCGAGGTGCGCGGGGTGATCAGCTTCTATCACGATTTTCGTACCTCGCCCCCGGCACGCCATACCTTGCGCTTGTGCCGGGCCGAGTCCTGCCAGAGCCGAGGCGCCGAGGCCCTGGCCGCGCAATTGCGCGAGCAACTGGGCCTGGATGACCACGGCACCACCGCCGATGGCGCCATCAGCCTGCGCCCTGTGTACTGCCTGGGCGCGTGCGCCTGTTCGCCAGCCCTGGAACTGGACGGGCAACTGCACGCGCGCCTGACCCCTGAGCGCCTGCGGGCACTGGTCAACGGCTGCCGGGAGGAAGAAGCATGCTGAAGCTATTCGTTCCGTGCGATTCGGTCGCCCGCGCGGTCGGCGCCGACCAGGTCGCCGACGCACTGGCCCGCGAGGCCGAACGCCGGCAGGTGCCGGTGGAGATTCAACGCACCAGTTCTCGTGGCCTCTATTGGCTGGAGCCGCTGGTCGAAGTGGAACATGCCGGTGAGCGTCTGGGCTTTGGCCCGGTCACGGCTGAGGATGTATCGAGCCTGCTGGATGCCTTGGTGGGCGAGTCTGGTGGTCATGCGTTGGCCCTGGGGCCAGTGGTCGAGATTCCTTACCTCAAGACCCAGCAGCGCCTGCTGTTCGCCCGTGCGGGTGTCACCCGGCCGCTGTCGCTGGACGACTACCGCGCCCATGGCGGCTTCGAGGGCTTGGCCCGCGCGGTGACGCTCGAGGGTGCGGACGTGGTCGCGGACGTGCTCGACTCCGGCCTGCGTGGCCGTGGTGGCGCGGCATTCCCCGCCGGTATCAAGTGGCGCACCGTGCGTGGCGCGCAGGCTGCGCAGAAGTACGTGGTCTGCAACGCCGACGAAGGCGATTCCGGCACCTTCGCTGACCGAATGCTGATGGAGGGGGACCCCTTCCTGCTGATCGAAGGCATGGCCATCGCCGGCCTGGCCGTTGGTGCCACCAAGGGCTACATCTACGTGCGCTCGGAATACCCGGATGCGATCCGGGCGCTGAATGCGGCCTTCGACATTGCCCGCGCGGCAGGCTACCTGGGCGATGACGTCGCCGGCAGTGGCCTGGCCTTCGACCTGGAAGTACGGGTCGGCGCTGGCGCTTATATCTGCGGCGAGGAAACCGCGCTGCTCGAATCCATCGAGGGCAAGCGTGGCATCGTGCGCGCCAAGCCGCCGCTGCCGGCCCTCGAAGGCCTGTTCGGCCTGCCAACCTTGGTGCACAACGTACTCACCTTGGCCTCGGTGCCGGTGATCCTGGCCAAAGGCTCCGCGTTCTATCGGGACTTCGGCATGGGGCGCTCGCTGGGCACCATGCCGTTCCAGTTGGCCGGCAACATTCGCCACGGTGGCCTGGTGGAGCGCGCCTTTGGCCTCACCCTGCGCGAGCTGGTGGAAGGCTACGGCGGTGGCACTGCCAGTGGTCGGCCGCTCAAGGCCGCGCAGGTCGGTGGTCCTTTGGGCGCTTGGGTGCCGCCGAGCGGCTTCGACACTCCTCTGGACTACGAGGCCTTCGCCGCCATGGGTGCGATGCTGGGCCACGGCGGCGTGGTGGTGGCAGACGACACGCTGAACATGGCCAGCATGGCCCGCTTCGCGCTGCAGTTCTGCGCCGAGGAATCCTGCGGCAAATGCACCCCTTGCCGGATCGGCTCGACCCGCGGCATGGAGGTGGTGGACCGGCTGATCGCCAGCACCGACATGGCCGAGCGCGAGAACCAGGCGCTGTTGTTGCGCGATCTGTGCGACACCCTGCAGTACGGCTCGCTCTGCGCCATGGGCGGGATGACCTCGTACCCGGTGGCCAGTGCCCTCAAGTATTTCCCTGCCGACTTCGGTCTGACCACCACGGAGGCCGCCCAGTGATCAATTTCTTCGACCCCGCCAACGACCTCGACCTGGGTACGCCTGCGCGCGAAAGCGAAGTGCAAGTCAGCCTGGTCATCGATGGGCGTGATATCAGCGTGCCCGCAGGCACCTCGGTGATGCGCGCCGCGGCCTTGCTTGGTACCACCATTCCCAAACTGTGCGCCACCGACAGCCTGGAAGCCTTCGGCTCCTGCCGCATGTGCATGGTCGAGATCGAAGGTATGCGCGGCTACCCGGCCTCGTGCACCACGCCGGTGAGCGAAGGCATGGTGGTGCGGACCCAGACCTCGCGCCTGGCCGATCTGCGGCGCAATGTCATGGAGCTGTACATCTCCGACCACCCGCTGGACTGCCTGACCTGTTCGGCCAACGGCAACTGTGAGCTGCAGACCGTTGCTGGCCAAGTGGGCCTGCGCGAGGTGCGTTATGGCTATGACGGCGCCAACCACCTGGAGGAGAAGAAAGACGTCTCCAACCCGTACTTCGACTACGAGCCGAGCAAGTGCATTGTCTGCAGCCGCTGCGTGCGCGCCTGCGAAGACATCCAGGGCACCTTCGCCCTGACCATCACCGGGCGCGGTTTCGAGTCCCGCGTGGCGGCAGCCGGTGGTGACGACTTCCTCAGCTCCGAGTGCGTATCCTGCGGCGCCTGCGTGCAGGCCTGCCCGACCGCGACGTTGAGCGAGAAGAGCTTGATCCAGCTGGGCCAGCCAGAACGTGCGGTGATCACCACCTGCGCCTACTGCGGCGTGGGCTGTTCGTTCCGTGCCGAAATGAAAGGCGACCAGCTGGTGCGCATGGTCCCGGACAAGAACGGCGGTGCCAACCACGGCCACGCCTGCGTCAAGGGCCGCTTCGCCTGGGGTTACGCGACCCACCCGGATCGCGTCACCAAGCCGATGATCCGCAAGCACATCAATGACCCGTGGCAGGAAGTCAGCTGGGACGAGGCGGTCAACTATGCCGCCAGCGAGTTCCGGCGTATCCAGCTCAAGCATGGGCGCGACTCCATCGGCGGGATCACCTCCAGCCGTTGCACCAACGAAGAAGCCTACCTGGTGCAGAAGCTGGTGCGCGCTGCTTTCGGCAACAACAACGTCGACACCTGCGCGCGGGTGTGCCATTCGCCGACCGGCTATGGCCTCAAGCAGACATTGGGCGAGTCCGCCGGTACCCAGAGCTTCGATTCGGTGATGCAGGCCGACGTGGTCCTGGTGATCGGTGCCAACCCCACCGACGCTCACCCGGTGTTCGGCTCCCAGCTCAAGCGTCGCCTGCGCCAGGGCGCGCGGTTGATCGTCATCGACCCACGGCGCATCGACCTGGTGGATTCGCCTCATGCCCGCGCCGAGCTGCATCTGCAACTGCGTCCGGGCACCAACGTGGCCATGCTCAACGCCCTGGCCCATGTGATCGTCACCGAAGGCCTGGTTGACCAGCCGTTCGTCGATGCCCGCTGCGAGGCGCAAGACTTCGTCCGCTGGCGTGATTTCGTCAGCCTGCCGGAAAACGCCCCCGAGGTGCTTGGCCCGGTGTGCGGCGTGCCTGCCGAGCAGATCCGCGAGGCTGCCCGGTTGTACGCCACCGGCGGCAATGCGGCGATCTACTACGGCCTGGGCGTCACCGAGCACAGCCAGGGCAGTACCGCGGTGATGGGCATCGCCAACCTGGCCATGGCCACCGGCAACGTCGGCCGCGAAGGCGTGGGCGTGAACCCGCTGCGGGGGCAGAACAACGTTCAGGGCTCCTGTGACATGGGCTCGTTCCCCCACGAGCTGCCCGGTTACCGGCACATCTCCAACGAGACCGTGCGCGCCGAGTTCGAGCAGGCCTGGGGCGTGACCCTGCAGCCTGATCCTGGCCTGCGTATTCCCAACATGTTCGAGGCGGCCCTCGATGGCAGCTTCAAGGCCCTTTACTGCCAGGGTGAGGACATCGCCCAGAGCGACCCCAACACCCAACACGTCACCGCGGCCCTGATGGCCATGGAGTGCGTGGTGGTGCAGGACATCTTCCTCAACGAAACCGCCAAGTTCGCCCATGTGTTCCTGCCGGGCAGTTCGTTCCTGGAGAAGGACGGCACCTTCACCAACGCCGAGCGCCGCATCTCGCGGGTGCGCAAGGTCATGGACCCGCTGGCCGGCAAGGCCGACTGGGAAGCCACCGTCGCCCTGGCCAACGCCCTGGGCTATCGGATGGACTATCGCCATCCGTCCGAGATCATGGACGAGATCGCGCGCCTGACGCCGACCTTCCACCGGGTCAGCTATGCCGAGATCGACCGCCACGGCAGCCTGCAGTGGCCGTGCAACGACGCCGCGCCCGATGGCACCCCGACCATGCACATCGACCAGTTCGTGCGAGGCAAGGGGCGCTTCATGCTCACCGGTTATGTGCCCACCGACGAGAAGGTCAACAGCCGCTTCCCGCTGTTGCTGACCACTGGCCGCATCCTCAGCCAGTACAACGTCGGCGCGCAGACCCGACGCACCGGCAACGTCGCCTGGCACGCCCAGGACCAGTTGGAGATCCACCCAACCGACGCCGAGGCCCGTGGCATCAGCGATGGCGACTGGGTAGGCGTGGGCAGTCGGGCAGGGCAGACCGTGCTGCGCGCCAAGGTCAGTACCCGCGTGGCACCGGGGGTGGTGTACACCACCTTCCACTTCCCTGAGTCTGGCGCCAACGTGATCACCACCGACAACTCCGACTGGGCCACCAACTGCCCTGAATACAAAGTGACGGCGGTGGAGATAGTGAAAGTGTTCCATCCCTCGGAATGGCAGAAGCGCTACCAGGCGTTCAGTGACGAGCAGCATCGGTTGCTCAAGGAGCGTCGCCAGGCCGAAAAATCCGAGACAGCCGAGGTGCGCCGATGAGCGGCCATGACAGCCTGGTCAAGATGGCCAACCAGATCGCCCAGTACTTTGCCAGCGAGCCTGACCGGGCGCTGGCGGTGCAGGGGGTGAGACAGCACCTGCAGAGCTTCTGGACGCCGGCGATGCGTCGGCAGTTGGGGGAGCGCGTGCAAGCCGATGCCGAGGGGGTGGATCCGTTGGTGAAAGAGGCGCTGCAGCAAGCGGCGTGATGCCGTAGGCGAGCAGGGCTGCGTTGCAGCCCGATCGTGGGACACGTCGAGGCGTCGTTCGGTGCCCTGAGGTGTCCCGCGATTGGGACCTGGTAAACATGAAAAGTCCGTCATGGATGCCAGATAAATCGTCGGGGAATGCTACGCTCGCAAAAACCTCGCAATGGATACCCCGCTATGGACATGAACTGGCACCAGGCCCTGCAAGAGAGCCTGAGCTGGCTCGCAATCGCTTCCATCGTCACCCTTATCGGTTTCACCGCCGCTGGCGCCCTGGCCGTGCGCTTTACCCGGTGGGGGCGTCAATTCTGGTCCCTCGCCGGGCCTTACTTCAGTTTCAGGCGCAGTTGGCGGCCACTGTTGGTGTTCGCACTGCTGCTGGTGCTGACGCTCTTCTCGGTGCGCCTGAACGTGCTGTTCTCGTTCTGGTACAACGGCTTCTACAGTGCCTTGCAGGCCCTGGACCAGACAGCCTTCTGGTACCTGCTGGGCGTGTTCGCGGTGCTGGCCACGATCCATGTGCTGCGCTCGCTGTTCACCTACTACGTCACCCAGGCGTTCAACATCCATTGGCGTGTCTGGCTCACCGAGCGCCTGACCGCGGACTGGATGCAGGGCGATGCCTACTACCGCGGGCGGTTTCTCGCCGAGCCGGTGGACAACCCTGACCAACGTATCGAACTGGACGTCAATGCCTTCGTCACAGGTTCCGTGTCCCTGGCCCTGGGCGCGGTCAGTGCGCTGGTTTCGTTGGTGGCATTCACCGCCATTCTCTGGGGGCTTTCGGCGCCACTGATGGTGGGCGGGGTGGAGATCCCCCGGGCGATGGTGTTTGCGGTGTATCTGTATGTGATCGTCGCCACCTGGATCGCGTTTCGCCTGGGGCGGCCGTTGATCCGTCTGAACTTCCTCAACGAAAAACTCACCGCGAACTTCCGTTATGCCCTGATGCGCCTGCGTGAAAACGCCGAGAACATCGCCTTCTACCAAGGTGCGCAGGTCGAGCGGGGAACGTTGCTGGGACGCTTCGGCGCGCTGATCGTCAACGTCTGGGCGTTGGTCTATCGGAGCCTGAAGTTCAATGGCTTCAACCTGGGCATCAGCCAGGTCGCCGTGGTGTTTCCGTTCATCCTCCAGGCGCCGCGATTCTTCAGCGGGGCAATCAAGCTCGGGGATGTGATGCAGACCTCCCAGGCGTTCGGCCAGGTTCAGGATTCGCTGTCGTTCTTCCGTGAGTCCTACGACACTTTCGCCCAGTACCGCGCCACGCTTGATCGTCTCACCGGGTTTCTCGACGCCAACCAACAGGCCAGCACGTTACCGCGCGTCACCACGCAGGAGCAGGCCCAAGCGTTGGATATCGCTGGCTTGCAGGTGTTGCGCCCGGACGGTCATGCGCTGATCGCCGACCTGAATCTGCGCCTGCGTGCCGGCCAGGCGCTGTTGATCAAAGGGCCTTCGGGCAGCGGCAAGACCACTTTGCTGCGCGCCCTGGCTGGCTTGTGGCCCTACGCCGAAGGCGAGGTCAGGCGGCCGCTGGGCAACCAGGCGTTGTTCCTGTCGCAGCGCCCATACCTGCCGTTGGGTGATCTGCGTACCGCGATCGCCTATCCCGCGCCAGGGACACCCGCAGACGATGGGCGCATGCAACAGGCCCTGCGCCAGGTCAACCTGGCTCATCTGGTCGAGCGCCTGGATGTCAGCAATGACTGGTCGAACATTCTCTCGGTGGGCGAGCAGCAGCGCCTGGCCTTCGCGCGGTTGTTGTTCAATCGGCCACAAGTGGTGTTCCTCGACGAGTCCACCTCGGCCATGGACGAAGGCCTGGAGCATGCGCTGTATTCATTGCTGCGCACCGAAATGCCTGACACCTTGCTGGTCAGTGTCGGACACCGCAGTACGCTGGCGACGTTCCATACCCACCGCTTGGAAATGGACGGGCAGGGCGGTTGGTCGCTGCTCGAACAGCAGCCGACCCAGGACGTGCTGGCCTAGCGAGGCTCAAGCCCCGCCGCGCAGCAGCGCCACCCCCGCGAGGGTGGCGCTGGCGAACGCGGCGCCGACCAGAAACGTGGCCTGGTAGCCGGCCCCATCCCACAGCAGCCCGGCCATCACGCTGGCAATCAGCAGGGCCACGCCCGACAGCAGGTTGAACAGGCCGAACGCTGTGCCGCGCAGGTTCGCCGGCGCGCTGTCGGCGATCAAGGCACTGAAGATGCCTTGGGTGAAGCCCAAGTGCAGCCCCCACACCAACACCCCCACTGCCAGCCCGGCCCAGCCCGGCAACAAGGCCAGCGCCAGGTCGGCGGCAATCAGCAAGCCCAGCCCCATCATCAGCACGCCCCGGCGACCGACGCGGTCCGACAGCGCGCCAGCGGGGTAGGCCGACAGCGAATAAGCCAAGGCCATCAGCACCAGCACCGCCGGTGCCCAGAGCGGCGCCAGGCCCATGTCCTGAGCGCGCAGCAGCAAGAACGCCTCGCTGAAGCGCGCCAGGGTGAACACCATGACCAGGCTGATCAACCGCCAGTAGGCCGGGCCCAAGCGTGCCAGCTCGGCAATTGCCAATGGCGAGCGCGCCGCTCGCCCCCGGCCAGGGGCCTCGGGTTCGCGGACAAAGACAATAAGCACGAAGACCGCGAGAAACGCCGGAATCACCGCCACCCAGAACACCGTCTGGAAGTGGCTCGCGGTCAGCCACATCAGCACGATCGCCAGCAACGGCCCGAGAAAGGCGCCTACGGTGTCCAGTGTCTGGCGCAGGCCAAAGGCCGCGCCACGCAGCTCAGGCGGTGTGACATCGGCGATCAATGCATCACGCGGTGCACCACGAATGCCCTTGCCGATGCGGTCGACAAAACGCGCCGCGGTCAGCCACTCCAGACCGGAGGCCAAGGGGAACACCGGTTTGGTCAAGGCGGCCAGCCCGTAGCCCAGCACGGTGAGCAGTTTGCGTTTGCCCAGCCAATCGCTGAGGGCTCCGGAAAACACTTTGGTGATCGACGCCGTCGCCTCGGCCACCCCCTCGATGAACCCCACCGCCACCACCGATGTGCCCAACACTGACACCATGTACAGCGGCAGCAAGGCGTGGATCATCTCCGACGAGATATCCATGAACATCGAGACGAAGCCCAACGCCCAGACGCTGCGGGGGATGCTCGGTAGTGTCCTGTGGGGAGGGGATGACTCGAAGTTGCCAGCGCCATTCATCGTGGACCTCGGAATCCGTGTCGCGCCGGAATGGACGCGACCGTATTCACTGTAGGCCATGGGGACTGGCGATTGAGATAACGTGAGCGGCCAAGCTGCAGGTGCGCTGCAACGTGGGCCGTCGTCACCGCAGGACTTTCGGGTTCATAAGCTCAGCCGCAGGGCCAATGCCGAGAGGGTGACAAACAGCACAGGCAGGGTCAGCAGGATGCCGACCTTGAAGTAGTAGCCCCAGGTGATGCGCATGCCCTTGCGCGCCAGCACATGCAGCCATAGCAGGGTCGCCAGGCTGCCGATGGGAGTGATCTTCGGGCCAAGGTCGCAGCCGATGACGTTGGCATAGATCATCGCCTCGCGCACCACGCCTTGCGCTTCGCTGGCATGGATCGACAGGGCGCCGATCAGCACGCTGGGCAGGTTGTTCATCACCGAGGAGAGCAGCGCCGAGACCAATCCCGTGCCCAAAGTAGCGGTCCACAGGCCTTGGGCGGCCAGGCGGTCGAGCAGGGTGGTAAGCGAGTCGGTCAGCCCGGCGTTGCGCAGGCCATAGACCACCAGGTACATCCCCAGCGAAAACACCACGATCTGCCAGGGCGCTTCGCGCAGCACGCGGCGTGTGGCGATCACATGACCGCGGGCGGCCACAACGAACAGCACGGCGGCGCAGGCCGCTGCCACGGCGCTGATGGGAATGCCCAACGGCTCGAGGACGAACAGGCCGGCCAGCAGGCCGATCAGCACCAGCGCGCCGACGCGGAAGGTGGCGCGGTCACGGATGGCCATTGCGGGCGGCTTGAGATCGTCGAGCGCGTAGTGCGCCGGGATATCCCGCCGAAAGTACAGGAACAACACCAGCAAGGTGGCGAGCACCGCCGCGATATTGACCGGCAGCATCACCGACGCGTAGGCCGAGAAGCCCAGGCCGAAGTAGTCGGCCGAGACGATGTTCACCAGGTTCGACACCACCAGCGGCAGGCTCGCGGTATCGGCAATGAAGCCTGCTGCCATCACGAAAGCCAGCGTGGCGGCGGGGGAGAAGCGCAAGGCCATCAGCATGGACATGACGATCGGGGTGAGAATCAAGGCGGCCCCATCGTTGGCGAACAGCGCTGAAACCGCCGCTCCCAGCAGCACGATGAAAACGAACAGGCGTCGGCCGTCGCCGCGTGCCCAGCGGGCCACGTGCAGGGCAGCCCATTCGAAGAAGCCCGCTTCGTCCAGCAACAGGCTGACGATGATGATGGCAATGAAGGTGGCGGTGGCGTTCCAGATGATCGCCCAGACCGTGGGAATGTCCTGTAGTGACACAGCGCCTACCAGCAAGGCGAGTACGGCGCCGAGGCTGGCGCTCCAGCCAACGCCCAGGCCTTTGGGCTGCCAGATGACCAAGACCAAGGTGAACAGAAAGACAGCGGCGGCAGCTAGCATCGTGCGCGCTCCTCGGCAGCAGGTGGCGCGCCGGTGGTTTCGTCTGCCAGGCGCTGGGAAATAGGGGTAGGCGTAAGCATGGAGCAGTGATCGATTGAGATATACGGAAAAACAAATATATGGAATTTCATATATTCAGGCAACGACCTTGCCGCGCGAACTGGCCGATCGTGATACCCCACAGCAGAGCGGGTGATCCCGTGATAGAGCCATCGCCTGCGACATTTGAAAGTTCCTCGGCAATCTGTAAATTTCGTAAATAAGATTTAAACTCATTTGAGAATCATTATATTCAGCCTCCCTGTGGACCCGGCAACTTGCCTGTAGGTCGGTGGGCGAGGGCTCGTCGGCTGGCTGGCCGGGTCGTGCCTTTGCCCATGAACCGCAGGAGATGTGCCCATGCAACCCAGAACCTCACCCCATAGCCTGGCCCTGGCCTTCGTCGCGCTGGCCTCGCCAGCCATGGTGGCGACATCGGCCCAAGCCGAGGAGAAGCCGGCCGGTGAGGTGCTGGAAGTGCCGGTCGACAGCAACGCGCTGGTGATCCAGGACACCTTGGTCACCGCCGAGCGCGAGGCGCGCCAGGCGTTGGGTTCGTCGATCATCACCGAGGAGGACATCAAGCGCCATCCACCGGCCAATGACCTGTCCGAGCTCATCCGCCGCGAACCAGGGGTCAACCTGACCGGCAACAGCGCCAGCGGCGCGCGCGGCAACAATCGCCAGATCGACCTGCGCGGCATGGGGCCGGAAAACACCCTCATCCTCATCGACGGCAAGCCTTCCAGCGCCCGCAACTCGGTGCGTTACGGCTGGAACGGCGACCGTGACACCCGTGGCGAGACCAATTGGGTGCCGGCCGAGGCCGTCGAACGCATCGAGATTCTGCGCGGCCCGGCTGCGGCGCGTTATGGCTCCGGTGCCATGGGCGGCGTGGTGAACATCATCACCAAGCGCCCCACCGATGAGTTCAAGGGCAACGTCAGCCTGTTCACCCAACTGCCCCAGGACAGTGCCGAAGGCGCCAGTCGCCGAGCCAACTTCAACCTCAGTGGAGGCCTGACCGAGAACCTGGGCTTTCGTCTCTATGGCGGCCTGGCCAAGACCGATGCCGACGACCTGGACATCAACGCCGACCACGCCAACAGTGCCCTGGTGGCTGGCCGGGAGGGCGTGCGCAACAAGGACATCAACGGCCTGCTGAGCTGGAAGCTCAACGACGAGCACCGCCTCGAACTCAGCGCTGGCTACAGCCGCCAGGGCAACATCTTTGCCGGCGATACCATGAACAGCAACGGTGGCGGCAACCTTGAGCTTATGTCCGACTTGTACGGCCATGAGACCAACGTCATGCAGCGCGGCACCTATGACCTGACCCACCTGGGCGATTTCACCTGGGGTACCAGCAAGACCGTGCTGGCCTATGAGTACGTGCGCAACTGGCGCCTGAACGAAGGCCTGGCCGGCAGCGTCGAAGGCGCGCCCAATGACGCCGGCTCGGCCATGTCGCGCCTGCGCAACACGCGCTTGAGCAGCGAGGTGAACCTGCCGTTCGCCATGGGCAGCACCGAGCATGTGCTGACGCTCGGTGGCGAGTACCTCTATGAATCGCTCAACGACCAGGGCTCGTTCCGTCCGCAGAGCTTCGACCCCAGCGGCTCTGGCGACAACACGATCATCGGCTTCGACCGCAGTGACACCAAGATGACCGCCCGCAGTTATGCGTTGTTCGTCGAGGACAACATCATCGTGGGTGACACCACCATCACCCCGGGCCTGCGCTTCGACCACCACGAGACCTTCGGTGACAACTTCAGCCCGAGCCTGAACCTGTCGCACAAGCTGACCGACGCGCTCAGTGTCAAAGGCGGCATCGCCCGTGCGTACAAGACCCCGAACCTGTACCAGTCCAACCCCAACTACCTGCTCTACAGCCGCGGCAATGGCTGCAGCACGCAACAGGCCAACTCCGGTGGCTGCTACCTGCAGGGCAACGACGACCTCAAGCCTGAGATCAGCGTCAACAAGGAAATCGGTCTGCTGTATGACCGAGGCACCTGGCGCACCAGCGCGACGTACTTTCGCAACGACTACCAGAACAAGATCATCGGTGGCACCGACGTGGTCTACGACATCAATGGCGGGCGCCGCGTGACCCAGTGGGAGAACGCCGGCAAAGCGCGGGTGGAGGGGATCGAGGGCAACTTCTTCATGGAGCTGACGCCGAGCCTGGACTGGAACACCAACCTGACCTGGATGCTCGACAACGACAATCGCGAAACCGGCGAGCCGCTGTCGGTGATTCCCGAGTACACGGTCAACAGCACCCTCGACTGGCGCGCGACCGACAAACTGTCGTTCCAGGTGGCGGGCACCTACTTCGGCAAACAGAAGTCGCCGACCTACAACTACCGTACCCAACAGGACTACGACAAGACTGCCCAGCAGGATGTGGACGCCTACGGCCTGGTGGATGTGAGCGCAGGCTACAAGTTCAACGCCAACTATGACGTGCGCGTGGGCGTGAACAACGTCTTCGACAAGCAGATCCTGCGCGGCGGCAATGCTAGCAGCTCGGGGGCTAACACTTACAACCAGCCGGGGCGTGCGGTGTTCGCAGCGCTGAATATCTCGTTCTGACGCGCAAGGGGCCGCTGTGCGCCCGATCGCGGGGCACGCCCGCTGCTGGTCAGACAGCCCCTGCGATTGCGGCTCACGCACAACCTGTAGGAGCGGCCTTGCGTCGCGATGGGCTGCGCAGCAGCCCCTCATGCTTACCAGGAACCCTTGATGAACATTCTCCCCCCTTGGCTGGCCATCCTCTCGCGCAGCGCCGCCGCGCTGTTGGGCGGTTATGCCTTCACCTACGCCGCCACTGCCTGCCTGGCTCGGCTGTTGCCGCTGGCGCCGGGTGATGCGGTGATCGTCGCCACGCTCGCGTCGTTCATCTTCTACACCGCCGCGATCCTCTGGGCCTTCGCGAGTCGCGACGCTCTGCGTGCCTGGGCACCGCTGGTCGTCGCCATGCCGTTGGCGCTGGTAGGTTTCTGGCCCCAGGCGATGGGGGGGCTGGCATGAAGAACAGCTTCACCCAATCCATGTCCTGGCTGCACACCTGGGCCGGGCTGGTCTTCGGCTGGTTGCTGTTCGCCATTTTCGTCACCGGCACCCTGGCGGTGTTCGACAAGGAGCTCAACCACTGGATGCAACCGGAGATTGCAGCCAGTGACATTTCCCAGGCCGAGGCCGCCCAGCGCGCCATCGCCTATCTGCAAGCTCATGAGCCGAATGCCGACAGCTGGGGGATCAGTCTGCCGACCGAGCGCTCGCCTGGCCTTCGTGTGTCCACCGGAGACCGGCGTCATGGCATCGGCGTGCAACTGGACCCGCAGTCCGGCGAACCGATCAGCGTGCGTGACAGCGTGGGCGGCAACTTCTTCTTCCGTTTTCACTTCACGCTGGATCTGCCGCGCAACTGGGGCATCTTCGTGGTCGGTGCGCTGGCCCTGGTGATGCTGGCGGCACTGGTCACCGGCATCGTCATTCACAAGAAGTTCTTCAAGGAGTTCTTCACCTTCCGTCCGAACAAGGGGCAGCGCTCCTGGCTGGATTTCCACAACGCCAGTGCGGTGCTGTTGCTGCCGTTCCACCTGATGATCACCTACACCGGGCTGGTGATCTTCATGCTCATCTACATTCCGGCCGGGGTCGATGCGTTGTTCGATGGCGACACCCGGGCGTACTTCCAGGCCCAGGGCAATGCCCGTCAGGAAGCGCCGCGCCGCGTGGCCAGTCAGCCGGCAGCACTGGTCGATATCGCCCCGTTGTTGGCCCTGGCCCAGATGCATTTGGGGCCGATCGGTGGACTGAACATCCGCCACCCGAACACGACCGGCGCGCGGGTCGAGATCCGTCCTGAGCTTGGCAACCGCATCGCCTTGACCAAAGGCCAGGCCATGGTCTTCGACGGGGTGAGCGGTCAGCTGCTCAGCGATGTTCCTGAGCTGCGCCCGGCACCCCTGACGCAGCGGGTCATGATTGGCCTGCACTTTGCCCAGTTCGGCGGGTACCCCATGCGTTGGTTGTACTTCGTCTGTGGCGTGGTCAGTTGCGCGATGATCGCCAGCGGCCTGGTGCTGTTCTGCGTGAAGCGTGGGCGCAAGTACGCCACGGCAACGGCCGAGTCCTCGGCGCGCCGATGGTATCGGCTGGCCGAGGTGTGCAACGTCGGGTTCATCAGCGGCCTACTGCTGGCCTGCGTCGCATTGCTGTGGGCCAGCCGCCTGTTGCCGGTCGAGCTGGCGCAGCGCGAAGCCTGGGAGGTGCGGGTGTTCTTTGCCAGTTGGTTGCTGGCCCTGCTGCATGCTGGCCTGCGCCCGGCCAGACGCGCCTGGGTCGAGCAGTTGGGCATGGCAGCCGTGTTGTGCGCGGGCCTGGGCGTGCTGGGTGCGTTCGTTGGCACGGCGGACAACCTGCGGCTGGGGGTGGAGGTGACGGGCGTGGTGCTGGGCTTGGGGCTGGCCCTGGCGGCCTTGCGCATTGCGCGCGCCACGCCGGCATCGGCCAGGGCGAAGGCAGCACGGACCGTGGAGGCCGAGGGATGACGAGCATGGTCATCGGCGCGCTGTTGTGTGCCTACGCTGGCATGGCCGGGCTGTGCCAGGGCTTGGAACGCCATTACAAGCAGGTGTGGGGGCGTGCCTGCCCACCTATGTTGCGCCTGCTCTTGCGGTGGGGCGGTTGGGCGGGGCTGTTGGCCAGCCTGCTGCTGTGCGCCCAGGCCTGGGGCTGGGCCATGGGACCTGTGGCCTGGTTTGGCGTCATCTCGCTGGCGGCGGTGCTGCTGGTGATGCTGCTGCCTTACTGGCCACGCTTGGCGGTCAGCCTGGTAGGGCTGCTGCCGCTGTGGGGGCTGGGGCAGGGAGTTGTCTGATAGGCTAGCTGGCCCACCTCATGAAGAGACTCTTTGGTGAAAGCCGCGCGCCTGACCCTCATCTGCCATGCACTGACCCCGGCCCAGAAGGTCGGGCGCTTTTCCAGCGTTGACGAGCACATTTTGCCGATGGCCGAATGGCCCGCGCCCCTGAACGCGAACACCGGTGTCCTTACCGCGCCGGAGTGCAGGGCCCATGAGACCTGCGCAGGTCTGGGGGCGAGCGCGGTTGTCGAGCCAGCCCTGGCGGACTGCGACCTGGGCGCCTGGCAGGGCTTGGCGCTCAAGCAATTGCAGGCCGAGCAACCACAGGCCCTGGCCCAATGGCTTCAAGACCCTCACTGTGCGCCGCATGGCGGCGAGTCCATCGCGCAGCTGTGCCAGCGCGTCGCGGCCTGGCTGGAGGCATTCGATACGCCGGGAGAATGGCTGGCAGTGACCCATCCGCTGGTGATGCGGGCGGCGATGGTGCATGTGCTTGGCTGTCCGCTGGCCGCCTTTGCGCTTATCGACGTGCCAGCGCTTTCACGCGTGCACTTGAGCCGTGCGGGGAAGTGGCGGCTGCGTTTGGTGTGAGGGTTTGGGACTGCTTTGCAGTCCATTGCCCGCATCACCAATGCCTAGGCTCTGTACGAAAAGCCTTGATATTCGGTGATGCTGCGTTGAAAACAGCCTCGGAATGCTCATTTACAACCCGTAAACTGCGCTTCTTCGGCTGTTTTCGCCTTGCCTGACCTTCGTCTCAAGACTTTTCATACAGAACCTAGAAAAAATCGCCGGGACTGCGAAAGGGGCGCAATGCGCGCCCCTCATTTTAAAACGCGAGTTTGTAGCCGATCAGCAGCAGCATCCCCGCCAGGCACGGGCGCAGCAGGCGGTCGGAAATGCGCCCAGTGAGGTGGCTGCCCAGGTAGATGCCCGGCAGCGAGCCGAGCAGCAGGTAGCCCAGCAACGACCAGTCCATATTGCCCATGCCCGCATGGCCAAGGCCTGCCACCAGGGTGAGCGGTACGGCGTGGGCGATCTCGGTGCCCACCAGGCGGCGGGTGACCAGGAACGGATAAAGCAGGAACAGCGCCACGGTACCCAGGGCGCCTGCGCCGATGGAGGTCAGCGTGACCATCACGCCCAGCACCACACCCGTGAGCACGGTGAGGGTATTGAGGCTGCGGTCGCTGAGGTGGTAGTGATCGCCCGCGTGGCGGCTGGCGAAGGCCTGCAGGCGCGATTTGAACAGGATGGCCAGGGCGGTGAGGATCAACACCACGGCCAGGCCCTGCTTGATCACCGAGTTAAGCGCAGAGGTGTCGGCGTGCAAGGTGTGGAGGAACCAGAGGGTCAGCGCTGCCGCAGGCACACTGCCCAGGCTCAGCAGGCCGGTGATCTTCCAGTCGACGTTCTTGTTGCGCGCGTGCACCCAGACACCGCTGGCCTTGGTGATGGCCGCGTACAAAAGGTCAGTGCCCACGGCTGTGGCAGGGCTGATGCCGAACCAGAGCAGGATAGGGGTCATCAGCGAGCCGCCGCCCACGCCGGTCATGCCGACGATGAAACCTACAACCAGCCCCGCGATGGTGAAACCGAAAGAACCTACATCCATACGCTACTCGACGCCCAAGCTTGCCCGTGATCGGATGGTTGCCAGCATAAAGGTTTTTTTATAACCGAATAGACTTGTTCGTTATTAGGTTATAACTGGGCTGTTTTGTCCTCGTCCGGATGAATAAACCGGCGCCGCCGTTTATCGGTCGGTCATCACCACCATCACATACGCATCCCCACCCTCTTCGCTTTCAGACAGGTAGATATGCCCTACCTGGCTGTCGAAATAGGCCGTCTCCTGGGGGCCGATACTCACCGCTTCACCCGTCTCGAACAGGATCCGTACCCGACCACTTAGCACCAAGGCGAACTCCTGGCCAGGATGGCGGATGAAGTCGTCGAACTGACCCCGTTCGCGGGCAATGATGCGGGCATAGGCGGGCGTCATGCGGCGCTCGGGGAAGGCGCCCGCGATAGGGTGGTAGTCATAGGTGCCGGTGGAATAGCCGGCGGCCGAAGGCAGCGAATCGACCACAACGGTCGCAGGCATTGGCGTATCGACCGGGCCGCTGGCGCGAAACAGCTGGGCGATGTCCAGCTTCAGGGCGCGCGCGGCGGCAGCCAGTTTTTCATAGCTCACCGAGACCTGCGCCAGTTCCATCTTCGACAAGGTAGAGACGGGAACGCCACTGAGTGCCGACAACTGCTTGAGGGTCATGTGCTGGGCCTTGCGCACTTGGCGCAGGCGCGCGCCGACCTCGGCGCGGTCGAGCAGGGGGAGGGCGCCAGCGCTTTGGGTGGCGGGCGTGCGGTCTTCTGGCATCGGGGCTCTCATGTGCGGCTTTGGTCGGCATCTTACCTTGGACGCTTGCATGAACCGAAATTCTCATATATTAGAATTCTCACAAATGATAATTAGCGCGACGGGAGCGCCCATGGCACAGATCTACGACACCCTGATCATCGGCGCGGGCATTGCCGGTGCCTCTTTGGGCTATCGCTTGGCTGGAGAGGGCCGGGTACTGTTGCTCGAACGGGAAATGCAGCCTGGCTATCACGCCACCGGTCGCTCGGCCGCCATGTTCATGGAGGCCTACGGAACGCCGCAGATCCAGGCCCTGACCCGCGCCAGCCGAGCGTTCTACGAGCATCCGCCGGAAGGGTTCTGCGAGCATCCACTGCTCGAGCCGCGCGGCTGTTTGTATGTCGCCAACGTCGAGCAGCGAGAACTGCTCGAAGCCACCTACGCCCAGAACCTGGCCAACGGGACCGACGTCAGCCTGCTCGACCGTGAAGGTGCATTGGCCCTTGTGCCCAGCCTGCGCGAGGACATTCTCAGCGGCGCGGTGCATGAGCCGGGTGCCATGGACCTGGACGTGCATGCCTTGCACCAAGGCTTCTTGCGTGGCTACCGCGCTGCCGGGGGCGAGTTGCGCTGCAATGCCGAACTGGCCCGGGCCGATCGTCACGACGACCTCTGGCAGGTGGAGTTGGCCGATGGCACCTCCCTGCAGGCCCGGCAGTTGGTCAATGCCGCCGGCGCCTGGGCCGATCAGGTGGCCGAGCGATGTGGCGTGGTCAAGGTCGGCCTGCAGCCGTGCCGGCGCAGTGCCTTTACTTTCCCGGGGCCAGATGGGCTGGACTTCGCTCGTTGGCCTGCGGTGATCGGGGTCGATGAAAGCTTCTACTTCAAGCCCGACGCCGGCCAACTGCTCGGTTCGCCGGCCAATGCCGATCCGGTCGAGCCGCAGGATGCCGCGCCCGAGGAGCTGGACGTGGCCCTGGGGATCTACAACATCGAGGCGATGACCACCTTGCAGATCCGGCGCCCCAGCCACAGCTGGGCGGGGCTGCGCTCGTTCGTCGCCGATGGCGACCTGGTGATCGGTTTCGACCCCCGTATGCCGGCGTTCTTCTGGCTGGCGGCACAAGGCGGCTATGGCATTCAGTCAGCCGCTGGTGCTTCGCGTCTGGCGGCCGACCTGCTGCTTGGTTTGCCCCTGTGCCCGAGCCTGGTGGCGCAAGGTGTTTCGCCGGAGCGATTGTCTGCGGCCCGTTTTCCACAACCGTGATTGGAGGTTCCCATGAGTAATGACATCCAGCGTTTTCCCAGCAGCCTGCCGTTCCCGTTCTCGCGCGCGGTGAAGGCGGGGGGCTTTTTGTTCCTGTCCGGGCAGGTGCCGATGAGCGCGACCGGTGAAGTGGTCCGTGGCGATATACAGACGCAGACCCGCGCGGTATGCGAGCGCATCGGCGAAAGCCTGGCCGCCTGTGGCGCGCGCTTCGATCAGGTGGTGAAAGCCACGGTATGGCTGTCGGACATGGCTCACTTCGCAGGCTTCAACGAGGTTTACAAAGAGGTCTTCGGCGACGCATTGCCAGTGCGCTCGACCGTGGCCTCGGCCCTGGCGTTGGGGGTGGATGTGGAAATCGAAGTGCAGGCGTTCGTCGGGCAGGACTGAGGCGAGCCGGGGCGCAGCGCCCCTTTGAACGACAACAACAATAAAGCCAGAGGTTCACATGCAAGAGCAGCTGAAGATCGCCGGTGCCTTCATCGGCGTGATCGTGGGGGCGGGCTTCGCGTCCGGACGGGAACTGTTGCTGTTCTTCGTCGATTTCGGCGTCTGGGGCCTGGTCGGGGCGCTGGTCAGCGCTGCGTTGTTCACCTTCCTGGGCATGGCCTTGGCGGGGTTGGGCAATCGCCAGCAGGCAACGTCCCACAAGGACGTGATCCAGGCCATCTGCGGGCGTCACCTGGGGTTGTTCGTCGATTGGCTGATCACCTTTTTCATGTTCGCCGTCACCGTGGTCATGTTGGCCGGCGGCGGAGCATTGCTCGAGCAGCAATTCGGCGTGCCGGCTCTGGCGGGCAGTGTGCTGGTGACGGTGCTGGTGGTGGCCATCGTGTGCCTGGATGTGCAAAAGGTGATCGTCGCCATCGGCGCCATTACGCCGTTGTTGATCCTGGTGGCATCGGCGATTGCCTTGTACGCCGTGTTCTCGCGCGAGCAGAGCTTTGCCGAGCTCGACCAGTTGGCCAGCCAGCAAGAGGCCGGCACGCGGCACTGGTTGCTGGGCGCATTCCTGTATGTGTCCTACAACATCGTGGCCGGTGCGCCGATCCTGGCCATCCTCGGTGGGTCGGCCAAGGGTGAGAAGACGGCCGTCTGGGGCGGTCTGATCGGGGGCGCGGCGCTCGGTGGGCTGATGTTGGTAATGAGCGCGGGGTTGCTGTCGCGCCTGGACAGCGTGGCTGAACTGCCCATGCCGATGCTGTCGATCGCCAATGAGGTTTCGCCGCTGTTGGGCGTGGTGATGTGCCTGATCATCTTCGGGATGATCGTCAACACGGCGGTGGGGACGCTGTTTTCCTTCCTGTCACGCCTGTTGCCTGCCGGTACGACGACGTTTCGCTGGGGATCGGTGGTTACCGGGATGGCTGCGTTCGTGTGCAGCCTGGTGGGGTTCATCAGCCTGGTGGGCGAGGTGTATCCGTTCTTCGGTTACCTGGGCTTCGTGCTGATGGCTGCGGTGCTGTTGGGCTGGGTGCGCCGGGGCAAGGCGCGCAAGGTGGCGGTGGCCTGAGCAGAGGCCGCTGCTCGCGGCACAAGGCCGCTCCTACAGAGGTTCGTGCAGTACCTGTAGGCGCTGGCGAAGACTGCGATGTGGAACTTCCACGACGTGTTCAGCCCCCAAGGTACAACGCCGAGCCTGAGCTCGGCGCGGTACCTGTGGGAGCGGGTTCACCCGCGAAGGGCGCGCCTCAGATCCTGAAGCTGCCCACCAGTTGCTTCAACCGCCCCGCCTGCTGGCTCAGGGCGTCGCAATGGCGCAGGGTCTCGTTGAGGTTCTCCACCCCTTGCTGGTTGA
>NZ_JBLUPV010000031.1:0-66639 GCF_048068075.1 Pseudomonas sp. NY15354
TTGACCGCTTCGATCTTGAATTCTTCGGGGTAACGCTGACGACTCATGGCACCTCCTATTTGGGCCTCATTATGAGGCTTGGAGGTGTCTACGAAACCAGGGGCGATTCACGTTGCTGAGGATATCTCACGCCAGATTACATCAATTGCAGAGGTATCTGACCAAAACGCTGACATTGCTAAACAGTCCTCAAGCACAGGCAAAGAATTAGAGGGTACAGCGCATGCTCTACATGTACTAGTTGAACGCTTTAAGGGATAGATCACGTCAATGAAAACCTTCATTACATCAAATGAGTCTACATCCCAGGAGCTCTCTTTGGGGGATCTATCTCATGCCATTTTCGAAGCGGCTGTAGATGCGATGATCGTTATCGATACGGCCGGTATAATTTGTGCCCTTAATCCAGCGGCAGAAACAATTTTTGGATTCCTCCGCACAGAGCTTATCGGAAGGAATGTCTCGACCCTCATGCCGGATCCGGACTCTAGTAGACACGATGACTACCTGCGCGCCTATACCAAAACCGGTGAAAAGAAGATTATCGGCAAAGGGCGAGAGGTTGTAGGCAAACGAAAGGATGGTAGCTTATTTCCAATGCACTTGAGCATTGGTGAACTAAGTGTTGGCGAGCAGAAGCTATATGTTGGGATTTGTCATGATATAACTGTTCGTAAAGAAATGATTGAAAAAATAACATACATGGCAACTCATGATAGTCTGACGGGATGTGTAAATCGAAATAATCTTCATGAAAGGTTGCGGGATCTCATACTTTTTTGTCAGGGTGGTGAGTGGCAGTTAGTCATACTTTTTATTGATCTGGATGGATTTAAACAAATTAATGATCATTATGATCATGATGTTGGTGATCGTTTGCTTAGCGATCTGGCGCAGAGACTTCAAAAGAATCTGAGTAAGAGTGACCTGTTGGCGCGGATGGGGGGTGATGAGTTTCTCATAGCCTCGATTCAGCCACGTGAGCGTAATGCGCCTCGTAGGTTAGGTCAGCGCCTGCTAGACTGCCTTTCAACACCTTTTAATATTAAAGGTATTGAGATTAGAGTTCGCGCAAGTATCGGTATTAGCCTATCCCCAGGGCATAGCCAAAACAGCGATCAACTGATTAATGATGCGGACATAGCTATGTATCAGGCTAAGGCAGAAGGTGGGAATTGTATACGTTTCTTCCGTCTTGATCTACGCGATAAGATGGAAAGTACTTTCCGGACTGTCGGCCGTCTACGAAAAGCAATTGAGCTAAATCAATTTGAACTGCACTATCAGCTACAGTTCGAGCTGGTGCCACCTTATCGGCCTTCTGGTCTCGAAGCCTTGATTAGGTGGAATGATGGTTGTCATGGGACAATATCGCCAGCCAATTTTATTCCGCTGGCCGAGGAGTATGGACTAATGCCGGCGATCAGCCGCCTCGTACTTGAGCGTGCATGTAGCGATAACAAGGAGCTGATCTCTGAAGGTTTACTTGATGTGCCGGTGGCAGTCAATATTTGTAGTAATTCATTCTTGCAGAGTGACTTTATTGGGCAGGTGAGCGCTACCCTTAGGCGCGTCGGGCTCCCTCCTAGTCGCTTGGAGATAGAGATAACTGAAAGCATTGCAATTCACGATATATCTCTTGCGATTAAGACTATATTGGCATTGCATGATCTTGGCGTCGAGGTTTCCATGGATGATTTTGGTACTGGTTATTCTTCTCCTGGAATACTTAAAAGGCTGCCAATAGATCGTTTGAAGATTGATAGAACATTTATTGGTGAACTGCCGCACAATGAATTTGATCGTGCAATTGTTCAGGCCACGCTCATAGTGGCCAAGAGCATTGGTATGCAAGTGGTGGCTGAAGGAATTGAGAATGCAGAGCAGCTAGATTTTTTGCAGAAAAATGGTTGCACCTATGGCCAAGGTTATTGGTATGCAGAACCCTTGCCGCTACCCAAGTTAAAAAACTTGCTGGTTATAAAGAGGGAGAATTACTGCGAAAATTCATCATTTGCGTAATCATGTACGAATGGGCTATGTCGTTGCGGTTTTTGTCCTGAGGTTTCGTGTTGTGCGAAAATTTTGAAAGCGCGCTTGTATATACATGGCTGTACGACTCCGATGTTTTTGATTATGCTTTATAATTCGAAGCGGTGGGATGTGTGGAAAAGTTAAGTGGTGTTTTCCTGGTGTTAATGGAGTCTGGTGTCGAAACAACCGGCTCGTCGGATTGGGTCGATATTTTTAATGCGCTAAGCGCAAATGATAGATGCTTTTGCAGTCCTGCGAATCGTAATGATATGGCTGTTTTTACCTCGACCCAAAACCATATTTTCATGCCATTTTCTCAAGCAGTAGTACCTGAGATCTGGAAGATCATTGCTATTTGGCTGGCGGCAAATGCTCAACGATCACTACGATTAAAAATCGGAGAGGCCGAATTTGAGGCGAGCTCCTTGGTTGAAATTATAGATCTACTTAATAGGGCGTTATTAATATATAATTTAAATTATGAATTCAACGATAATTGATTTTGGTTGAGGGTTACTAGGGCATATAGAAGAAAGTGAGTGGTAATGAGCCATCTTTAAATTTCATGAGTACATAAATAATAGATGCCTATAGTTTCTCCAAAAGCCGGATCGACAAGTCCGCTCTAGCAGGCAAGCATTGTAAGATTGTCGAGCATCGTTGCAGTTGTCCTTTCATCGATATTTCCATCAATGGTCAAACTCTCGTCAAAATGTCATATCCGCAGGCGGGAAAAAAGGCCACCCGAAGGTGGCCATATGCTATGCCGCGATCAGCTGTCTAGCTAGCGCCATTTCAACCGAGTCTCCGTCCTGGTTCAGGGAGTCGAGCCCTGATTCCGGTACATCACCCGAAGTGCTCTGCGCCACTGCGATCTTCTTGGCCATCAGCTGCAGGCAGGTGATCTGCGAGCTGCCGGCGTAGCCGAAGAAAATCACGCGCACCGGGTGCTTCTGTCCGATCCTCCATGACCGCCGCGCTGCCTGCTGCAGGGTGTACACGTTGTACCCCGTCTGCAGGAACGCGATGGTCGGGAAGTCCAGCAGATCCAGCCCGGTCTTAACCAGCTCCGGGTTGGTGAGTAGCACATCGACGCCGCGGTCGACCTGGTCGAGAATCCAATCCTCTCGCCGCGCCGTTTCAACCGTGGCCCGCAGTACCGCCACGCGCAGGCCCGCCTGCTCGAGGACCTTCTTCAATCGGGACGTGGTATCTCGCGTCCCGCTGTAGACGGTGTAGGCGAGGACCTTGCGGCCTTTCGCTTTCTCCTCGAGGCACAGGTTCAGCAGCGCCTGCTCCTTGGGCATCAGCTCATCGTCGCCGAAAAGCGCCGGCACAAAGGCCAGCGTGTCGCGGGTACGGGGATGTTTGACCATCTCCGGTCGGAAGCAGCAGTCTGGCCAGGCCAGGAGCACATTGAGCACGACCCCAAGCAAGGTAGTGTCGCGACGCGCCAAGGCTTGCCGGAGTGCCGTGGTCAATGTTCCAGCCAGGCGCTGGTAGGCCGAGTCCTGCTCCGGCGCCATGGGCACGTCGACGAACTCCTCCTGATAGCTGGGCAGCACATTGCCGCCGATATCCTTGAGCTTCAGGAACACGGTGAACGGCAGCACGAACCGGTGAATGCCTTTAGGGCCGAAGCCTGGGGCTTTCACGGTACGGACGGAGAGCTTCTTGCCCTTGGCGGTCTTGTGCGAATCGCCATCGCGCTCGGTGTAGATGTCCTTGAGCACGCCGTGATCGCGCATGAACGACATGGCTGCAGGAGCCATGCTACCACGTGCGTTTGGTCGATAGCCGTCCTCGATCATGCGCCTGGTGAGGATGCGGAACAGGAGGTAGAACAGGTCGTCGGCGTAGCCACCCATCAAGGTCCCGGTCAGGAGCAAGGTTTTGCGCGCCTTCGCGGCCAACACCCCCATGGCCTGGCCCTGGGCCGAACCACTGTTCTTGTAAGCTCTCTTTTCCGGTACAGAGCTTGACCAGATGAAACACCAAACAGAGGCTCACATAGCCAATGACACCTCCCCAGAGTGCCTCAGGCAGGGAGGTGAACACACCGAACGAGTTGAGGATCAGGCCGAACCAGAGGCCAGGTATTACCAGCACGTCCGGCAGCAAATGATGTTCGCTGTCGATCAAGCTCATCGATGCGGGCCTGTTGCTCCTCTGGTGTCAGCTTGGGGCTCGAAGCTGGTGCCGGTTGCGGGGACGGCGCTCCGCCAGGGGGCTGGCTGCCCTGTGGCGAGGTTGTGATCTGGCCACCCCCCGCGGCTTTTGCCGGTGGGGACAGCGTTGAGCCGCCGTTGCCCGCTGGTGCCGTGGTGGGATGAGAAGGATCAGTGGCCGGCAGTTCAATCACAGGCGTGGAGCGGCGAAGCTGGTCCTGTTGCTGAGTGATTTCCAGCAGAATGTCTTCATAGGTGCACCGTCGAATTTCACGACGCACTTCACTGCGAGAGTCATTGGCCACCTCCAGCACTCAGGACATTCCCGGCCTGGATGGCGACGATCTCAGGGCTGTTACCGGGATACTGGGTGGCCAAGGACGCTCATCTTGCACCTCCATGGGCAATGGCTGGGTGTGGGTTGCGTCCAACCCCACGGTGGAGGAGGGCATGGCGACCCTGTTCAAAACCTGCCTGCAGGGACCCACGATCATGGCCCTTGGCCTCGGTAGGTTCGATGTCGAAGCGCTTGAGGTCAGGGTGGTGCAGAGTCAGGTAGGCCGTGATGTCGGCCTGAGTTTCAGGATCCAGCTCCCCTGCAAACTGGCGAACCTTGTGTGCCACTGCACCAATCCACCCTTCAGCGAACAGCTGGCCGCGACGGCGCTTGGTCTTGAGTTGGCAGCGTTTCTGTTGTGAAACATGCTCACGACGGGCTTTTTGCAGTTGTAGGGCGAGGCTGCTGTAGGCGTAGGAGGCCAGCTCTGGACCAATACCTTTGCCCAGGAACTTGAAGCAGTACCCCATCGATGGGTGGTAGTAGGAGAGGTGGCTGCAGTCGAAAGCAGCTGCACAGGTGGCGGCAAGTGAATGCAGCCAGTCAGCTGGAGAGCGACGGGTGCCGGTGCGAATGCTGGACTCAGCGACCTGGCCCGCTCGAAGCTCCTCCGACTCGATGTTGTACTGCGCCATGAGCGTGCGGGCTTGGCGCAGCGCGATGCTGGCCTCGTTGCTGTTCGCACCTGGGTTGTTGGCCAAGGCCAGCAGCTTGGTGACTTTTTCGAGGACCTTCTGTTTGTCCATGCTCATGCTTGGCCCTCCTGCCTATTCGCTGCAGGCACCAGGGCCTCTTGCCAGAGGCGCAGTGTCTCGCGCTCGTCAGCAGTCAGGGTGGTCATGGCAACAGCTTCGGCCACTTTCTCCTGCACGAGTCGCAGGCGTTCCTCAACCGACGAACCGTCGTCGTAGGCGAGATGACTGGGTGTCGAAGATGATCAAGTCGTAATCATCTTCAAACGCTGTGATCAGGTTCGCCAAGCGCAGTCTGCCATCGGGCGCCTGCAGTATGAGGTTGTTGAGTTGGTTGTTCGCATCGTTCGAAACGATGACGTCGAGGTTGGGGATGGTGGTTCGGGAGATGATCTGGTCGCGATTAGTGTTGTTGAACGCGAGCAGCTCGAAGATACCGCCCTCGGCAGTGTGCTCCAGAGGGAAGTACGAGGAGGCGGATGGCTGGACGGGGTCCAGATCGATTAGGAGGGTGCGCAGGCCTGCGTCAGCGGTGAAGGCTCCGAGGTTAGTCGAGCCGGTGGTCTTGCCAGTACCACCTTTGGTGGAGATCTTCCCGACGCGTTTTGCTTTGGTTGGTTGGGTCATTTCCAGGCCTCTAATGTGAAGGTCATTAGAGGCTGCGTAGGTAGGCAGAGCTTGTACTGAGATTCCTTCTCTAGTCGGATTCTGACCGTCGGAGCCAATTGTCTTTTAACCAATTGGTCGTAGGTTCGAATCCTACACGACCCACCATCTTCATGAAAAAGCCCGCCTATCAAGGCGGGCTTTTTCATTTCTGCTGCCACCAGAGGCAGCCCAAAAAGCCTGACAATTCTCGGTTTCAGGTATGCCCCGGCGCCCGGTGGTGGTTCGATCGAAGTCTCCTATACTCACCTCCAATCGCTCTGACCCCCTGCGCCGAGGGCCTGCTGGATGAATGTGATCGACTACTTTGATCGCGCACGAATCATCAATATTCCTTCCCGAAATGATCGCCGTATGGAAACCGTGCAAGAGTTTTCCCGTCACGGTTTCAACATCGATTTTGAAAAAATAGGCTTTTTCGACGCAGTTACACCCGGTGAGAGTGCGGGTTTTCCCAGTGCCGGGGCGAGAGGGTGCTTCCTGAGTCACTTGGGGATACTGGAAGATGCCATCCACTCAAAGCTGAACAACATCCTGATCCTGGAGGACGATATCCAGTTCTCCAGGCGCATTGCCCAGTACGGCAAGCAGGCAATCGAGTCTCTGCAGGGGATGGAGTGGGACATCGTCTATTTCGGGCATCCCTTCGAGGGCGACGCCAATGTGCCGGGTTGGCAGGCAGTCGATCGCCCCATCCATCTCTCCCACTTCTATGCAGTGAACGGCAAGTGCATCGAGCGGCTGAGAGACTTTTTATTCCAGATCCTGGAACGGCCCCCGGGGCACCCTGACGGTGGGCCGATGCACTACGACGCCGCCCTCAATACGCTGATCCACACGCATAAGGACCTGCGGGCGTTCTATTTCACCTGGAACCTCGGCTATCAACGTCCCTCGCGCACTGACCTGCATGAGCTGTCGGTCCTGGACAGAAGCCGGCTCCTGCGTCCGGTGATGAACAATCTGCGCAAGCTCAAGGCAACGTTGCTCAGAAGAACGCGTTAGTCGGCTCGCGAAACGCGCTCGGTTTCATTTGTTCAGGCGCCGGGCATCGAAGGCGTCGATGGCCTGGTAGGTGGTATAGGTCGCCTGGGCGGCCATCAGGCCGGCAAGCCCGAAAGTGCGGGTCAGGCCGAATTGTCCGAAACCTTCTGGTACGGGCAGCCTGCGTGCAATGGCGTCGGCGAGTACTTCGCCGGCGACCGTGGTCGGTGCCATGCCGTGACCGCCGAAGCCGACCGCGTGCCAGATGCCGTTGTCATCCTGGCCGATCTGGGCCATCTGGTGGCGCCCATAGCTCATCAGGCCCCCCCAGGAATACTCGATCTCTACATCCTCGAGCTGAGGGTAGACCGTGACCAAATCTGCCTTGAGCAGCTTGGCGATGGCCTCGGGTCCGCGATCGAGAATAGAGATGCGCCCACCCCACAGGATGCGGGTGTCCTGCAGGGGGCGGTAGTAATCGAATGCGAAGCGGGTGTCATAGACAGCCGATTCGCAGGCAATGGCGTCCTTCAGTCGTCCGCCCAGGGGCTTGGTGGCGACGACGTAGGTGGCAATCGGCAGTACCGCGCGTTCGATGGGGCGATAGACGCCTCGTGCGTAGCCACCGCCTGAGAACACCACTTCTTCGGCGTGCACTTCGCCGCCTTGGGTCCGCACAACGTATTTGCCTGAGCGCTTTTCAATGTCGAGCACGGGGGAGTGTTCGAACAGGCGCGCGCCGAGGTCGGTGATGGTGCGTGCCACACCGCACACATACTTCAGAGGGTGGAAGTGGAACGCGTTGCGCTCCAGCAGCCCGCCGTAATAGCGGTCGGTGTTGAGCATTTCCTTGAGCTTGCCGGCAGAAATGCATTCCCACTCCACTCCATAGGCCTGCTTCATCAATTGGCGCGGTTTTTCCAAGCGGGCCGGGTCGTTGAACCAGTTGGCGAGGATCACGCCTTTGTCGACGAGGTCGCAGTCGATGGCGTATTGGCGGGCGCGGGTGCGGATCAGGTCGACCGCGTTGACGGTCAGCTGATACAACCGGCGTGCTTCGGTGGCGCCCAAGGTCGACAGCAGGTCCGCGTTGCCCAGGCTGTAGCCACCGAATACAAAGCCCCCGTTACGCCCTGAGGCGCCATGCCCTACTTGCTGCGACTCCAGCACCACCACGTCAGTGACGCCGCGTTCGGCAAGCCCCAAGGCGGTCGAAAGGCCGGCAAGGCCGCCGCCAAGAATGCACACCCGGGTATCGGTGCGGCCCGAATGGACGGGGTACGAAGCCCGTTTGACGGAAGCTTCGTAGAAGGATTTGCTGAAATCGGTGCTCATCGGTGGTCCTACACGGTAGTGGGCATTCGCTCAGGGCGGGACGACGCCGGGCAGGTGCTCGGCGCCTTGGCGGTTCAGGCTGAGGCTTGTTGGCCGAGCGCAACGCCATCCAGGTTGCTCTGGGCCTTTCGTTCGTCTTGCATGCGTCTGGTCTCGATCACGCTGAAGTCCATTTCTCGGTAGCGGACGATGCGCGATCGGGTGATCAGCTTGTGGCCGTACCACATCACCACGAACAGCACCAAGCCGATGTAGGTGGCTGCCGCGCCTATCCAGTCAATGCTGTCGCCGATGAAGGCCTGGTAGTTCTGGCCCAGCATGACGATCATGCACAGGGCGAAGGCAAAGAAAGGCCCGAACGGGAAGAACTTCGAAACGTACGGCAGCTTGTCGAGACTGTTGCCTTGCAGCTTGTACCCGCGGCGGAAGCGATAGTGGCTGATGGCGATGCCCAGCCAGGCGATGAACCCCAGCATCCCGGAGGTATTCAACAGCCACAGGTAGAGCTTGCCGGGGCTGAACAGGAAGCTCAGCAGGCACAGCCCTGCGACCACGGTGGTGGCGAGCAGTGCCCAGACCGGTGTGCCCGAGCGGGTGAGTTTGGCGAACAGGGCCGGTGCCTTGCGCTCGACAGCCAGGCTATAGAGCATGCGCGACGAGGCGTACATCCCCGAGTTGCCGGCCGACAGTACGGACGTGAGGATGACGGCGTTCATGAGGGCGGCTGCGGCCAGCATGTCGGCTTTCTCGAAAATCAGCGTGAAGGGGCTGATGGTGATGTCGGACAGCCCGTCCTTGAGTAGGCGCGGATCGGTATAGGGGATCAGCAGGCCGATCACCACGATGGTGCAGACATAGAACAACAGGATGCGCCAGAAGATCTGGCGGACGGCCTTGGGTATGTTGCGCCCCGGGTTTTCAGTTTCCCCGGCCGCAATGCCGACGAACTCGGTCCCCTGGAACGAGAAGCCGACGATCATGGCCACGCCGATGAGTGCAGGCAGGCCGCCGGCGATCGGGCCATCGCCGATCTGCCACAGGTGTGCACCGCCCTCCTGGCCGCCGTCGAGGATGCCCAGCAGCATCAGGACACCGGTGATGATGAAGGCGACGATGGTGACGACCTTGATCAGGGCGAACCAGAATTCCGTTTCGCCGAAAAAGCGCACGGAGGCGACGTTCAGGGCGAAGAGCAGGCTCAGGAACAGGGCGCTCCAGATCACCCCGGGCGTGTCGGGGAACCAATAGGACATGATGATCTGTACGGCCACCAGGTCGACCGCAATGGTCACGGCCCAGGAGTACCAGTAGTTCCAGCCCAGGGCAAAGCCGAAGCTTTCGTCCACGTAACGCGAGGCATAGGTCGAGAACGAGCCGCTGACCGGCATGCAGGCAGCCAGCTCGCCCAGGCTGGTCATCAGGAAATAGACCATCAAGCCGATGATCGCGAAGGAGAGCAGTGCGCCGCCGGGACCGGATTGCGCAATGGTGGCGCCTGAGGAAACGAAGAGTCCGGTACCGATGGAGCCGCCTATGGCAATCATGTTCAGGTGGCGGCTGTTCAGGGTTCTCTTCAGGTGGCCGGAGGTGTTGCTGGTGGTAGCCGAACTCGCGTTTTTATTGGAATGGGTCATGGGCAACCTTTTGACCTGCGTTCATTTTGGATTTGTTGTTGTTTTTTCCTGGCGTCGCCTGTGATTCGGGGATGGCCAGGCAGCAAGGCCCAATGCGCGTTGAGCCGGTCGTCAACCGTTCGGCGTCTCCTGTGCAATCGCGGGTTTTTATTGATCGAGATCAGTATCGGTCTGCATATGAGGTTCGAACAAACGACCTTTAGGCAAGACATCATTCTTATTTGGAATGATTGTTTGTTTTTTGACCTGTCATAATGTAGGTCAACGTTTGCCTGCTCCAGTTGGGTAATTACCTTTTACTGCTCTATCTCGGGGATTTATAGGCGTCAAAAAGATTGTTTTCATCGTCACTTTGTATGACTTGTCAGTCACGCCTTGCAAATAGACGGAAAAAAACTCATAAACATGGGGCGCTGCAGGCAGCCCAAAACGCAAAAAGCCGATGCCTGGACGATCCAGGCATCGGCTTTATTTTTGAGGAGGGGAGAAGGGGTCAGGTCTTGTCCGGCTGCACCTTGGCGCTGGTCACGGTCTGCTGCGCCTTGTCGGCCTTGTCCGCAGGCAGGGCATCGAACTCACGCAGCCCATTCTTGCTGTAGGGGTCGCCGATCCAGCGGGGTGCCACGACAAATTGTGGGCTTACCAGGCTCTTGGCGGGCTCGTAACGGTCGTAGCTCAGACCTGCCAGGTCGGACAGCGTGTGGATCAGATGGGAGCTGCTGTAGGCCCGGTCGGTCATGGCCTGCAAGTCGCGTGGGTGTGCGGCCTGCCAGCTTGGCGAGGTCCAGAGCAGGAACGGGATGGTGTACATCGGCCGGGTCGGTGCGCCTTCGTTGCGCCCCAGACGATCATGATCACCGGAGCTGTAGACGTCCTCGCCGTGGTCGGAGAGGTACAGCAAGAAGCCATTGGGCGTGGTGGCCGAATACTGTTTGATCAGGCTCGAGACCACATAGTCGTTATAGCGCACCGCATTGTCATAGAAGTTGTAGGTCTGCACCTGGTCCGGCGTCAGGGCATCAGGCACACCGTGGCTGTCCTTGAAGTGCTCGTAGGCATCCGGATAGCGATAGCGGTAGTCCATGTGCGTGCCGAGCAGGTGGACGATGATGAACTTCTTCTGCGCAGGGTCCTGCAACGCTTTTTCGAAGGGCGCGAGTACCACTTCGTCGTACTGGCTGGCGTTCTGGTTGCGCTGATTGTTCAGGTAGACCGGCACATCCGTCTGCTGGGAGAAAGTCGTCAGCATGGTGTTGCGCTTGGTCATCGTCTGCTGGTTGGTGATCCAGAAGGTCTTGTAACCGGCCTGTTTCATCAGGTTGATCAGCGACGGGTCGGTGAGGAAGCGGTCCGGGTTCTTCTGGTCGCCGAAGGTCAGGATCTGCTGCATCACCTCAATGGTGTACGGGCGTGGGGACACCACGTTGCGGAACACGCTCAGATTCTTGTCGTTGGCTGCCAGGGCGTCGAGTTCTGGCGTGGTGTCCCGGCCATAGCCGTACAGGTGCATGTGTTCACGCGTGGTGGACTCGCCCAGTACCAGCACCAGGGTGCGCGGGGCTTCGCCGCTGCTGTCCTTGAGGTCTTGCAGCGGCGGCAAGGCTGCGTTCTGCTCCAGCAGCTTCTGCATGTTGTCCAGTTGCTGGCGGTATTGCTGGTAGCCGACCACCAGTTGCCAAGGCACGGCCGGCTCCATGCGTTGTTGAACCTTTTCCACGGCCTCGGTGAATGTGCGTTGCTGGGTCACCAGCTGCTTGTAGAAGGGGAAGACCAGGTTGGCCGCCAGCAGCAGGATGACCAAGGGGATCCGGCTGCGCAGCGAGAGGGTGACCGGTCGGACACGCTTGTAAAGGGCCACCGCGACCAGGGTGTACAGCACCAGGCCCAGGCACAGCCAGAGGCTGAAGTACTGGCTGAAATACTCGCCGGCCTCGGCGGTATTGGACTCGAACATCACGAAGATGACGCTCTGGGAAAACTCTTGGCGGTAGATACCGAAGTAGCTCAGGCCCACCAACGAAGCAGCCCACAGCACCAGGCCGATCAGTGCGCTGATGAGGCGGGTGTGGCGGGGTAGCAGCAGGACTGGGGCAAGCCACAAGGTGCTGAGGAACAACGCATCACGGAAACCGGAAAAACCGGTCGTGCCGCTGAACATGAGCAGCGCCTGGGTGACGCCTGAGAAGTACCAGAAGAACAGCAGGAGCCAGCCCAGCCCGGCCCAGTCCATGCCTTTGCGAATCGTTGGGGATGTAGTGCTTGCCACGTGTGCCTCGTTGAACCTCGATGGCAGCCAAGGGGCCGGCTGCCGGAAAGGCTGCGACGCTAGCGGAACGGGCGTGAAAATAACGTCAACGAATATCCATGGAGGAACAAAGGGTATTGAATAGGCGTATTTTTTCGCCGGGTATTAACGGGTCGAAGTCGCTCCCGTCAATAAGTAAATTCCTATATATTCCCCGCCAATTAAACACGCTGTTTTCGCTGTCCTGTTGGCTCGAGCGAAGTACCGCGAGCGAGAGGATTTACTCGGGCATGAAACCGATCAAGCTTTTCTGGAGTCGCGGCAGTGGGCGCGACGATGCCGGCAAACAGAACTTTGGTGATTATCTTTCCGCCTTGACCGTGGAGTTGGTCTCGGGACGCAAGGTGGTGCACAGCCCGGTCAAAGACGCCGAAATGATCGCCATCGGCAGTATTCTGGCCCGGGAAAAAAAGGCCAAGACCTGGGGGTTTCGCCGCAAACTGCACGTCTGGGGCACCGGGTCCAGCACCCCGGGCGATGTGTTTTCCGGCCACCATCACTATCACGCGGTCCGTGGCCGCAAGTGCCTGGAGCAGATCAAGAGCCTGAAGGGGCAGCCGGTACTGGGCGATCCGGGCCTGTTGGCCTCTTCATTGGTCAGGAAGCCGGCCTTGAAGACCATCCGGGTTGGGATCATCCCGCACATCAATCACCGCAATTCGCCTGAAATCGCCAACCTGCTGTCGCTGATCCCGGGTTCGCGGGTGATCGATGTGTTCTCTCCCGTCACGCAGGTGCTCGAGGAGATCGCTTCGTGCGAGTTCGTCTTGTCGACGAGCCTGCATGGCCTGATCGTCGCGGACTCCTATGGCGTCCCGAACCAATGGCTGTGCATGAAGCGGTACCCGCAGTGGGAGTTCAAGTTTCAGGACTACTACTCCAGTTTCGGGATCGTCGACCCCGTGCCGGTTACCCCGGAGCAGATTCACCTGGACAAGGCCTGGTCCATCGAGCGCAGCACTGAGGGCTATTCCCGCCCGGGCCTTGAAAGCCTGCAGGAAGGCCTCGTCAAGGCGTTTCCGTCTCTCTGAGGGGCCTGCCTGTCGCGGCGACGAGGGGCTGATGCTATTCAGCCCACTCCGGATCCCCTGTGAACACCACCGTGAGCCAGCGGTCCGGGCCTTCGCCGCCGATGGCGTTGCCGATCTCGTCGCGCAAGGCGTCCCACTCGGCGATGGTTCTGGCGGCCATGGTGGCCGGGACGATGAAGTAGAGTTCGATTTCCCGCGAGCGCCCGACCTTGGCGACGTAGGCCCGATACGATTGCAGGCCGTGTTGGGCGACGAAGGTCTGGGCGACATCATCCACATGCTGCTTCAGGTCGCTCGGGGTCACCAGGAACATCTCCGAGAGTGCCTGGCGTACCACTGACATCGGCAACGGAATGATGACCAGACAGACCAGCGCCAGCACCGCCGGGTCGATGTACGGCGAGATCCAGGCCCACTGGGTGCCTTGCACCAAATAGCCGACGCAGAAGGCGACCAGCAGCGCTGCCGTGATGCTGGCTGACATCACCCAGCCTTTGACGTCCATGCGCACGAAGTCCGAACCGATCTTGCGATTGGCACGGGCCTCGGCGATGGCGATGGCCAGGCAGGCGCTGACGGTGACCACGGCGTACACCAGCGCCACGCCGAACTCCAGGTCCCGCCCGCCCTCGAGCAGGCTGCTGGCGGCGTTGATCAGGGCGTAGAGCGCAACGCCGGTCAGCAGGATGCCGTTGAGCGCCAAAACCATGGGTTCGAGGTGCCAGAACCCCATGGTGAAGCGTTCGCGCAGCTTGCGTGACATGCGCTCTGCGCGGGCGTGGGAGGTGATCAGCTTGACCACCACCAGGGACAGTCCGCTCATGCTGGCGTCGACCAGCGAGTAGACGCCATCGAAGACGATCGAGAACGAGCCTGACGCCAGGCCGAAGGCGATCCCGATCACGGCGATGAACAGGGTGACCGCGATGGACAGGCGCAGCACGCCTTGTTCGCTGGTCAGGTCGAAAAACGGTTTTCCCATCGTGGGGCTCCATCAAGGCTGCCCAAGGGCAGCCATCCTTTAGTGTCGTCCCCGGTAGTGGGGCCTCAGACCTTGAACTGTTCCATCAAGGCCTGTTGCTGATTGGCCAAGCGGTTCAGTGCCTGGCTGATGCGCGCCGATTCGTCGGCCTGACCGGATAGCGACTCGGTCACGTCGCGGATGCCGGCCACGTTGCGGTTGACCTCTTCGGCCACGGCGCTCTGTTCTTCGGCGGCCGAGGCGATCTGCAGGTTCATGTCGCTGATCACCGCCACCGCCTCGCCGATCCGCTGCAAGGCGGGCAAGGCCTGCTCCATGCGCGTGGCGCTGTCCTGGGCCTGGCGCTGGCCCTCATGCATCGCGCCCACCACATCGTGGGTGCCTTGTTGCAGCCCCTCGATCACTTGGCGGATCTCCTGCACCGAGACCTGGGTGCGCTGGGCGAGGCTGCGCACTTCGTCGGCGACCACCGCGAAGCCGCGCCCGGCTTCGCCCGCGCGCGCGGCCTCGATGGCGGCGTTGAGCGCCAGCAGGTTGGTCTGTTCAGCAATCGAGCGAATCACCTCGAGCACCGAGCCGATTTGTTCGCTACGCCCGGCCAGCGCCCTGGCCTGGCTCATGGAGGTGTCCATGTCGCTCACCAACTGGTCGATAGCCTGGCGGGTGACGGCCACCAGCTCCAGCCCTTCGTGGGTGGCCTGGTCGGCGCCGCGAGCGGCCTGGGCCGCCTGGGAGGCATTGCGGGCGACGTCCTGGGCGGTGGCGCTCATTTCGTTGGCGGCGGTGGCCACCTGTTCGATTTCCCGTTGCTGCTGCTGCATGCCACCGCTGGTCTGGCTGGCGATGGCGGCGGACTGGTCGGCGGTGCCGCGGGCGTCCTGCAGCGAGCCTTTGACTTGGGCGATCACCGGCTGGAGCTTGTCGAGGAAGCGGTTGAACCAGCCGCTCAGTTGGCCCAGCTCATCTTCGCGGGTGTAGTCCAGACGTCGGGTCAGGTCGCCTTCGCCGCTGGCGATGTCACGCAGGCGCTCGGCCACGGCAAGGATCGGCCGGGTCACGCCGCGGGCTGTCAGCCATACCAGCAGCAGGCCCAGCACGGCGGCGACCAGGCCAACCAGCAGGCTGGTGAGGTTGGCGGTCTGGTTGTGTGCGTCCAGGCGCTGGTTGAGGGCAACCGCTGGCGCCTGCAGAACCGCCTCCGGCAACTCCAGCAGCACCTGCCAGGACTCAGCCTGCGGAATCGGCGCAAAGGGACGCGAGATGCGCATCATCCCATGCTCCAGACGCTCCACGGCCTTGCCAGCGCGTATCGGCCCGGCCAGTTCGCCGGCTTGATCGCCAAAGGCTTGTTCCAGTGTCTTGCTCAGTTGGGCGCTGTCCTGGCTGTGCCCGGCCAGCAGCCCGGCAGGGCTGACGATGCTGACCTGGCCTTGGCCGTCGAACAGTTCCTGGCGTCCGGCCAGGCTCAGTTGCTGCAGGTTGTCCAGGCCGATGTCCAGGCCGACGACACCGATCACCTTGCCGTTTTCCAGCAAGGGCAGGGCAATGCTGGTCATCAGGACCTGGCGACCGCTGACCTCGTCGAAGTAAGGGTCGAGCACGCAGGCTTTGGCGGTCTCCAGAGGGCAGGTCAGCCAGCGGTTGTAGGGGGAGCCGTTGGCGGCGGTGCTGGTGTCGGCCAGCATGGACTCGGGCATGACCTCGGATTCGAGGGTGCCGGGGCTCGGCTGTGACCAATAGAAAGAGTAGCGACCGATGTCGTTGCTACCGCTGGCGTCCTGGCCGACGAAGCGGGCGTCCTGCTGGTCCAGGGCGTTGGGCTGGAACACCAGGTACAGGCCGATCAGGTCCGGGTTGCCGGCCAGCGCCTGACGGGCCTGTTTGACCAGGTCGGCGCGCAGGTCGTCACCGCCGCGCGCTCTAAGCGCCTGCACCAGGCGGGCGAAGCCGTTGCCGTACTGATAGGCGTCCATGAAATAGCGCTGCACGCGCAAAGCCTGGCTTTCGGCGTGGGCTTGCAGGCGCAGGCGCGCGCTCTGGTCGAGCAGTTCGGTGTTGGCCTGGAAGACTTGCACCGCGCTGCGCTTGGCCTGGAATAGCGAGGTGGCCACTAGCAACACGACGATGGTCAACAGGCACAGGCCGGCAAGGAGGGTGATCTTCCACTGGATGGAGAGGCGGCGCAGGAACATGGGAGCTTTCCTTCTCATCAAGGACAACGCCCGCGATCAAGCGCGGGCGTCGTCGACAGGCAGTCTCATTCGGCAATGTAGGTCGGCGGCGCGACCCTGAACGCCTTGGTCAACCACGCAAGGTATAGCAGGCCGCATGCAGCCCAGACGCCGCCGAACAGCAGCGAGTCCACGTTCAGGTTCAGCCAGAGCATGGCGATGATGCAGAAGCCAATGGTCGGCAGTACCAGGTATTTCACCTTGTTCGCCAGCCCCTTGTTCAGCCCTTCGCGCAGGTAGCAGTGGCTGATCACCGAGAGGTTGACGAAGCTGAAGGCCACCAACGCACCGAAGTTGATGATCGAGGTGGCCGTCACCAGATCGAAGAAGATCGCCGACAGGGAAATCAGGCCGACCACGGCGATATTCAGCACCGGGGTCTTGTAGCGTGGGTGCAGGCGGGCGAACAGGCCTTGGGGAATGACCTTGTCGCGGCCCATCACGTACAGCAGGCGCGAGACGCTGGTCTGCGATGCCAGGCCCGAGGCGATGGTGTTGATCACGGTGCAGACGATGAAGATCGACTGGAACAGCATGCCGCCGACGTACAGGGCGATTTCCGGCAGGGCCGCTTCCTGGTCGTGGAAGCGTTCCATGGTCGGGAAGAATGCCTGGATGAAGAACGACATCAGGATGAACATCAGGCCGCCGATCAGCGCCACCAGGAAGATCGCACGAGGGATGACCTTCTCGGGGTGACGGGTCTCCTCCGACAGGGTGGAGACCGCGTCGAAGCCCAGGAACGAGAAGCACAGGATGGTCGCGCCCGCGACCAGGGCGTTGAGGTGAGTCTGATCGTCGGCGAACGGACGCAGGGTCCAGGCGGTACCCATCCCTTCACCTTGGCTCAGGCCGCGCACGCAGAGGTAGGCGAACACCGTCATGATCACGATCTGCACGCCGACGAACAGGGTGTTGAAGCTCGCCACCAGGTTGATGCTGCGCATGTTGATCAGGCTGATCAGGGCGACGAAGCCCACGACCCATATCCACTCCGGAACTTCCGGGAACATCGCCGAGAGGTACAGCTTGGCCAGCAGGGCGTTGATCATCGGCAGCAGCAGATAGTCCAACAGCGACGCCCAACCCACCAGAAAGCCCACGTGCTTGTTGATGGCGCGCTGGGTGTAGGTGTAGGCCGAGCCCGATTGTGGGAATCGACGCACCAGCGTGCCATAGCTCAACGCGGTGAACAGGATGCCGGCCAGCGCCAGGATGTAGGCGCTGGGTACATGACCAGCAGTGATCCCGGAGACGATGCCGAAGGTATCGAACACAGTCATCGGCGTCAGGTAGGCCAGGCCGATGACAACCACATGCCAGAGGCGCAGGGACTTTCTCAGTTGGGCGGTGCCGTGAGTGCTGTGGTCAGGCTGCATGCGGGCGGCGCTCCTGGGGCTGAGACGCGGGCACGGTGTGCGACAGGCACGGCAGGGGTGAGCGGGTGGGCTCCATGTTGTTCACCTTTTTTGTCGGAGCGGATATGGGCGCGAGGGGCGCCTGTGTCTGGCTGGCAGGGCTTAAAACGTCGAAGGCGGCGCGTGGGGGCAAGGGCGGACTGAGGTCATGATGGCGGCGCTGTTCTTCTTCGTTTGTGAGGCGCTGGGCGGGTGGGAAAAATAAAAAACGAAGGGCGGGATGGTGTCAAGTGAAACGTGACAAGATGTAACTTTGATGAAGGTTTATCGACGGTTTATTCGGACGAGTGGTCGTTTTTTGGAATGTTGTCGTCGTTATGTCGATTATTGTGTTCGTAAAAGTTTACATTGCAGCGGTGCAAAGATCGCCCGCTCGGGCGTCCTTTCGCAGGCGGTGATAATCTTGGCGTCCCGCGTGGCGCTGCGTGCCGCGTATCAGCCTCCTATGGACAGCAATCGGTCTTATTCATGAAGAAATCAGTAGGCATTCTCTGCGGTCTGGCCGTCGCCATCGCCGTCGTCACCACTGGCGGCGCCTGGTATACCGGCAAGCAATTGCCCGCAGAGTTGGAGCGTTCCGTTGCCAATGGCAACGAGCAGCTGAAGAAAGCTATCGCCGGTACCGGGGGCAGCATGACCCTCGAGTTGGTCTCGCTGGATCAGCACTTCTTCACCAGTACCGCGCACTACCGGATCAAGGCCAAGGACCTCTGGCTCGGTGAGGGCGAGCCGCTGAGCTTCGATCTGGGTGTGACCGACCGGATCGAGCACGGGCCGTTCCCCTGGTCGCGGGTCAAGGCACTGAACCTGGCGCCGGTCTTGGCCACCAGCAATAGCCAACTGGACAAAGACGACGCCACGGCGTCCTGGTACGCCGCTGCAGGCGAGCAATCCCCGATTTCCGGCCAGGTCAGCTTGGGCTACGACGGCAGCGTCTCCAGCGACATCCGCCTGGCGCCGGTCAAGTTCAGCGAAGATGACGGCAGCAGCCTGGAATTTTCCGGCATGCGTGTGTTGCTGCGCGGTGACCGTGAGGGCAAGTCGGTGAGGGTCGACGGCAAGGCCGAGCGTCTGGCGTTGAACCTGGTGGATGGCGAGCAGCCTCCGGTCAACGTGCTGCTCAACGGCTTCAAGGTCGCCGGCGACCTGAAGGGCACAGGCCATGACATGATCTATGTCGGCAATCTCGACATGACCTTGGCTGAAACCCAGGTGACCCTGGGTGACAAGCAGGATGTGCTGCTGTTCAAGGGGCTGGAGCAGAACAACCGTTATGACGCCGAAGGCGAAGACAAGCTGTCCGGCCGCCTGGAATACAAAGTCGCCGATATCACCTACGCCGGTCGCGCGGTGGGCAGCGGGCGGATGGTCTGGAGCATGAAGTCCATCGACATCCCGGCGATGCAAGGGTTGATCGCCTGGTACCAGACCCACATGCCACAAGCGCAGCAGGCCGCAGCCCAAGGTGAAGCGCTGCCATCGTTCGAGATGACGCCTGAAGAGCGGGTGAAGGTTCAGGCGGACTTGCAGAAGATGCTTGCAGCCAAGCCCCAGCTTGCGCTGGAGGAGTTGTCATTCAAGACGGCCAATGGCGAGAGTCGTTTCAGCCTGGCGGTGGACTTGGCCAATCCGCCCTCGTTCGATCTGACACCGACCCAAGTGGGCGAGCAGATGGTCAGCCGCCTGCAAAGCAAGCTGTCCGTCTCCAAGCCGATGCTTGGGGACCTGGCGACCCTGCAGGCGTTGCTTGAAGGTCAGACCGATGCCCAGGCCATCGCGATGCAGTCGCGTCAGGCGGGCGAAATGGTCGGCATGATGGCGTTGCAGAGCGGCATGGGCACCGTGCAGGGCGACGATGTGGTCTCCAGCTTGAGTTATGCCGATGGCATCGTCGATTTCAACGGCAGGAAGATGACGCTCGAGGAGTTCGGTGCGTTGGTGGGCGCCCATCTGGCGGCGCTGTCTTCGCAAGGGTGAGGCGCTTTCTCCCAGGCCATTGCCGACGCCCCGTCGGCCTTGGCCTGGGGCGTAAAAAAGGCTTTTGAATTGCCGCGATTGTCTGTAGCCTTCGGCCTCCGATAATAGTCCGTGCCCGCAGATGGGCCGCGGTGGCCGCCCGGCCATCCGGCACCCTTTAGCCGATCTGCCAGGGCCGGGTGATACACTCGACTGACGCGCACATGCGCCCGCAGGTTCAGCGATCATGACCCAGATTTCCGAACGCCTGTTGGTTCAAGCCCATCTTGATGCCAAGCAGCCCAACCCGCTGACGCCCGAGCAGGAGGCCGATTACCGTGCGGCCATCGCTGCCGAGCTCAAGGCCCAGAACGCCGTGCTGGTGGCCCATTACTATTGCGACCCGGTGATCCAGGCGCTGGCCGAGGAGACGGGTGGCTGTGTGTCCGATTCCCTGGAAATGGCTCGCTTCGGCAAGAACCATCCCGCCAGTACCGTGGTGGTGGCAGGCGTGCGTTTCATGGGCGAGACCGCCAAGATCCTCACCCCCGAAAAACGTGTGCTGATGCCGACGCTGGAAGCGACCTGCTCCCTTGACCTGGGTTGCCCGGTCGAGGAGTTCTCGGCCTTCTGCGACCAGCACCCTGAGCGCACCGTGGTGGTCTATGCCAATACCTCGGCGGCGGTGAAGGCGCGGGCAGACTGGGTCGTGACCTCCAGCTGCGCGCTGGAAATCGTCGAGAGCCTGATGGACAACGGCGAGACCATCATCTGGGGCCCGGACCAGCACTTGGGACGCTACATCCAGAAGCAGACGGGCGCAGACATGCTGCTGTGGGATGGCGCCTGCATCGTCCACGAAGAATTCAAGTCGCGTCAGTTGGCCGACATGAAGGCGTTGTATCCGGATGCGGCGATCCTGGTCCATCCGGAGTCGCCGGAGGCGGTCATCGAACTGGCCGACGCGGTGGGCTCCACCAGTCAATTGATCAAGGCAGCCCAGACGCTGCCGAACAAGACGTTCATCGTCGCCACCGACCGCGGCATCTTCTACAAGATGCAGCAGCTGTGCCCGGACAAAGAGTTCGTCGAAGCGCCGACCGCAGGTAACGGTGCGGCCTGCCGTAGCTGTGCCCACTGCCCGTGGATGGCCATGAACACCCTCGAGCGCACCCTCGATTGCCTGCGCAAGGGCAGCAACGAGATCTTCGTGGATCCTGCGCTGGTGCCCAAGGCGATGAAGCCGCTCAATCGCATGCTCGATTTCACCCAGGCAGCACGCTTGAAGCTTTCCGGTAACGCCTGACCTGCGTGGCTGAGGGGCGCAAACGCCCCTCAGGCCTTAGGCTCTGCCTCTAGCGCCCCATCATCTCCTTGACCATCCGCTGCTGCTCCATGATCTCGCGCTGGCGCTGATCGATTTGCGAGGCCAGCGGGAAGTTGCTGCCTGCGCGGCGCTTGGCGTAATCCAGTTGCTGGATGGCCTGGTCGAAGTCGCCGACCAAGGTGAAGTACTCGGCACGTGCCCGGTGCAGGCCAATAGTGTTGCCAGACAGTCCGCGCACCTCGGCGACGTCGTACCACACGTCCGGATCGTCCGGTCGGCGTTTGATCAGATCATCCAATACCTTTTCCGCCTCGGCGGGGCGATTCTGCTTGATCAGAAGGTCGGCCCGTATCTGTTGCAGCGGGTAGCTGCTCGGGTACAGCGCGCGCAGGCGCTCGGCCCGCTGTTGGGCGTCGGCCAGGCGGTTGTTGGTGATGTCCAGGTCGATCTGCGCCAAGTTGTAGGTGATGTCATTGGGCGCCTTGGCCAGCAGCGGTTGCAGGTTGGCCCGCGCTTCGTTGAGCTGGCCGCCCTTGATCTGGGCGATGGCCAGGCCATAGCGCGCGGCATCGAGGGTCGGGTCTTCGTCGAGCTGGGCGCGGAAGCGCTTGGCCGCCAGGCCTGGCGTGCCTTCGTAGATCAGCGCGACGCGGGCGCGGATCAACTGATAGCGCGCGCTGTCCTCGACCCCGCCTTTGGGCGCTTGTTCGGCGCGGTTGCGGGTGTCGGCGATACGCGATTCGGTGACCGGGTGGGTGAGCAGGAATTCCGGGGGCTTGGCGTCATAGCGATACTGGCGGGCCAGGCGCTCGAACATGCTGGGCATGTTGCGTGGGTCGTAACCGGCTTTTTCCAGGTTGAGAATGCCGATGCGGTCGGCTTCCTGCTCGTTCTGTCGGGAGAAGCGCCGCTGTTCCTGGATCGCTGCGGCCTGGGTGCCGGCGATCACGCCGATGCCGGCATCGCCACCGCCACCGGCCGCCAGCACGATACCGGCCAGCAGCGCGGCCATCATGGGCAGTTGCATGCGCTGCTGGGCCTCGACGCCACGGGCGAAGTGGCGCTGGGACAAGTGCGCCAGTTCGTGGGCCAGGACCGAGGCGTACTCGCCTTCGGTCTGGGCGTTGAGGAACAGGCCGCCGTTGACCCCGACGATCCCGCCAGGGGCGGCAAAGGCGTTGAGCTCACGGCTGTCGATGAGGATGAATTCCAGGCGCCGGTCCTGCAACTGACTGGTTTCGGCCAGCTTGTAGACGCTGGTCTCGACGTAGTCCTTGAGTTGCGGATCGTTCAACTGGTTGACCTGGCCGCGCAGCAGGCTCAGCCAGGCACGGCCCAGTTGGTGCTCCTGCTGCGGCGAGACGATCGCGGAACTGGCGTCGCCCAGTGACGGCAGGTCGTCGGCATGACCGGGAAGGGCCATCAGGCAGGCCAGCGTCAACAGGGTGGGGCGCAGTAGATTCATGCATGAAGCTCGCATCGATCAAAGAGCCTTACTGTAGCTGGCTCACACGTTGGCGACCAGTGGCGTTATCCTAGCGAACTTGTCTGCAATGCTGATGCCCTGCCAGGAGATGCCCGGATGATCGACACCCCCACCTGCGATGCCGAACTCGATGCCAGTGGGCTCAATTGCCCCTTGCCCTTGCTCAAGGCAAAGATGGAACTCAATCGGCTGGCCAGCGGCGCGGTACTCAAGGTGATCGCCACCGATGCCGGTTCCCAACGCGACTTCCGCACTTTTGCCCAGCTCGCCGGTCATACGCTGCTTCGTGAAACCGCCGAGGCCGGCGTCTACACCTACTGGTTGCGCAAGGCCTGAGTCTTATTCCAAGGATCGTCAATGTTCAAAGTGCTTCGCGACTGGATGCAGCGCTACTTTTCCGACGAGGAGGCGGTGGTGCTGGCGGTCTTGCTGTTCCTGGCTTTCACCGCGGTGCTGACCTTGGGTGGCATGCTCGCGCCGGTGCTGGCGGGCATGGTCCTGGCCTTTCTCATGCAGGGCCTGGTCAATGCCCTGGAGCGCCTGCGCGTTCCCTCACGGCTGGCGGTGTGGCTGGTGTTCGCGCTGTTCATGGGGGCGCTGGCGGTGTTCCTGCTGGTGCTGGTGCCACTGCTTTGGCACCAGTTGATCACGTTGTTCAACGAGCTGCCGGGCATGCTGGGCAAATGGCAGTCGCTGCTGCTGTTGCTGCCGGAACGTTATCCGCACCTGGTCTCCGACGAGCAGGTACTGCGCGCCATCGAGTCGGTGCGTGGTGAGATCGGCAAGTTCGGCCAGTGGGCGCTGACGTTCTCCTTGTCGAGCCTGCCGCTGCTGGTCAACGCCATGATCTACCTGGTGTTGGTGCCGATCCTGGTGTTCTTCTTCCTCAAGGATCGCGAGCTGATCGCCCGTTGGGTCGGTGGCTACCTGCCACGCCAGCGCTCCCTGCTCAATCGTGTGGGCGATGAGATGAATCGACAGATCGCCAACTACATCCGCGGCAAGGGTATCGAGATTCTGATCTGCGGCATCGCCACCTACATCGCCTTCATCAGCCTGGGACTCAACTATGCGGCGTTGCTGGCCTTGCTGGTGGGGCTGTCGGTGGTGGTGCCTTATGTAGGGGCGGTGGTGGTGACCGTGCCGGTGACCTTGATTGCGTTGTTCCAGTGGGGCTGGGGCGACCAGTTCATCTACCTGATGGCGGTGTACGCGATCATCCAGGCGCTCGACGGCAACGTGCTGGTGCCGCTGCTGTTCTCCGAGGCGGTCAGCCTGCACCCGGTGGCGATCATTTGCGCGGTGCTGCTGTTTGGCGGGTTGTGGGGCTTCTGGGGGATCTTCTTCGCGATCCCGCTGGCGACCCTGTTCAAGGCCGTGCTCGATGCGTGGCCAAGGCAAGAGCCTTCAGTGGCGCCAATGCTTTAAGCGCTGGCTTCTTCGCGGGTAAGCCCGCGAAGAAGCCAGTGTCGATATCAGGCTTTGTTCAGCGCCTGGGCAGCTGCCAGGACGGCATCCACATGCCCGGGCACCTTCACGCCGCGCCACTCCTGACGCAGCACACCGTCCTTGTCGATCAGGAAGGTGCTGCGGTCCACGCCCATGTATTCCTTGCCGTACAGCTTCTTGAGCTTGATCACGTCGAACAGCTGGCAGAGCGCCTCGTCCTTGTCGCTGATCAGCTCGAATGGAAAGCCTTGCTTGGCCTTGAAGTTCTCGTGGGATTTGATCCCGTCGCGAGAGACGCCGAACACAACCGTGTTGGCGGCGCGGAAGGCCTCGTGCTGGTCGCGGAAACCCTGGCCTTCGGTGGTGCAGCCTGGGGTGCTGTCCTTGGGGTAGAAGTACAGCACCACTTGCTGGCCCTTGAGGCTGGCGAGGCTTACGGACTGGCCACTGGTGGCCTGGACCTGGAAGTCGGCGACGGATTGGTCGAGTGCTACGGCCATGGGGGGCTTCCTTACATGGGGTTCTGTGGGCGCCAGGGTTCGATCAGCGCATCCAGGTTCAGGGCATCGGCGAAGTCCAGGAACTGGTCACGCAACCAGCTGATCTGGGTGCCGGCCGGCAGGATCACGGTGAACTGGGCGTTGAGCATGCTGCTGCCGGTCTGCGGGGCCAGGTAGGTGTCGCAGGTCATGCTCTCGAGCTCGACGCGGTGGTCGAGGAAGAACTGGCACAGCTCGCTGACGATATCCGGGCGATAGGCGGCGCTGACATAGGCCACGTAGGGCAGGGCCTGGGGGCGCACTTCCTGATCGGCGCTACGCACCACATCGAGGGTCAGGCCGTGCTTCTTGCCCAGACCTGGCAGTACCGCCTCCAGGCGCGCCAGGGCATCCCAGCTGCCACCGACCTGCAGGACCAGGGCACTGGTCTCGCCATGGCGGGTCAGGCGCGAAGTGATCACCGCGCAGCGATTGTCGAAGGCGGCGCGGCTGAGAACGTTGGCCAGCTCCATGGGGTTGGGACCCAAGGCACTGATGACAAGGAATTGTTCGCGGACAGTGGGGGTGGACATGCAGCATTCCTAAAGCGATGAGCGGTCGGCACAGGACAGGCATAAGCCTCCTGTCGGCAGGGCCCCGGGCTCGCATTCGAGGTCGTGGACGCTGGCGCGGAGCATTGTCGACGGCCCGGCGGGCCACGCTGCGCCGATCAAAGGGAGAAGGGTAGCGAAAAGCAGCGCGAAGGGGAATGCTCCGCCCGCCTGCTTCGCTTGTGCAAGGCCGATGGCGCCAGTACCATTACCGCTCTCTTTTTCCGGCAGGAGCAGTTACATGATTGCGGGCAGTATGGTGGCATTGGTCACTCCCATGGATGCACAAGGGCGTCTTGACTGGGACAGCCTCGACAAACTTGTAGACTTCCACCTGGAAAAAGGCACTCACGCGATCGTCGCTGTTGGCACCACCGGTGAGTCCGCCACACTGGATGTCGAAGAGCACATCCTGGTCATCAAACACGTGGTCGAGCGCGTCAAGCGCAGCAGTCACCGCATCCCGGTCATTGCCGGTACCGGTGCCAACTCCACTGCCGAAGCCGTCCACCTGACCCAGAACGCGAAAAACGCAGGCGCCGACGCCTGCCTGCTCGTCGTGCCGTACTACAACAAGCCGACCCAGGAAGGCCTGTACCAGCACTTCAAGCACATCGCCGAAGCCGTCGACATCCCGCAGATCCTCTACAACGTACCCGGCCGCACCTCCTGCGACATGCAGGCCGAGACCGTCATCCGCCTGTCGAAGGTCAAGAACATCATCGGCATCAAGGAAGCCACCGGCGACCTGGTGCGCGCCAAGGCCATCCTCGACGGCGTCGACAAGGACTTCATCGTCCTGTCCGGCGACGACCCGACCGCCGTCGAGCTGATCCTGATGGGCGGCAAGGGCAACATCTCCGTCACTGCCAACGTCGCCCCGCGCGAAATGGCCGATCTGTGCGAGGCCGCCCTTGAGGGCAATGCCGAGAAGGCCCGCGCAATCAATGAAAAACTCATGCCGCTGCACAAGGACCTGTTCTGCGAAGCCAACCCGATTCCTGTGAAGTGGGCACTGGTGGAAATGGGCCTGATGCAAAAAGGCATCCGCCTGCCGCTCACCTGGCTGAGCGAAGGCTGTCACGAAAAAGTCCGTGCGGCCCTGCGCCAGTCCGGCGTACTGGTTTAATCGAGGAAGTACTCCGCATGAAGCGACTGGCTGGTCTTTCCACCCTTGCCCTGATCATTTCCAGCACCAGCGGTTGCGGCTGGCTGTGGGGCGAGGATGGCTATTTCCGCGACCGCGGCAGCGATTACCTGCAGGCGCACCCGACCGCGCCGATGCAGTTGCCGCCGGACGCCAGCAACCCCAAGCGCCTGGATCCGCTGCTGCCGATCCCGCGTAACGTTGCCGACGATCGTGCCACTGGCGAGTTCGAGGTGCCCCGTCCACAGCCGCTGACCGCCACGGCTGAGGCCAGCGATTTCACCCTCCAGCGCAGCGGCAGCAGCCGCTGGGTGCTGGCCCAGCGTTCGCCGGCGGAAGTCTGGCCGGTGGCGCGCCAGTTCTTCGAGGACAACGGCTTCCGCATCGCCGAGGAGCGTCCGCAGACCGGTGAGTTCAACACCACCTGGCAGCGTTTCGACGAACTCTCCGCGTCCCTGGGCCAGCGTCTTGCCAGCGCCTCCAGCAGCCCGGACAGCGAAGTGCGCGTCCGTGTACGCATGGAGCCAGGCGTGCAGCGCAACACCTCCGAGGTGTACATCGTCAGCGTCGAGCGTCCGGCCGGAAGCACCACCGAGCCTGATTTCCCGTCCAGCTCCACTAACACCGGTGCCGATGCACTGTTGGTCGATGAAATGCTGGCCAGCATGAACCGCAGCGCCGAGAAGGGCGGTTCGGTCTCGCTGCTCGCCGCCCGTGATTTCGACGCGCCAAGCCGCGTCAGCCTGGCCGAAGACGGCAGCGGCAACCCGGTGCTTTACCTGGGCGCCGACCTGGATCGCGCCTGGTCCAGTGTGGGCCGCGCCCTGGAGCAGGGCGAATGGCGTGTCGAGGACATCAACCGCAGCCTGGGCCTGTACTACATCAACCTGTCCGAGAAGCCCGACGACAAGCAGGACCAGCCTGGCTTCTTCGGTCGCCTGTTCGGCAGCGAGCCGAGCAAGGAAGAGCGTGAAGCGCGCGCCGAGCGTTATCAGGTCCGCCTGAGCAAGGTTGGCGAAAGCGTGCAGGTCACCGTCGAGAAGAACATCAACACCGTGGCACCGGCCGATGTGGCCCGCCGCGTGCTGAGCATGATTCAGGACCACCTGGGCTAAGTGCGTTTCGCGGTACTTGGAAGCGGAAGCCAGGGAAACGGCACGCTGATCGCCAGTGGTGACACGTTCATCCTGGTCGACTGCGGCTTTTCCCTGCGAGAAACCGAGCGGCGCCTGGCGCTGCTCGGGGTGTCCGCGGCACAACTGAGCGCCGTGCTGGTGACCCATGAACATGCCGACCATGTGCATGGGGTGGGGCTGCTGGCACGGCGCTACAATGTACCGGTCTATCTCAGCCAGGGGACTTTGCGTGGCATGCGCAAACCGGTGGAGGCCAGCGGTCTGCTCCGGTGTGGTGACAGCCTGCGTATCGGCGCTTTGGAAGTGACCGCGGCGCGGGTCGAACATGATGCGCTCGAGCCGCTGCAGTATGTGGTCAGCGATGGGCGCCGACGTTTCGGCATGCTCACGGACCTCGGCTCCTACGACATGCACCTGCTGGAACGCTACCAAGGCCTGGACGCCCTGCTGATCGAAGCCAACCACTGTCGCGACATGTTGGCGCGCGGGCATTACCCGCACTTCCTGAAACTCAGGGTTGGCGGCAGCCAGGGACATTTGAACAACCACCAGGCCGCGAGCCTGGTGGCCGAGCTGGGCTGGAAACACCTGCAACATTTGGTGCTGGCCCACCTCAGCAGCAAGAACAACCGGCCACAACTGGCCCGCCAGTGCTTCGTCGACACCTTGGGGTGCGACCCGGACTGGCTCCAGGTGGCGAATCAGGATCATGGGCTCGACTGGCGCGAAATCGCCTAGCCCACCCACTCTAGCAAGCGGAGCCCATCATGGAAAAACGCGAAGAACTCTACCGCGGCAAGGCCAAATCGGTTTACAAGACCGACGACGCCGACCGCTTGATCCTGCTGTTCCGTAACGACACTTCGGCGTTCGACGGCAAGCGTATCGAACAGCTCGATCGCAAAGGCATGGTGAACAACAAGTTCAACGCCTTCATCATGCAAAAGCTGGAAGAAGCCGGCATTCCAACCCAGTTCGACAAGCTGCTCGGCGACAACGAGTGCCTGGTCAAGAAGCTGGACATGATCCCGGTCGAATGCGTGGTGCGTAACTATGCTGCCGGCAGCCTCGTCAAGCGCCTGGGCGTCGAAGAAGGCATCAAGCTGGAGCCGTCGACCTTCGAACTGTTCCTGAAGAACGACGAGAAGGGCGACCCCTTCATCAACGAATCCCACGTCGTTGCCTTCGGCTGGGGCACCGCCGAGCAACTGGCGACCATGAAGCAACTGTCGCTGAAGGTCAACGAAGTGCTGAGCAAGCTGTTCGATGACGCCGGCCTGCTGCTGGTGGACTTCAAGCTGGAGTTCGGTGTCTTCCACGGCCAGATCGTCCTGGGTGACGAGTTCAGCCCGGACGGCTGCCGTCTGTGGGACAAGGAAACCCGCAAGAAGATGGACAAGGACCGCTTCCGCCAGGGCCTCGGTGATGTCATCGAAGCCTACGAGGAAGTGGCCAAGCGTCTGGGCGTGCCGCTCTAAGCGACACGTTCACGCAAGCGCCTGATACCACGCGGATTTTTTTCAAAGAAGGGTTTGCCTTTCGCGAAATCGCTGGTATAATGCGCGCCACTGGAGAGATGCCGGAGTGGTCGAACGGGACGGATTCGAAATCCGTTGTACCTTCGCGGGTACCTAGGGTTCAAATCCCTATCTCTCCGCCATACGCGTAGTAGGCGAAGCCCCTGAAAACGTTGAGTTTTCAGGGGCTTCGTCGTTTTAGCGGTGTGCTTTAGGGCAGAATTAGGGCATATCAGCACTACGCTGGGGCGCATTTGGCCGCACTAGGCTAACCGCTATGTCTGTGCAATAGAGAGTACCCCATAGTCTCCACTATCAGCCTTTCGTCGTGTGCGGTGTAATTTAGAAAATCATTTTAAGGCGCTGCCAGGGGCTCTCGCAGTGAAAGCGCGATGGGGCTGCTCCCGGGGCTTCTTCGGTGAAATCGTTTTACTGGTGATGGCATAGGGCCTTTTCGGCCTGTTTTTCGAGTGGCTCCTAGGGCGAGGGTTGCTCGCATGTTCGTAGAGATGAAAGGTGAAAAATCCTATAGCGGTGCATGAATGGATAAGCTACATTCTGCCGTACGAAGTGTTTCACAACGTGGAACGTTTCGATGGATGCGGCGGTCGTACCGTATGAACGCCGGTTCTTTTCGACGGATTTGAAGGGTAAGCTTGCAGGGCGGATTCCGTTTTGCTAGCATACGCACCCAAATTTTAGGGGTTCCCCCGCGTGGAGCCTCATTGGAGCAGAGCATGCAAACTAATCGTACTGATTTCGAGGCTGGTTTCGCGCTGTTGGGGGTGAATCCGAACCCAGGGCTGCACTACCCAGGTGCTATGGCCTATGCCCGACAGTTCAAAAAGTGCTCTATTCTGACGGATGTCAACGTTAGCTACTCGTCGAGTACTTCTGCGAACAACGTAATCAAGAAAACCGACAAGAAATAATTTTTGTTGCTTTTCAAGAGCCCGGATTTCCGGGCTTTTTTATGGATGAAGCTATGCCGAATTGGACACAGGTTTTAGAAGAGATCGTCGTTACTCAGCAAGCAGGCGGAAGCGGTATCGACATTGTTCGGAAGAAGTACCTTCGACTGCTTGGTCAAAAGACTGGTCGCAACGTGATTGCCTATTATTCGGGCTTTCTTCAGAAGCCAGGCTATGCTTTTGCCCATGTCAACGATGACGACAAAAATGGTCTGATGAACGCCATCCATGGTTTGGATCGTTCTCGTGGGCTTGATCTGATCCTTCACACGCCAGGCGGGGATCTGTCGGCTGCGGAGTCAATCGTACACTACCTGCGGCAGATGTTTGGGACTGACATTCGGGCGATCATTCCTCAGATTTCAATGTCTGCGGGCACGATGTTGGCTTGCGCTTGTAGCAGCATTGTTATGGGTAAGCAGTCGAACATCGGGCCGTTCGATCCCCAGTTCGGCGGTATCCCGGCGTATGGCGTTCTTGAAGAGTTCGAAAAAGCTATCGAAGCGGTGAAGAACGATCCACGCACTACGGCAATCTGGCAAACAGTCGTGAGTAAATACCACCCCTCCTTCCTAGGGGAGTGTGAGAAAGCCATCGAGTTGGCAGGCGCAATCGTCAAAGGTTGGCTGATTACCGGCATGTTCCGTGGTGATCCGGATGCGGTTGATAAGGCTGATCGAATCGTCGCTGCGTTGAATGATCACGCCGGTACTAAAACGCATTCTCGGCATTTCCACGTGGAAGATGCGGTAGGGTTCGGTCTAAAGATTGAGCAGTTAGAAGATGATGCTGAGCTCCAGGACCTGGTTCTGACTGTTCATCATGCCTATATGCATTCCTTCGCAAACTCAGCGGCTGGTAAAATCATCGAGAACCATGACGGCGCGTGTATCGCCCTTCTTGCTCAGTGATTTCAATCGGCCGTTGCAATCCTACTGCATCGGCCGGTGCGCTGTAGATTTAGAACCCCATCATCCTGTTCACTATGTCTGCCATACTTTTGGTGTCTTTCGAGATCCAGCGACCGTAGTGCTTGCGCACCATGGTCGTGTCGCTATGACCGAGTTGGCGCGCAACCCATTCAATCGGGACATAGCTCGACAGTGCTTGGCTCGCGAACGTGTGGCGCGCTTGGTTCGCTCCTCGATGGCGAATGCCTGCTTTCTCGAGGTGGGCGGTGAACCAGTTGCTTACAGTTTTTCCGTTCCACAGCAGGCCGCTGGTGGAACTGCGAAACAGGAAGCGAACACGCTCATGCTTTTTTGTGATGTTGTCCCGCTGCACTACGGTGATGTGGGCGGGTTCGTCGTCCTTGGCATCGGCCACGATCGCGGTCAGCAGCTCCAGAGCCGGCTCGATGAGTTCAACCGTACGAATGCGTGAACGCTCCTTCGGTACCTTGAATTCACCTGCAACCAGAGCGCGCCTAATTGATAGCGTGCCGGCCACCAGGTCGACGTCCTCTATAGCGGCCGCGATCAACTCAGACAGAGACAGCCCGGCCCAACAGTTGAAGACGATCATGCGACTGTCTGCCATTCGCTCGGGGTCTGCCGCAGCTATCCGCTCGATCTCGCTACGGGTGAATGGGTCGGCGAATTCGCTGTCGCTGTCAGACTGGATGTTCTCGATGCGCTCCAGGGGGTTGAGCTTGATGATTTCATCGCTGAACGCATCCCCCCACACACCCCGTATAATAGTGAAGACGTCGTTTACGGTTTTCGGTTTGAGGCCCTTGGTGAGTAGTTCGGCTTGGAATAATTCAAGCTCACTCTTTGGGATGCTTGCGATTGTTCGGCCGGTGAACTTTTTTCTAACGTGTTCGGACTTGCTTTTGTAGTTGATGAATGTGCTATGGGCTTTTTTGACCTTGGCAACTTCAAGCCACTGCGCTATCCCTTCGTCTACAGTTCTTTTGGCCGGCTCGTTCGGCAGTGCCTGTCTAGCCTTAAGCCATGCCGAGTCGGGGAAGTGGGCCGCATAGTCGAAGCGGTTTTCCTTGATCTCGGCAAGTATCGTTCTGCGTTTGTTGTCCGCGTAGGCGATGGAGGCCTTGTTGATCTTGGCGACGTTGCGCAGCGGCTCGCGGCGGCGCTCGCCTTCGTACATGAAGGCGATCCGCAGTAAGTTACCATTGATGTCGACGCCCCTTGGGAGGGCGTCGATGCCAGCAGGCAGTTTTTCTTTCATGGGTGGCCAGCCATCCACTTCTCGATCTCGAGGCGGTTGTAAACAATCACGTTTGCAGGGTCTGTGCGCCACTGCTTTTCCTCAAGCCAAATTCCGCGATCACGATACTTGCGTACGGCTTCGGTGCTGAGTCCAAAGATCGGGAATAGCAACTCTTTTCGAATCCATACAGCCGGCGTAATAAGTAGTTGCAATGCTTCGGAAGTTTGATTGGTTGCTTCATGCATGGGCTTAACTTGTTGCTTTGCCATAATGCTCTCTCCGGCTCAACGAAGTGGGCGCAGGCGCAGTACCTGCTGGAGTTTTTTAGCGGCCACGTTGGCCATGTAGGATTGCCACTCGACGTTCTTCCGTTGCTGCCGGATCTTGCTGCAGCTGGTGTGGTTGCGGGTCGAGCGCGCTTTTCCGCAGATGTCACACATCGTGGGTAGATCAAGGCTGTGGGTGGCCATGCGTGGCCTTGTTAGTTGCGCGGGGCGGTTATTGTTGAGGTCGGGCTTGCAGCCCTCCGCCTTGTCGAGGCTGTGCATGACCAGCTCATCGGAGGTATGGCCCCCAACAGGCCGGTTGCTGATCTCGGGCTTCCAGCCCTCGGCTTCGTCCAGGCGGTGGCGCTCGATCTCGGCGGTCAGTTCCAGCACGGTCGCAGGCGGTACCGCCATGCCGTAATCGTTGAGCGCAACAGGGTCGTATTGGTTCTGCTGGGCGGCTTGGGCCAGGTCTTTAAGTTTGGGTAGGTTGGTATTCATGCCTTGCGCTCCCGAGTTGTTGCGAAGCCCGCCGCCTGGCGGATCTTGCTGCAGCGTTCATGGTTGCCACGGGGCCGTGGGATGTTGCAGACGTCGCAGTGAACCCCCATGGCTGGGCGCATAAAGGTCTGCACGCCTTTCGGATCGCGAGTGTTCGGGGTGTAGGTCGTTGTGGTGATCACAGCGAATACCTCTCGAAGGCGCGGCGAGCGTTTGGGCTCAGGGCCAGGTGCTCGTAGCCGGCCATTTTGTTAACGGTCGGTAACGTGCCTGGGGCGGGCCGGGGAGCGGCGGTGACCTGGTGCAACCTGATCAGCGCGGCGTTCAGCGCGCAGGCCAAAATCAGGCTGATCAGCTGCCAAGTGCGTTTGGTGTTAGCCATGGCACAGCCCTACCCAACCGCCTACGGCCCACCACAACTCCTGTGCAGTGAGGAAGCCGAGTCCTGCGCAAAAACCAAGGCCAACAACCATCATCGGAGTTGCATGGACCATGATGATCTTGGGTTTACTGGTCATGCGTTGGCCTCCGGAAACAGGTGGCTACGGGCGTGCTCAAACAGTTGGTCGATGGAAACGGGTGACATGCGCTGCTCACCGTTTTGCACGCCTTCAAGGCGAGTGCGGTACAGCCCGGCCTGGCCGAGCCAAGCGGTGGTGCTGGAGTCTGCGTCCGGCGCTGGGACTTCATGGGCTTCGGTGCCGCGTACCAGTTCGTGGTCGAACGGCACCTTGAAGCCCGCTGCGTTGCGGTGGCCGCCGCCGCCGTACTGCTTGGCAATCTCGCCTACGTCTATCCCCTCGTCGCTGCTGCGCAAGGAGAAGTAACGGTGGTTGGCGGTGTCCTGATAGCAGGCGGCGAATTTCTCGCCTTGTGCCATCAGGTGGCCAGCGTCACTGGCGTGGATGTAGGGCAGGTTCGCTGCTGGCACGTCGTGACCGGCGATGAGCATCCGGCGCTTGCTGCTGGCCACCAGCTCGGCTACGTCCTTATGGTGCTTCCGGTTGATGGCCGTTCCGGCCGCGATGGCGGCGCGCATGGGCTGCTGCATCAGCTCATCCCAGACTTCGAAGTCCTGTGGATGGCTGAACAGGTTGGCCAGGATCTCGCGGGTGCCGTCCAGCTTGAAGCGCCAGAGGTCGCGATCCTCAATGTGGTTGATCAACGCCGGGCGCTGGTATTCGGGGAAGAAGAAGTCCCAGGCAATGCCGGCGCCGCTGCGGTTCATGTCGAACACGGCGCTCAACTTGGGCGAGTCATACGTCCAAGCATGGAAGTGGGTCGGGGCACGCTCCAGCTCGGCCAGGGCCTCGGCTGCGGTTTTGTGGTGGTCGAGGATAAGTACGGCTTGGGCGTGCTGGGCCATCACCTGGAGCGTTTCCAGGGGGAAGGAGAAGTCGACGATGATCACGGCGCGGTCAGTTACGTCCGGTGGGGTCATGCCATGGTGAGCAGCGAGGAACTCGACATTCTTTGCGCCTAGGCAGCGACGCACAGTCCAGGCGGCACCGAAGCCGTCAGCACAGTTGCCGTGATAGATGCAGAGCGTCTTCATGCTGCCTCCTCCGTACGGGTGGCGGTGGCAGGGGTGCTGCGCAGTTGGAAGTGGACGCGCATGGCGAGGGCCTGGATGTCCTGCTGTTGCTGGGCTGCCCGTTTGCGCCCTGGCTCAGTGCCCGGAAGGGCTTTCCAAGTCTTCTCGGCCAGTTCCAAGGACTCGGCGGCGCTGATCAGCAAGTCATGGTCAGCCCTGGTCACCGGCAGGCCGGTGTAGGACATGATTCGCTCCTCGAGCTCGGTGATGGTGAGTTTGAGATTGGCGATGGTTTGGTCGGACTTGGCCTGGGCATCAGTCGCCTCGCGCAGTTGGGCGTCCCGTGCGTTGATGCGGTGCTCCAGTGCGAGGGTTTCACGCTGGAGATCAGCCTTGGTGGTGTGGTGTTTCCGCTGCTCGGCTTCCCGGTGGGTGGCGATATCTTCCAGCTCGCCTTTGAGCGTTCGGATCTGCTGGGCATGGGCGGCGTCGCGGGTGTTGAGGCCAATTTCCTTGCCCAGGTCGAAGGCCCGACGCTTGGCGACGGCGAACAGCCATGGCAGGACTGTCAGGGTGAGAAGCAGTGCAATGCCGGCTGCGAGGGTGTACTGATAAGGTTGCATTTGGTGTGCTCCAAAATCGTCCGCCACAAGGAATGTGAGAGCCAGTGGCGAACAGGTTGCCCCTGATGGCCGGGGTCGCCATGCTCAAGCGCTTTGCTTGGCTTGTTCTGCTTGGTGATCAAGGAACTGGGCTAGGTGGTGCAAGTAGATGACGTGCTGTGCCTTGGCTGAGTTGTGCAGCTTGCTGAGTTTTAGGCGGATCTCGCCTTTGTTGATCAGCTCTCTGAACCGGCGGTCTGACCTGATGTGTGGGAAATATCGCTCCCGTACAGCGGTCATCGTTGGGCAGGGAGTCGTCCACTCGATGCGCAACTGTTCCAATGTGCTCATGCGTACTCCCCAGCCCCCTCTCGAGCAGGCCGGAGCTTGGCGCGTATGACTTCGGCTAGATGTTCTTTGTCCCGCCCGGTGGCGGCGGCACAGACTTCGCCCGAGTCGTTTGTCACTACTGCGCCGAGCGGGAGCGACGGATTGATGGTGGGGATGATGTACACGCGTTGACCGCTAAGGATTACCCCCTCAACGACCTCCTGGGCCTCCGCTAAGGCGACTGCCTCCTCAGACAAGCTTCCCGATTCATCTCGGCCATTGGCTAGGTCTTGCAGAAAGTCCCGCAGTCGCTGGTACTTGGTTGCTGGCGCTCGGGGCAAGGTAAGGGTGCTAGCGCGTGGTCCAAGCGTCACCTTTATGTGGTGGGAGCTATCGTCGTTTTCGACGTTGATCTGGGCAACTACAGTTGCCTCGGGGCGCTGTAGCTTGCAGGTGATGTCGCCGCCTTGCTCAAGAGTGTGCTTAAGCAGCATTACGCGGTGGAGTGGGATGCTGTACTCACTCATGCGGCGTCTCCATTGAATGGAACGGCTTTTGCGTAGCCGTTGGCAGTGGCGACGATGTGCAGCCCAGTGCGACGTTGGAAGGCATTGATGTTGGCCCGGCTGCATGCAGTCGGATGCAAATAGACCTGGCAAGTAGGGGGGTGCTGTGCAGAAGTCATATCTCGGCCCTTCAGTGAGAGTAGTGAAGCCGAGGCAAAATTAGTATCACTGATTTAATAAGTCAACAGCACTACTGATATTTGTGAGGATGGGGTACAAAAAAGCCCGCATTAGCGGGCTTTGATTGGTTATAAGTCGACTATTTTTCGTCGGGCTCTCCCGCAAATTGTCCATTCTTCATTCATTCTTATGATGCGTTCTGGCCAATCTGGGTTGGTCGCGTAAAGGTAGTACTCGCCGCCCTCGAGCCGTATTTGCTTGAGGGTTGCTCCTTGGTCTCGGCTGCGTTTGGCGACCACAAAGTCACCTGTCTCCCACTGCATATCTGGGTCTATCACGACCTTGTCGCCGGGATAGAAGTGAGGCTCCATGCTGAGGCCCTCAACCCGCAAGACAAAGGAGCGAGGCCCGGCTGGGCCTCCTGCCTCCACCCACTCATCAGCCTCGTTAGGCGGGAAGAGTTCGATGGCTTCACAGAACGCTCCGGCTTTCACATAGCCGACAACCGGGAGAAGGCGTCCAGCGGGGCCGAGATTCGTAGTGTTTTGAGCGGCCCGTTGCACATCGTCCAGTTGGTGGGCTTTGACTAACCGGGGGCTTACTTCATCAGGGGAAAACCGCAAAGCGCGGCTTAGGCTCACCAGCGCGGTGATATTGAGCGGGATCTTCCCATTCATGTACTGGCTAACCACGCTCTGGCTCGACCAGCCGCACTCATGGGCAACCCGGTCTTGGTTGAGAGAGGGGTCCGCAGCCTTGCGGGCTTTGTAAATCGCCTTAAGGCGGGCGGCTTCTTCAGCCTGGTAAGGAGGTTTGGTTGTCATGCCAGCCAGCCTATTAGCATGACTTATTGCGTTCAAAGAGTGACGCTTATTTTTCTCTTGCTCAAAAAAAGAAGTAGAACTAATATCCACGCACTAACCCATTGAGGACATTGGGATGGACAGCGAGTTTGGTAAGCCTTTGCGAGAGTTCGCGAAGGACAAAAGTCAGCCGGAGCTGGCTGAAATGCTTGGGGTGACCCAGAGCGCGGTTTCCCAGATGCTCAATTCATCGCGCGATATCCGTGTGCGGTGTCAAGCGGGGGAGTGTTCGGCAGTCGAAATCCGTCCAATAGGGCGGAAACGTAAGCCAAAAAACTAAGGTGCTGGACTGGGGACTCTCACCTCCCCAGCCCAGCTACGACGACGCACAGCACAGTACGGTCGTGGCTCTAGGATAGGTCTTACCTGTTCCTATGGCTACACCGTAAACCGAGGATTTACGGTTATGAGTCGAATTGATCTTCTGCCGGGCGCAGGCCCGGTGCTTTCCCTGCGGCAGGCGCTCTATCGCGCTGGTCGTGACTATCCGGGCGGAATCACCGCGCTCGCCTATGACATGGGCATTGATATTGATGCCCTGCAGAAGAAGCTCAAGCACGACGAAGAGCGTCGCTGGTTATCCCCAGACGAGTTGGAGGAAGTCCTTCAGTGGACCAAGTCCGACCGCGTCCTTGACGCCATTGGCAGGGCTGCAGGGGTCGTCTGGTACCGCCCAGAACCTATGCCTGCGACGCATGGCGCACTCAAGGCAGTCGGAAAACTGCTGGATGAGGCTGGCGAGTTCGTTGGAAGCATGCATGACGGTGCTGCCGACAACGTATGGGAGCTCCATGAAGTACTGCATCTTGAGCAGCGTGGCGTGGATGTCATACGTCAAGTGCTCGCGATCATGGCGGGTGCCCGTCAGGCCATGGAGGAACGCACCAATGGCTGATGACATTGATCGCGCCAACGACCAGGCCGAGTATTTCCTGCAGGCTGCACTCAAGCGCCAAGCTGGTAAGGCGGTGGGCCCTAGTGCGCAGTTTTGCGAGGATTGTGACGAGCCGATCCCGCTTCTGCGACAGCACGCTGTCGCAGGTTGTGAGACCTGCGTCAGCTGCCAAGAGCTGCGGGAGCGGCGCCGATGAGTGAGCGTCAAACTCCCACCACGGCCGATTGGTCGCGTCGTTACGTTGAGACCTTCGGTCTTGCTCTGGTCCCTATTGAGCCAGGTGAGAAAGGGCCGAAGGGTCAAGCTTGGAACCAGCCGGGCGGATACTTCACAGATCCGGATGCTGCTGAAGGCTTCTGGCAGAAGCATCCCAAACACAATCTGGGTGTCGTGCTCGGGCCGAGCCGCGTTTGTTCGCTCGACGTAGACGACGTGCAGTGGACCCGTCATGTACTCAGGGAGTTGCTGGACCTGGATGTGGACGCGCTCGCAGATGCCTACCCGACTACGGTGGGTAATCCGGCGCGTTTTCGCATCATGTTCAGGCTGCCTGAAGGAATTGAGCTGAGTCGCCGGTCTCTTGCGTGGCCTAACCCGGCAGATGTCGACGGGTCTGTGTTGAAAGCGCTCATGGCCCAGGTCAAGGCGGCCAAAGATGCTGGGGATGCAGTTCGGGTGGATGCTTTACGCATGGCTGCAGAGCCATTCAAGCGAATCACTGTCTTTGAACTACGCGCCGGCCTGGTGCAGGACGTGCTCCCGCCTTCCATCCACCCTGGCACGGGTAAACCATACACTTGGCGTACCCCTCCAAGCGCTGATGGCTTGCCCGTGTTGCCGCCCGAATTGCTTTCCATCTGGCAGGGCTGGGACGAAGTAAAGCCGAGGGCTGAAGGGCTCTGCCCATGGTTGCCGAAGGCGGTCCCGCCGGTCGCTCGCCCTCAGCAACACAAGTCTCGGCTTGCCCAGGGGCGCAGTGGCTCGGATTTGCCTGCAGTAATTCCCCTCTTCAATGAGAGCCATGATCTCGCCGCTTTGATCGAGGCGCATGGCTACGAGCGCAAGGGAGATAAATGGCTTTGTCCCCAGAGTACCAGCGGCGATCCAGGCGTCACTATCAGCGAAGGCAAGCTGTATTCGCACCACAGCTCCGATCCTTTGGCGAATGGGCATCGAAACGATGCGTTCGACGTGTACTGCATCCTGGAACATGGCGGCGACCAAAAGGCGGCGACCAAAGCAGCAGCCCGTATGCTTGGTATTGATGCTGCGTCACGCCCGCCCAGTCCTCCGCCGTTGGGGGGGCCTCCTTCCGCGACTGGGTCGTCTGGTCAGATAGCGCCGATTGCCGACGACAGCATGGGTGACCAGCTTCCCCACGCCCCATCGGGCAACAGCGCCTCCGGCCCGGCCGGCTCCTCCGATGCAGGGGGCGCGGGGGGCGGTGGTGCGGATATGGCAGATGCGCTGCGGCGCTTTGCCTTGATCGAAGGATCCACCAATGTGTGGGATCTGGACCGGGCAAGGCCCATGAAGCGGACAGGGTTGGAGGCTCTTGTAGGGAAGCCGGTAGCGAAGGCGTGGATGGAGAGCACTGATAAAAAGTTGATTGCCCCTGAGAAGGCGCAGCAACTGGATCAGGTGCGGCGCATGGCTGCGAAGAAGGGTGGAGCGTTGAAGCTCGATCCCTTGGAGCGCTATGTCTACATCGACGGCACCAAGGATGTCTGGGACTGTGAGAAGAAGCGTCGCATCCCCGAAGGTGCTGTGAAGATGGCTATAGGGGAGGACTACAAGTGGTGGTTGAACAGCCAGGATCGCCGGGTGGTGGACGTCAACAACATTGTGTTCGACCCAGCGATGAAGAAAGACCCCAATGAGTACATCAACACTTTCGAGGGTTTGCCCCTTGAGCCGGTGCGTGATGATGCAGCCTGCGAAAACCTGCGGTGGTTGATTTCGTTCCTCTGTAACCACAACCAGGTCGAGATCGAGTGGTTGACTAAATGGCTCGCCTATCCGTTGCAGCACATGGGGGCCAAGATGGACACGGCAGTATTGGCCCACTCAGTCATGGAGGGCTCGGGCAAGAGTCTTCTCTTTGCCGATGTTCTTGGTGAGCTGTATGGCCAATACGCCGCAGTCGTAGGCCAGACGCAGCTGGAGGGCAGCTTTAACGCCTGGCAGAGCGGCAAGCTCTGGGCCGTGTTCGAGGAAGTTGTCAGTCGTGATCAGCGTTACAACCAGGTCGGCAAGATCAAGCACTTGATCACCGGCAAAACGGTGCGGATGGAGTCCAAGTTCATCAATGGTTGGGAGGAGTCCAACCACATGAATGCGGTCTTCCTCAGTAACGAGATCCTGCCTTGGCCGATTAGCGATAGCGACCGCCGCATGTTGGTGATGTGGCCAATGGAGACGCTGCCACGCGAAAGGCAAAAGGCCATTGGTAGGGAACTGGCCAATGGAGGTGTGGCAGCCCTTTACGGCTGGCTGCTCAGCATTGATCTGGGCGAATTCGACCAGCGCACGCGACCACCAGAGACAGAAGCCCGGCAGCGGCTGGTCGCGCTGAGCCGAACGGCTTGGCAGACATTCCTCAGTCTATGGCGCACAGGCGAGCTGGGGTACGGCCTATGGGGCTGCTGCCTCTCCACCGACGTGTATGCGCTTTTCCTTGAATGGTGCGCGCGCAACAAGGAGCACTCCATGAGTCAGACCAAGTTCTCGCTCATGATCAGTGCGACGGTGGAGAAGACTCGGGCCATTCCTTGGATGGATGGAACCAATCGACGGTTTGCCGCGTTCTTCGTCCCGAGTGATGGCGATCCTTCCCTTCCCCCTTCCTTGGTGTCGGCCGAGCTGGGCAAGACCGTTGTCGAGTGGCGGAAGCGGGCGAAGCTCGCGGGTTGGAACGTCGACGGTTGGGACCACGTGAAAGGGCTTGCCGCATGAGTACGCCTATTTGTGTGTCGGGTGTGTTGGGTTTGTGTTGCGTTGATTTTTGCGGGCCAACACACGTGCATGCCGCGATTGCTGTGCCTTGTGCGGGGTCCGTGGTGGGTGTGTTGGGTTTGCTTTCGCGCACGCGCAGGCGCGACGTTTTTAGCGGTGCCTTTGACGGCGCAAATAAATCCCATGCGAACACTCAAAAACTCAACAAACCCAACACACTCAACACAGCATCAAGTAATTCGCTGATTTCATTGGTATTTAAGTGTGTTGGGTTTGTGTTGGGTTGTGTGAATTTGTGTTGGGTGCACTTTTTGGAGGGATCGCGATGACAGCAGACCGTGGATTGCACAATCTGCTCCTGTGGCGCGAGGCGGCGCACAAGTCCGAGATGGCAGAGTTGATAGACCAAGGTGAGCGCTTGCGCCTGGTGGGCGAATTGATGCAGCACTGGGGCGAACAGCGGCGGCAGCTGGGATTGGAGGCCAGCCTCGGCAGCCAGATGGGTACGATCATGGAATGGAAGGGGGCGGCGCCCCGCACCGGTTCTTCTGGTGCTCGAATCTTGGTGTCGGGCGCAGGCCTGGATCACGCCGCCGCTGAAGTCGATGCATCTGTCGCTGAGTTGGATCGCCGGGATAAGCGTGGGGCAACGCTGGCCAAGTTGGCCGAGCTGCGTTACGTCCACCAGGTCACGATCAGGGAGCAGATGCGCGAGGTAGGGCTTGCCGAGGATGCCGACCGTACCTACCGGAATTGGGTCAAGGCCTTGCACCTGCAGGTGTTTGCCCAACTTGCCGCCCGTGCTGGTCGCGTTCGCCAACAGACCGTTCGTCGGGTCGCTATGCGACTTGCGTGCAACATTGATGCGACATAGCCACCACATGACAACGTACCGAAAACTGCCCCTTTTCGGTTTTTCCGGAGACAGGTAAAAAGTCGCCACGATATGAAAAGTGCGCCTAGGCGCTCTCCCAACAGCACTGCAATAAGAACCGAGAACCCTGCCGATTGGCGGGGTTTTCTGTTTCCGGCGCTGTGCTTTGCAAATGAGGCTGACATGAACAGCGAGCAACAAGCGTTAGTTGAGCTGCCTATCTGGATGGTGATCTTGCTGTCCTTGGTCGGTGGTGTTTCGGGTGAGATGTGGCGGGCGGACAAAGCGGGGGTTCGTGGTTGGGCATTGGTTCGCCGCATAGTGCTGCGGTCTGGTGCCTGCATCGTGTGTGGGCTGTCCACCATCATGCTGCTGTACTCGATGGGGGCATCGCTCTGGGCGGCGTCGGCGTTCGGTTGTTTGACCGCGATGGCCGGCGCCGACGTAGCGATCAGCTTGTATGAGCGTTGGGCTGCAAAGCGCCTGGGCGTGTGCGATGTACCGCCTGCCAGTCATGAAGGCTGACGACCGTCGCGGGAACAGCGCGTCCCGTGGCTACGGTCATCGCTGGCGGTTGGCTCGGGAAGTGTTCCTTGCGGCCAATCCTTTTTGCTCCATGTGTTCTACGGCCAGTCGCCCGGTGGCCGCCACCGTGGTGGACCACAAGACAGCGCCTCGCCTGCAAGAGGCGAAGGAAAGCGGCGATCCCCAGAAGCTGCGCACTGCCTGGAAATTGTTCTGGGATCAGGGCAACTGGCAGCCGCTGTGCAAGCTGTGCCACGACTCGGTGAAACAGCGCCTGGAGCGCAGCGGTCGAGTCGCGGGTTGCGATGCTTCCGGCCTGCCGCTCGACCCGAACCACCACTGGAATCGGCGCTGACCCCAGCGCCCTGCCACCCTGGTCTGCCGGGGTAGGGGGGGGTGAAAAACTTTTTCCTCGTCCTCTCATTGACCGCTCGCCCAACTCCGCGTGCAAAACCGGGAAAAATGAGGGAGGGGGGTATCAGAACAGGAGGTTCCCATGGCCGGAAACGGTAATTCCGGGCGGCCAGGTCTGCCCGCTTCGGTGCATCTGCTCAATGGCAATCGCAGCAAGCTTTCGCCGGCGCAGCTGATGAACGAAATCAAAGACCCTGCGGTGCCAGTCGGTGTGCCGCCGATGCCGGATTTTCTTACCGGCGACGCGGCAGCCGAGTGGACCCGGATCACCGAGGCGCTGTTGGCGCTGGGTTGGGTGTCGCGCCTGGATCAGATGGCGCTCGCCACGTACTGCCAGGCCTACGGCGACTGGTTGCGGTTCCAGAGATTGATCGCCGAAAAGAACACCCAGTCGGCAGACGGCTTGGGCGGTGAGGTTCAGACCTTCAAGACTGGCGCCCAGCAAACCCATGTGCTGCGGCAACTGGCCAACGACGCCGAGAAGCGTGCCAACGCCGCCGGTGCTCAGTTCGGGTTGTCTCCACTGGCGCGCCGGAACATGAGAGCCGCACCGGCGGCGCAAGGAGATTTGTTCCCGAATGCAGAACGAGACGCTGCCTCAAAGTATTTCAGCTGACTGCCGGGTAAAGGCGTTTGCTGACAGGGTGCTGGCTGGATCGATCATCGCCGGCCCAGCCGTTCGCAACGCTGCGCGGCGCCATCTGTTGGATCTTGAAGCGGGGCATGAGCGCGGACTGATCTGGGACGCCGAGGCGGCCCAGCGCGCCATCGGGTTTTTCGAAGACGTGCTGCGCCTCAACGGCGGCGACTTTGAGGGCCTGCCTTTCCGACTCGCGCCGTGGCAGGCGTTCATCGTCGGAAGCCTGTTTGGTTGGTACACCGATGATGGGTACCGCCGGTTTCGTCAGGCGTACATTGAAACCGCCAAGGGCTCTGGCAAGTCGCCCCTGGTCGGCGGCATCGGCCTGTACGGTCTGGTTGCCGATGGCGAACAGCGGGCCGAGGTTTACGCGGCCGCCACGAAGAAGGACCAGGCGCAGATCCTGTTTCGGGATGCAGTGGCGATGGTGAACATGGCGCCGCATCTTGCTGGGCGCCTGGTTCAGTCGGGGCGCGACGAGAAGGTCTGGAACCTGTTCTACCCCGCGACCAACAGTTTCTTCCGCCCGATCAGCTCTGACGACGGCCAGTCCGGCCCTCGGCCCCATGTGGCGCTGATCGATGAGCTGCACGAACACAAGACCGCCAGCGCGGTGAACATGATGCGTGCCGGTACCAAGTTCCGCCGCCGAGCGTTGATCGTGATGATCACCAACAGCGGCTCCGATAAGGGCTCGGTGTGCGGGCAGTATCACGACCTGGGCGTGCGAATCTGCGAAGGCAAGGAGCACAACGATGCGTTCTTTGCCTTCATCTGCTCGCTGGATAAGGGTGACGATCCGTTCAAGGATGAGGCGTGTTGGCCGAAGGTGAACCCGTCCCTGGACTACATCCTTGAGGGTCAGACCGACGGCATCCCCGGCCGCAAATACCTTCGGGAGCAGGTGGCCGAGGCGAAAGGCCTGCCGGCCAAGGAGGCCGTGGTCAGACGCTTGAACTTCTGCGAGTGGACCCAGGCGACATCGCCGTGGTTGTCGTGGGAGATCTGGCGCGGCGCTGCCGAACAGGTGCCGATGCGCATCCTGCGTAACCGCCCATGCGTTGGCGGGCTCGACCTTGCTAGTACCACGGACCTCACGGCGTTCGTACTGATGTTCAGCCCGATGCCATACGACCCGCACTGGCGCTCGCTGTCGTACTTCTGGATTCCTGACGATGACTTGTCGGGGCGGGAGAAGCGCGACCGCGTGCCGTACCTGCAGTGGGTCAAGGAAGGCCATCTGGAAACCACACCGGGCCGGGCGATCAGCAAGCTGCACGTGCTGCGGCGCCTGCAGACGATCTGCGATTACTTCGACGTGCGGCGAATTGCCTATGACCGCTGGCGGATCGAGGACTTGTTGCAGCTGATGACCGACAACGCCATCACGCTGCCCGAACTCAAGCCCTTCGGCCAGGGCTTCAAGGACATGGGGCCGGCGGTGGATGAGTTCGAGCGGCGGTTGCTGGGCCGCAAGGCCGATCCGGCCCAGCCACCGGATGTCATCGAGCTGGACCCGGAAGATTACGAAGTCGTGTCTGAGGTCACCGCTTCCACCGAGGTGGTCGAGACCCTGCTGCACGATGACAACCCTGTCATGACCTGGAATGCCGGCAACGCGGTGATCGTTTTCGACCCCGCCAACAACCGGAAGGTCGACAAATCCAAAGCCACAGGCCGTATCGACGGCATTGTCGCTGCCGTGATGGCGGTTGGCATCAGCGGCGATATTTCCGAAGCATCAGGCACGTCGGTTTACGACGAAGGGGTAGGTATATGAAGTTGGTAATTGCGTCCTGGCTGGCGGGCCTGCTGGGCTTTGCATTGCTGGTAGCGGGTGTCTGGATGGTGCATCGACCCTCTGCATTCATTGTCGCGGGAGTGGGGCTGTTGGTCTGGGCCAAGTTGGCTGATCAGGCGGCGGCTAGCCAGGTGGCAAGGGAAGGGGGCTGAGCATGTTCTTTTCCGGCTTGCGCGCCTCGGGTGCGGGCACCTTGACCAGTCCTGATGGTTCCTGGCGTGGTCGTCTCGGTGGTGGTCGAAGCGCTGCGGGCGTAGCGGTAACGCCCGAAAGCGCGCTTGCGCTGCCCATCCTGCAAAACTGCGTGACCTTGCTGGCCGAGACGGTGGCGCAGTTGCCGCTGGAGATGTATCAGCGCAAGGGCAACGGGCAGCGGGAGGCGGCGATTCATCATCCGTTGTACGACGTGCTGCGTTATCAGCCTAACCCGTTCCAGACGCCATGCGAGTACATGGAGCGGCATCAGGGGGCGGCAGGGCTGCGGGGGAACGCCTTCAGCTTTATCGACCGGCGTGAAGACGGCAACGTGACGGCGCTCTGGTCGCTTAAAAACGACCAGGTGCAGGTGCTCAAAGGCGCTGACCTGCTGCCGTATTACCGGGTTGGCCTCTCCGAGGCGGTGCCGATGCGGATGATTCACCATGTCCGTTGGTTCGGCACGAACCCCTATCTGGGGCTTTCGCCTATTGAGTTGCACGCTGACGCAATCGGGCTGACTCAGGCGGTTCGCCAGTACACCAGCAAGAGCTTCGCCAACGGTGTGGCGGTGTCCGGTGTGATCGAGCGGCCCCGCGAGGCGCCTGCGATCAAAGATCAGGGAATCATCGACAAGATCGTCGATCAGTGGGGGCAGAAGTTCGGCGGCATGGACAATGCCAAGAAGGTCGCCTTGCTGCAGGAGGGAATGACCTTTAAGCCGGTGTCGATGACCAACGTCGACGCCGAGATCGTTGGCATCATGAAGCTGACGGGCCTGGACATTGCGCGGATCTATAAGATCCCGCTGCCCATGGTGAACGACCTGGAGAAGTCGAACTACAACACCCTGGAACAGCTGATGATCCAGTTCGTGGTGTTCGCCCTGCTGCCATGGGTGAAGCGCCATGAACAGGCAATGATGCGCGACTTCCTTCTGCCGAAGGATCGGCGCGACTACTTCATTGAGTTCAACCTGTCCGGCCTGCTGCGCGGTGACCAGAAAAGTCGGTACGAGGCTTATGCCATCGGTCGCCAGTGGGGTTGGCTCAGCGTGAACGACATCCGGCGCCTGGAGAACATGCCGCCCGTGCAAGGCGGCGACATTTACCTGCAGCCCCTCAACATGGTCGATGCTGGCAAGCAGCCCGACCTCAATAACCCTACCGTGCGCGCCCAGCTGGAGATGCAGCACGCCGAGATCGGGAGGATCCTCGCCCAATGAGTAAGCGACATCTGCGGGCGTCCAGCCTGCTGTTCAATCAACCCCTGCTGGTGACTCCCGACATGCTCGACCTGGGCGTGCGCTGGGCTAACCAGACCATGAGCCTCAACATCATCAACCTCGGCGGCAGCTCGGCCCAGCTCTGGAAGGACGACGATCCTATCGACCGCGTAGCGTACGCGGACGAGCAGCGGCGCAACGTCATTGCCCAGACCGGGATCGAGGTTATCCCGGTCAGCGGTGTACTGGTCAGCCGCGGGAGTCACCTCAACGCCTGCGAGACCATGACCAGTTATGAGGGGCTGCGCTCCCAGCTGCAGCGCGCCGTGGCCGATCCGCTGGTGGAGCACGTCGTGTTGGACATCGACAGCCCGGGCGGCGCTGCCGTCGGTGCTTTCGAGCTGGCCGAGGACATCCGTGCGATGACCGCACAGAAGCCCATCACCGGTCTGGTCAATTACATGGCCTACAGCGGTGGCTACCTGATCGGTTCGGCCTGCACCGAGTTGGTGGTCAGCAAGACCAGCGGCGTCGGCTCCATCGGGGTGATTGCAAGCCATATGGACCGCTCGAAGATGGAGGAGGGGATGGGCGTGAAGGTGACCACGGTGTATGCCGGGGCCCACAAGAACGACCTCTCCCCGCACGAGCCCATCACCGAGCAGTCGATGAAGTTCCTCAACGAGCTGGTGCAGGAGAGCTACCAGATGTTCGTCAGTGCTGTGGCCGAGTATCGCGGCCTGTCAGTCGACAAGGTGATTGCCACCGAGGCCGCGCTTTATCGCGGTCAGAACGCGATCAATGCGGGGTTAGCTGACCGTTTGCAGAACCCCCAACATACCGTCGACGAACTGTCGCGGGCTGTTGCGCAGAACCGCGCAACACGCCAGGCGGGCCGCATCAGCGTGCGAGCAGCCGCATTGGCGATGCAGTCCCTCGTCTGACCAACCGAAACAACTGAATCCAGACCCGCTTAGTGCGGGTTTTTTTATGCCCAGGAGGCAGCATGTCCCTTGTACTTCAAATGCGTAACGAGCGAGCCGGCCTGGTCGCTCAGGTGCAGGCCCTGGCCAAGATCGAGGCCGAAGGCGGCAGCTTGAATGCCGAGCAGTTGCAGCAGTTCACCAGCCTCGAAACACAGATCAACGACCTGACGGCCAAGATCAAGCGCGCCGAATCGGCCGAACAATTGGCGGCGGCCGGCGCGGTGCCGGTCACTGAGTCGGCCCAAGGCGTAACCGGCCCGCCGCCCGGCAGCATTTCTGGTCCATTCAGTGAGAAGGCCAAGCCGGGTACCGGTATGGCGCAAATGGCGCGTCTGCTGGCATCGGCCCAGGGTAACCAGCAGATGGCCGCGCAGTTGGCTAAGGACGGTGGCTATCCGTCCGATGTGCATATGGCGTTGAGCGTGGTCACCCCCGGCGCCGGCGGCGTGCTGGTGCCGCAGAACTTCGCCACTGACATCATCGAGTCGCTGCGCCCGGTGTCCATCGTGCGCAAGATGGGCGTGACCAGCCTGCCGCTGAACAATGGCAACCTGACCATGCCACGAATTACCGGCAATACGGTGGTCAGCTATATCGGTAGCGATACTGACATCCCGATCACCGGCATGACCTTCGCCGATACCAAGCTGTCGGCCAAGACGGCAGCGGCCATCGTGCCGATCTCCAACGATCTGCTGGCCATGAGTGGTGTGAACCCTCGAGTCGATGCGCTGGTCGCCAACGACCTCACCGTCAGCATGGGCCTGTCGGAAGACCTCCACTTCATCCGTGCCGATGGTTCCGGCGTGTTGCCGAAGGGGCTTCGTCACTGGGCACCGGCGTTCAACGTTCTTCCCGCTCCTGCCGTTGCTGACCTCACGCTGGAGAAAATCGACCTGTTCCTGGGCGGCATGATGCTGCGCCTGGAAACGGCGAACGTGATGATGAAGTCGTGCGGCTGGCTGATGGCGCCGCGTGTGTTGCGTTGGTTGCAAGCGCTGCGTGACGGCAACGGCAACAAGGCCTACCCGGAAATCGACAGCGGCATGCTCAAGGGCTACCCGGTCGGACTCAGCAACCAGATCCCGGTAAACCTCGGCGCGGGTGGCGATGAAACCGAGATCTACTTCGTCAACTTCGCCGACTGCATGATCGGCGAAGACATGGACCTGACACTGAGCTTCAGCAGCGAAGCCTCCTACAAGGATGCCGAGGGCAACATGGTCAGCGCCTTCCAGCGTAACCAGACCCTGGTGCGCGTGATCGCTAAACACGACTTTGGCCCGCGTCACGTTGAAAGCATCGTGGTGGCGACCGGCGTGAAGTGGGGCGCTGGCATGTAATCCCCTGGCCCCGGATGCGCCGGGGCCGCTCAACTATAAGGAATGTGTATGGCCAAGGTAATTGTGGAATTCACCGGGTCCTGGCGCGGCTATGGCAAGGGCGAGGTCGCGGGCTTCGAAGAGGAGGTGGCGCAGTCGCTGATCGATGGCGGTCGTGCTCAGCTCTACGATAAGAAAGGTGCCAAGTCTGGCGGCGCGAAAAGCAAGACGGCCCCGGTGGCGAAAGAGTCGACTCAGCCCGGCCCATCGTCGGAGTCGACGCCTGACGGTGGGGGCAACACTACCGGCGCGGACGACGATGACGTCAAGCCCTGATCATGGCGCGCCGCATCGCCTACACGGGGGCGCCCGTGCTGACGCTGGAGCAGGTGGCCTTTCAGTGCAAGGCTGAGCCGGAAGACCTGCAGCCCGAACTGATCGACCAGATCATCATCCCTGGCGTTACCGCCCAGGGCGAATCGAAGACGGGGGCGGCGATTCGTGAAGCGATCTATGAGGAAGACTGGCCGGCGACGTACCCATCGGGCCATTCGTTGGACGTTGGCCAGGTGGTTGCCATCGAGTCTGTGACAATGCTGGATGGCGGCGATGCATCAGCCTTCGCTGGCGCGGTGGAGCTCTGCCACGGCGGGAAGGAAAGTTACCTGCACTTCCCTGGTGGCCGGCCTGCCGGGCGGTTGCGTATTCGTTACCGCGCCGGTGTGGACTTGGAGGCCTATCCCGGTGTGCTCAGCTGGCTGCTGATGGCGGCGGAAACGGCATTCACCCACCGGGGGCTTTTGGTCGTGGGGCAATCCCTCGCCGAGATCCCGTCGAGCTTCGTTGACCACCTGTTGGCGGATATCACCGTTCCCCCGAGGTTCTAACCATGGCGATTCGAGAGCCTGCTTCGGGCGAGCTCACCGCCCGGATGGCTGTTCGTGTCCGTGTTGATCAGCCGTCTGGGGTGAGCCTAGCGCCTGAGTACACCCCTGTCTGCAACCGCTGGGTCAAGGTCGAGCCGTTGGGTACGGCGACCTACGCCAGTACCCAGCAAACCGGTACCAAGATCACCCATCGCTTGTACTGCCGCCACATTCCTGGCTTGGATTCGGCTCATGAGTTTGTCTGGCGTGGCCGTGTGTTCCGTGTTCGCAGGCCCACCGATCTGGCGGGTCGCATGGTGTGGTCGGTGATTGAGGTGGAAGAACTGGGGCCGGATGCGCCCCCCGCAACTGGAGGGGAAGAAGATGGCCAATTCGGTTTCGGTTGACGGCTACCTGCACGTTGAAGGCTATGAGGCCTTCGACCGCGAAGCCTTCAACATGCGCAAGGTGCGCGCTGGTATGCGCAAGGTGGGCCAGCTCATTACGGGCCGGGCTCAGATGAATCTGGCGCTCGCGGGTGGTCGGTCGGGGTATCCCGTCAATCGCACCGGGGAGACGGTCGATTCGATCAAGTACCGCGTCTCGCGTGCCGGCTTTCTGGTGCGGATTTCACCGACCAAGACTGATGGCATGCAGGAGTTCTACCCGGCCTACCTGCATTACGGCGTGCGACTCGGTTCCCGTGTCACTGGTCGCGGTGCCGGAAAAGGGCGGCGGGCCCGTGGCGAGCGACAGGCTCTGGTCGCGGCGCGAGCGCAAAACGGGTGGCGTATCGCGCCGCGTGACAACTACATGACCGATGCCTTGGCCGATTCCCGCGCCGAGGTGCAGCAGATCCTCACGCGCACCTTTGCCAGTGCGCTGCTGGATAACTGAGGGCGACATGCAAATCACACCAATTATTGAGCACTTGAAGGCGGAGTGCCCGCAGTTCGGCGGGCGCATCGCGGGTGGCCTGGACTGGGATCCGGTCGCGGGCTGCCAGCAGGTGAAGCCGCCGGCAGCTTTCGTGCTGCCCGTGGGAGACAGCGCCGACGAGCCCCAGGCAATGAATGCTGCCGTGCAGTCGGTGCGCGATTCGTTCGACGTGTGCGTCGTGCTGGATAACAAGGATGAGCGCGGCCAAGCGGCAGCGGATCTGGTCCACCTGATCCGCACCACGCTGTGCCGTGCGCTGATGGGGTTTCGGGTCGGCGACTCTGACCTGATCTGTTACGACCGGGGTGACCTGATCCTGATGGACCGCGCCAGGGTGGTCTACGGCTACCGCTTCTATGCGGATTGCCAGATCGGCAGCTATGGCGCCGATGCCCATGACGAGCCGGAAACCTGGCAGGAACTGGAACAAAGCCGCCTGCCGCCATTGGAAGGCATCGATACGCGCGTCGATTTCATCGATCCCATGGTCGATCACAACCTAAGCCCGACTGGCCCCGATGGCCGGATCGAGGTCCAAGTCCGCGAGGATTTACCGCAATGAAAATGATCACGGTGAAACCGGCGCCGGGGCGTGCCTGCCCGATGCCGGAAAAGGGCGGCGAGCTGCTGCCCGAGGCGGGGGATACGGTCCCCCATAACGCGTATTGGCAGCGCCGTATCGCCGACGGCGACGCGCTGCTGGTGACACCCAAGAAAGCCGCTAAGGCTGCGAAGGAGAGCGCGGCATGACCGTCCCGTTTAGCTTCATCCCCAGCGACCTCAAGGTGCCTTTGTTCTATGCCGAGGTCGATAACAGCATGGCCAACAGCGGTGCCGGTGGTGCGCTGCGCCGGCTGATCGTTGGCCAGGTCAATGACGACGCTGACAGCCCTGAAATTGGCTCCCTGGTGCTGGTGTCCCGTCAGTCCGAGGCGCTCGAGATTGCCGGCGCCGGTTCGATGTTGGCAGGTATGTTCGCTGCTCACCGCGCTATCGATGTCGTCGGCGAAGTCTGGTGTCTGCCGGTGAAGGTGAGCGAAGGCGCTGCCGCCAAATCCACCGTTACCGTAACGGGGACCGTCTCGGCGACAGGGCTGATCAATCTGTATGTGGGCGGCATGCGCGTGCGCACCACGGTCACCGCGACCATGAGTGCGGCGGCGGTGGCCACCGCCGTGGCGGCGAGCGTCAATGCGCTGCCCGACCTGCCGATCAAGGCGACTGCCGCCGAGGCGGTGGTCACCCTGGAAGCAAAATTCAAGGGCGAGCTGGGCAACGATCTGCGTATCGAGCTGAATCGCCGTGGCCGCGCCAACGGCGAGGAAACCCCAGGCGGCCTGCAGCTGGCGGTCACAGCCATGGCGGGCGGCGTCGGAAGCCCTGACATGGCGGTGCTGCTCGCGGCGCTGGGCGATGAGCCGTTCGAGTTCTGCGCGCAGCCCTGGACCGACAGCGACAGCCTGGACGCCTGGAAAGACACCATGGACGAGAACAGCGGTCGCTGGTCCTGGGCCAAGCAGTTGTGGGGTCACGTGTACAGCGCCAAGCGCGGCACCGTCGGTCAGCTGGCGGCCTTCTCTCAGCAGCGCAATGACCCGCATGTGACGGTTGTTAGCTTCGAAACCAAGGTGCCGCAGCCGGTTTGGATTGTCGCCGCTCAGGTGGCGGCGCGCACGGCGGTGTTCATCAGTGCAGATCCGGCGCGTCCGACGCAGACCGGTACTTTGCCGGCAATTGATCCAGCGCCGGCAAGTGATCGTTTCACGCTGACCGAGCGGCAATCGCTGCTGAGCCGAGGCCTCGGCACGCTCTACTACGAAGGCGGTTACATGCGCATTCAGCGGGCCGTGACCACCTACCAAAAGAACGCCTACGGCCAGCCGGACGACTCGTATCTGGACAGCGAGCCCTTGCACCAGACCGCCTACGTGCTGCGTTACCTGGCCAGCATCATCACCAGCAAGTACGGCCGCCACAAACTGGCCAACGACGGTACCGTCTTCGGCCCTGGCCAGGCCATCGTCACCCCGCTGGTGATTCGTGGCGAACTGGTGGCGGGTTATCGCTACCTCGAAACCCTCGGCATCGTGGAGAACACCGAAGCGTTCAAGGCCAACTTGATCGTGGAGCGCGACGCGACCAATCCGAACCGCCTGAACGTGCTGTACCCACCGGATCTGGTCAACCAGCTGCGCGTGTTCGCGCTGCTGTACCAGTTCCGCCTGCAGTACGCCGCCGAAGCGGCATAAGCCGCGCTCCATTCCACCCCGAGCCCGCCCTGTGCGGGCTTTTTTGTGAGGGCCTTTTATGGGTCAGAAAGTCGCGGGCACCTGCTACATCAAGGTTGATGGTGTCCAGCTGGTTATTACCGGTGGCGTCGAGGTGCCACTGTCGAAGACCAAGCGCGAAACCATCGTGCCGGGTTACTTCAAGGAAGAAGATCGCGCCCCGTTCACGAAGGTTGATGCGGTGAAAACCCCTGGGTTTCCGTTCGAAAAGATCGCCGAGGGCACCAACATGACCGTGACCAGCGAGTTCAAGGACGGCAGCAGTTACGTGCTGTCCGGTGCCTATGCGGTAGATGAAATCAACCTCACTGCTGACGACGGCAAGGTGCCACTCAACTTCGAAGGCGTTTCAGGAGACTGGCAGTAATGAACACCGAAGCTCAAACCCCGAAAACCAACCCCAACGAATTCAAGCTGCTGGAGCCGATCCAGGCGCACGGTGAGCCGGTCCTGTCGGTGACGTTGAAACGCCCCACGGTGCGCCAGTGCCGCGAGATCGGCCAGCTGCCGTACCGCATCGAGAAAGACGAGTCGGTCGGCCTGAACCTGGACGTGGTCGTCAAATACATCATCGTCTGCGCCGGCATTCCGGGTTCGTCGGTCGAGCAGATGGACGTGACCGACCTCAACACCATCGGCTGGGCGTTGGCCGGTTTTTTCATGGCATCCCCGAAGAAGCAGGCCGAGGAAGCGAAAGCGGCAGTGGAGGCGGAGGCCTCGGCGGGTTAATCCAGCTGGTCTACGACCTCGCCTGGTATTGGAAGCTCAGCCCTGAGCACGTCAAGGACTGGGCGTTGGACGACCTACTGGAGGGCTACGCCAATGCCAGCCGAATTCAATCAATAGCAGGGGCAGGGGATGGCGGATAAATTCCAGCTCAAGGCGCTAATCACCGGCGTCGATAAGCTCTCGCCGGTACTGACCGGTGTGCGCAAGAACGTGGCCACGCTGCGCAAGCAGTTGAACGCCTCGGGCCTGGGCAAGATCACCTTTGCCGATGCGCTGCAGGGCGGTGCCCTGGCGGCGCCTTTCGTGATGGGGGTCAAGGCGGCAATCGGCTTCGAAAGCGCCATGGCGGACGTGAAGAAGGTGGTCAACTTCGAAACGCCCGAGCAGTTCAAGGCGATGAACGACGACGTGCTGGACCTGTCCGAGCGCTTGCCGATGGCGGCCGAGGGCATTGCCGCCATTGTCGCCGCCGGTGGCCAGTCCGGCATCGCCCGTGAAGAGCTAAACCAGTTCGCGGAAGACGCTGTGAAAATGGGTGTCGCCTTCGATCAGACCGCCGAGCAGTCGGGCGAGATGATGGCGAAGTGGCGTACCGCGTTCCACCTCAATCAGGCCGAAGTCGTCACTCTGGCCGACAAAATTAACTACCTGAGCAACACCGGTGCGGCCAGTACGGCGCAGATTTCGGCCATCGTGACCGCCATCGGTCCGTTGGGCGAAGTAGCCGGGGTTAACGCGGGGCAGTTGGCTGCCATGGGCTCAGCCCTGGCCGGGGTGGGCATTGCCCAGGATGTGGCCGCCACGGGCATCAAGAACTTCATGCTGACCTTGACCGCCGGTACGGCGGCCACCAAGTCGCAGAAGGAGGCCTACAAGGCGTTACGCCTGGACGCCAACGAAATCGCCAAGGGCATGCAGACCGACAGCGAAGGCACGATTAACCGCGTGCTCAAGACGCTGGCCAAGGTGGAGAAAAGCAAGCAGGCAGCGGTGCTGACCAACCTGTTTGGCAAGGAGTCGGTGGGGGCAATCGCGCCCCTGTTGACCAACCTTGACACCCTGCAGAAGAACTTCAAGAACGTTGGCGAACAAGGCGAGTTTGCTGGGTCGATGCAGGCTGAATACCAGTCGCGGTCGGAAACGACCGCCAACGCCATCCAGCTGCTGCAGAACCGTGTGACCCGCCTGGGTATCTCGGTCGGCTCCATCTTGCTGCCGCCGTTCAATGACTTCCTTGAGTTCGTTGGGCCGCTGGTGAGTCAGGTGTCTGAGTTGGCGGCGGCTCATCCTGGCTTGGTCAAGGGCATTTTGGGTGCGGCCGTGGGCTTCACCGTGCTGCGTCTGGCCACGGCCGCCGCCACGGCGGCACTGGCTTTGATGAACGGTGTAGCGACCATGAGCCCGATTGGTTTGGTCGTGCGGGGTATCGCCCTCGCGGCGGGTTTCCTGATCGCCAACTGGTCAACCGTAGGGCCGTACTTCCAGAAACTCTGGGACATGATCAAGGGGCCGGCGATGGTCCTGTGGGGTTGGTTCAAGACGGCCTTCGCCTGGACCCCGTTGGGCATGATCGTTGCGAACTGGGGGCCGTTGACGGAATTCTTCGGTGCGTGCTGGGAGTTGATCAAGGCGCTTTCCGATCCCTTCTTGGGTTACCTGAAAAGCATGTTCGACTTCACCCCGCTGGGGATGATCATTCAGCACTGGGAGCCGATCACAGCCTTTTTCAAGGGGCTATGGGAGCGGTTAAAGCCCATCGTCGAGCCGATGATGAAGTTTTTCAACATCAGCCCGGACGGTGAGGGTGTGATCGGCGCCGCTACCAGCAAGGTGAAGAGTTGGACGGCCGAGCAGCAGGCGCGTAACGGCGCCTCAGCGGGAGAGGCGGGCGCCCTGGTGCGTCCGATGCGAGCCACGCCGGAGATGTATCCCGGCATGGCCAGTTCGGCCAACTTGCTGCGCGCTCCCGGCGGGCCGGTACCGGGCTCGCTGATCCAGCAGACCGCCCAAAGCCAGCGGCAGGGCCTGGAGGGTTCCATCGCTGTGCGCTTTGAGAATGCCCCGCCCGGCATGCGGGTCGAAGAGGCTAAGACCAACCAGCCCGGCGTGTCTGTATCGCAGAACGTCGGCTATCGCTCGCTTGGAAGGTGACCCATGGCGGATCAAACTTGGCGCGACCGCCTGCTACCCGCGTCCTTTCGTGGGGTGGGTTTCTGGGTCGATAGTGAAACAACGCCGGTAGGGCGGCGGGTGCAGTTGCACGAATACCCGCAGCGCGACAAGCCCATGGTGGAGGACATGGGCGCACAGACGCGGCGCACCAAGATGACGGCGTTTGTCATCGGCGACGACTGCTTTGTGCAGCGCGACAACCTGCTTCATGCGCTGAACCTGCCTGGGCCGGGGGAGCTGGTACACCCTTGGTTCGGGCGCATGACTGTCACTGCCGGTGATGGCTGCGACGTATCGCACGACCGCCGCGAGGGCGGCATGGTGCGCTTCCAGCTGGACTTTATCGAGGATGGCGAGAAGGGCTACCCGGTGGGCGTGCCGCACACGGCGCGACAGCTGGAAGTCCAATCAAAGAGTTGGCTGGATTCGGCAATCGCCCGTTACAAGGCGGCAATGGCCGTGGTCAACCGCGTGCGTATTGCGGCTGTGCAGCTGCAGAACGGTATCGCCGGCATTCAGATGGCGATTCAGGCCGAGTTCAACCAGATTACCAGTGCCATCACGTCGGTGCAGTCGCTGGCTGATCTGCTGATGAACTTCCCGGACAACCTGGGCACGATGATTCAAGCCCAGTTTTCGGGGTTTTCGGACGGTTCGCGCTGGACCGACGATGACGAAGCGTTTTCAAGCTATACGGCGCTCGCTGGCTTGGCTAGCGGTGCCACCGTGGCGGCGACCCAACTGACCAGTGCTGCCGCCCCGGCGGGTGGTCAGGCCACGGTGGCCACGGTCACGGCTGCTCGGGATTTGGTGCGTGATGCGTTGTTGATCAAAGCAGTACAGATCGCCGCGCAGATGCCTGTGACGCAGGCGCCGGCGGTGTTGCCGGCGGTGCCAACCCTGGATCAGCAGGTGGTTACCCCGGTCAGTCGTCCCGAGGTGCCGACCACTGATGAGGTTCTGGTGCTGCGCGATGCGCTCAGCGACGCGATTTGGCAGGCTGGGTTGTCTGCCCCGCCTGCGCACTTTGTCGTGCTGCAGGACGTGCAGAAGAAGCTACGTGCTCACCTCACCAAGGTAGCCATGGCCGGTGTGCGCCTGATCGATGTGGCCCCGAAGGAAAGCATGCCGGCCGTCGTGCTGGCCTACCGGCTGTATGGCGACGCCACCCGCGCCGACGAAATCGTTACGCGTAACAAGGTCGTTCACCCCGGCTTCCTGCCAACGGACACCTTGCGCTGCGCTCAGGAGTAAATCATGGACCCATTGAACGCTGTCACGCTGCGCGTGAACGGCCTGGATTATGGCGGCTGGAAGAAAGTGCGCATCAGTGCCGGCATTGAGCGGCAAGCCCGTGATTTCAGCCTGGACGTGACGTGGCGTTGGCCTGGCCAGGTGCAAGAAATCCCGATCCGACCGGGCGACCGCTGCGAAGTGCTGATTGGTGAAGACCTGGTGCTGACTGGCTGGATCGATTCGACTCCAGTGCGTTATGACGCGGGTCAGGTTAACCGGTCAATCAATGGTCGGTCGCTGACTGCGGATCTGGTCGATTGCTCGGCGATCAACCAGCCCGGCCAATGGCAGCGGCAAAGTGTGCAGCAGATCGTCACGGCCCTGGCGGCGGAGTACGGAGTGAAGGTGCTCAGCCAGGTAGCTGAAACCAGCAAGCTGGCCGATCACAGCATCGAGCCGGGGGAAACCGTGTTCGAATCCATCGACCGCCTTTTGACCCTCTCGCGCCTGCTCTCGACCGACGACACGCGGGGGCGGCTGGTGATCATCAGGCCGGGGAGTGCCGGGCATGCGGTCGATGGCCTGGTGCTCGGTGAAAACCTGCTGAGCGGTGAAGCCGATCTGGATTTCTCGGGGGTGTTTGCGGAGTACCGCGTCACCGGGCAGCGCTCGGGCAGCGACACGGCGCACGGCGCGGCGGCCAGCGAGGTCAGCGCTTTGGTGACCGACCCGCGTGCGACGCGCCGTCGCGTGCTGCTGATCCATGAAAGTGGCCAGATGACCCCGGAGCTTGCCGCCGCACGGGCCAACTGGGAGCGCGGCAATCGTATGGGCAAGGCGCTGACCATCAAGTACAAGCTGCAGGGGTGGCGGCAGTCCAACGGGGCGTTGTGGTTGCCGAACATGTTGGTTCGCATTGTGGACCCGGTAATCGGCATCGACCGCGACATGTTGATCAGTGAAATCGAATACAGCCTGGATGCGGGCACCGTCTGCAACATCACGGTGGCCCCGCCGGATGCGTTCGACCCTGAGCCGAAAGACCCCCACAGCACGCGCAAGCTCAAGAAGGGCGGCAAGGCCGACAACTTCGAATACCTCATCCCTGCTGACTGGAAGCCCGCGCCATGATGCGTCGAATCAACAACATGATCGCCCGCTGTGTTGTCGCCCTGGTCAACCCAGGCGCGAAGCTGCAGGCGGTGCAAGTCCGGCTTACCGCCGGCGAAGTGAAGAGCGGCATGGAGCATTTCGAGCCCTACGGGTTCACCGCGAACCCTCATCCTGGGGCTGAAGGTGTGGCCTTGTTCTTCGGTGGCGACCGTTCCCACGGGGTCGTGATCAACATCGCTGACCGTCAATACCGCTTGAAAGGGCTGAAATCGGGAGAGGTGGCCATCTACACCGATGAAGGCGATTACGTCCATTTCAAGCGTGAGCGAAGGATCGAGGTAAAGACGCTGACGCTCAAGGTCGACGCGGCCGACGCGGTGGAGTTCGCCACCAAGGCGTTTTCCGTCTCGGCGAGCGAGCGTTTCAGCATCGATACCAAAGCGTTTTCCGTGGCGGCCAGCGAGGCGGCGAACTTCGACACCCCGACGATTCAGGCCACGGGCGAAATCGTCTCGGACGGCGACCAGGTCGCCGGCGACGTCAGCCAGATCAATCACCCGCACGACGGTGTGGTGCAGGGGCTGCAGCAGTCGGGCAAGCCCGTACCGCAGGGGGCTGAATGATGCTGCTCGAGGACGACAGCGAACGGGCCTGGCAGCGTGCCGCCGAAATCAGCCTGATGACCTGGCGGCGCGCCGATCCGGGCGACGTGCTCGACGACGACGAGCGTTACGGCTGGTGGGGCGACAGCTTTCCAGGAATGACCGACGACCGCATCGGCTCGCGCCTGTACCTGCTGCGCCGGCGCAAGCTGGACGCCGACACGGTGCGCGATGCCGAGGCGTTCGCCCGCGAGTCGCTGGCGTGGATGCTGGACGACGGCCGGGTCAGCGCCGTGGCCGTTACGGTAACGCGTGGCACCGACCGGCTCGACTTGGCCGTCGCTATTACCCTGCGCGATGGTCGCCAGGTGGATTTCACATCGGAAAAACTGTGGCAGGTGATCAATGCCGTTTAACACTCCCACGCTGCCCGAGCTTATCAGCCAGGAGCGTTCGGCGCTGGCGGGCTCTAGCGCCCTGCAGCGCAGCGATGCCGAGGTGCTGGCCCGCGTGTTCGCCGCCGCCTCCTACGGCCGCTACGGGCATCAGCAGTACATCGCCGACCAGATCCTGCCGGACACCGCCGACGAAGACACGCTGCGCCGCATGGCTCGGGCCAGGCTCAAGCGCGACCGTCTGCCGGCGGTGGCGGCCGATGGGGCGGTGCTCTTCACCGGCGGCGCCAATGCGCCGGTTGATGCCGGCGTGCTGTTGCAGCGCGACGATGGCGTGCAATTCAAGGTGGCCACGGGCGGCCCAGTCGGCGCCCTGGAAGTGGTGGCCGTGGACGCTGGGCAGTTGGGCAACACCCCGGCCGGCACGGTGCTGCGCCTGGTGTCGCCAGTGCTCGGGGTCAACGACTCGGCCACGGTCGCCGCCCCGGGGATCGAGGGCGGCACCGAGCAAGAAAGTATCGAAGCCCTGCGTGCGCGGGTGATTCGCTCGTACCGCGTGATTCCGCACGGTGGCAGCAAGAGCGATTACGAGACCTGGGCACTTGAGGTGCCGGGGGTTACCCGGGCGTGGATCGTGCGCCACTGGATGGGGCCGGGCACCGTGGCGGTGTTCTTCGTCCGCGACAACGACGTCGACCCGATCCCCTCGGAAGAGGCCCGCGCCGACGTGAAGGCGTACATCGAGCAGGAGCGCCCGGTAACCGCTGAGCTGTACGTGCTGGCCCCGGTCGAAAAGCCGGTGCAGTACGAAATCAAGGTCAGCCCCGACAGCTCGGCCGTGCGCCGCGCGGTGGAAGCTGAGCTGGTGGAGCTGCATCAGCGTGAATCGGAGCTGGGCGCCGAGCTGTTGCTGTCGCACATCCGTGAGGCGGTCAGCAGCGCCGCCGGCGAGCGCGATCATGAGGTGCTGAGCCCGTCCGGCAACGTCACGGCGGCGGCGAATGAACTGCTGACCTATGGGGGTGTGTTGTGGCGGTGAGAACAGCGAGCGATTACCACGCCCAGCTGCGCAGCCTGTTGCCGCCGGGGCCGGCCTGGGAACTGGAGTTCAACCCGGGTCTGGATCAGCTGTTGCGGCGCGCTGGGGTGATCCTGGCGGCTGAGGATCTGCGCGCCGCCGACCTGCTGGCCGAATCGGACCCGGACACGGTGCGCGAACTGATACCGGACTGGGAGCGGGTTATGCAGTTGCCCGACCCGTGCATGGGTGAATCGCCAAAGTTCGAGGACCGCCAGCTGGCCGTGCGCCGGCGCCTGGTCGAGGTGGGTGGACAGTCGCCGGCCTACTTTGTCGAGTTGGCCATCGCCCAGGGCTACCCGAATGCCAAGGTGATCGAGCACCGCGCCCCGCGCTTCGGCCGTTCGCGCTTCGGCTCGGCCCGCTTCGGCACCTGGGCCGCGCAATTTATGTGGACGCTGGACACCGGCCCGCGCCGGCGGATCGGCCGGCGCTTCGGCGCGGCTTACTTCGGCGAGACGTTCGGCGGCAGCCCTAGCGGTGCACTGGAATGTTTGTTGAGGCGTAGCGCGCCTGCGCACGCCCTGGAATTTATCAAGTACGGGGAATAACCAGATGGACTACCCAAAGAGTACGCCCGGCGCTGGCTTGGTGGACGGCCGATTTGTGGACGAAAACCCGGCCACGGGCCAGCCTGGGTCGCTGATTCCGGCGGCCTGGGCTAACGCCCTGATGACTGAATTGCTGGGGGTGATCCAGGCAGCCGGCATGGCGCCAGATGAAGTCGATCACGCCCAGCTGCTGCGCGCTATCCAGACCATGGCGTCGTCGGACTACAAGAAGTCGGTGCGCTGCGCCACGACTGGGGCTATCGCCTTGAGCGGGCTGCAGACCGTCGACGGTGTAGCGCTGGCCGCCGGTGATCGGGTGCTGGTCAAGGATCAGGCGTCCGCCTCGCAGAACTGGATCTACACCGTGTCTGCCAACGCCTGGTTGCGTGCGCAGGACGCCAACGAAAGCGCCGAATGTACCCCGGGTCACCTGGTGTCGGTGCAGGCCGGCACGGTCAACAGCTTGACCGTGTGGCAACTGACCAACACCGAGCCGCCCACGCTGGGCACCACGGCGCTGACGTTCCGTGTGCTGCTGGGCAAGAAGTCGACCACGCTGGCCGATTACGGCATCACCGATGGCGTCTCCACGAGCGACCATGCGACCAAGGCCGAAGCCGAGGAGGGCACCGTCTCGAACAAGTGGCTGAGCCCGCTGCGCGTGTTCCAGGCGCTGCGCTCGGCGGCGGCCAACTCAACGGAGGTGTTGCGCGGTGTGCTGCGCATCGGCACGCAGGCCGAGGTTGACGCGGGCACTCTTGATGACGTGGCGGTAACGCCGAAGAAGATGCGCTGGGGTTTCGCGAAGAGCTTGACGGCGAACGGCTACATCGTATTTCCGACCTGGCTGGGCGGACTGATTGTGCAGTGGGCGACGACCAGCCATTCAGGGGAAAGCATCTGGGTGACTCTGCCTCTCGAATTCCCTGCAGCGTGCCTTTTTGCCTGCGTGAACATGCAGACGGACAACGGCGCCGCAGTTGTCATGACGCGCTCTAAGACGAGCCTCGGCGGGAGTGCGCTCATCAGTGCGGCGAACGCTACGGGCACCAACACCTACAACTGGTTGGCCATCGGCTACTGAGGATCGGTATGCAACGCTTTTACAGCAGGACCACCGGCTGCACCTACCTTGAAGGGATTAACGCCAAGATGCCGGCGGACGCCGTGCGGATTTCAGAAGAGCGCTTCATGGCTGTGATTGGCAACCCCCCTCTGGACAAGGTGCGCGGGCACGACGCTGACGGTTTGCCGGTGCTGATCGATCCGCCGCCGCCCTCGCCGGCGGACCTGGCCGAAGACGAACGCCGCTGGCGGGACAGCGCGCTGAGCCCGCTGGTCTGGTTGCGTGATCGCCACCGCGACCAGCTGGAGATTGGCGCGGCGACCACGCTGACGCCAGAGCAGTTCGCCGAGCTGCTGGGGTACATGCAGCAGCTGCGCGACTGGCCCCAGTCCGAAGCCTTTCCCGACAGCGCGCAGCGCCCCGTGGCGCCGCCCTGGATCGCTGATCAAGCCCAATAGAGCCCCGTCCAGCCGGGGCTTTTTCTTACCAGTCATAAGGATATTGCTATGCCGATTACCGAAAAGCAGTTGCTGCAGGTTCTCCCGAACGCCGGCCGCCAAGCCGGCGTTTTTGTTCCCGCCCTCAATGCGGCGATGGGCAAGTACTCGATCATCGGTAGGCTGCGTATGGCCGCCTTCATCGCCCAGATCGGCCATGAATCAGGGCATCTGCGTTTTGTCCGCGAGCTGGGCGGCGCGGCCTACTTCGACAAGTACGACACGGGGCGCCTTGCAGAGCGCCTGGGCAACACGCCCGAGGCTGACGGTGATGGCCTGAAGTACCGGGGGCGTGGGCTGATCCAGGTCACAGGACACGACAACTATGCAGCCTGCAGTGAGGCGCTGTTCGGGGACAGTCGGCTGCTCAACACACCGGAGCTGCTTGAGCATCCAGTGTACGCCGCTATGTCTGCTGGTTGGTTCTGGCAGAGCAGGGGGCTCAACAGTCTCGCTGACAAGGGCGATCTCCTGCTCATCACCAAGCGGATCAATGGTGGTACCAATGGCCTCAAGGATCGCGAAGCGCTGTATGCCCGAGCGCTGCAGGTGCTGAACTGATGTCGCTTGGTGCGCGGTGGGTGCTGCTCTCCCTGTTGCTCGGGGCGGCGGTGGGTGGTCGCCTGGCCTGGTTGTGGCAGGCCGACGAGCTGCAGAAGCAGGAGGCTGGGTACGAGCGGCAGCTTGCACAGAAAGACCTGGCGCACGGCCGCGAGCGGGAGGCCGCCGCCAGCGCCGCCCTGGATCAGCTGGAGCAGCAGCAGGTCGCTCGGCGTGACCTGGAAGACCGCCTGCAGACGCAGGATGAAAAACACTGGAAGGAGATGAACGATGCCCAACGAGCTCAGGCTCGCCTGCGCGACCGGCTGGCTACTACTGATCTGCGGTTGTCAGTCCTGGTCGACGCCGGAACCGTTGCCGCCTCGGGTTGTAACGGTGGGGTGCGAGCGTCCGCCGGCACCGGAAGCGTGGTGGATGGAGCCCTACGCGTCCAGCTTGACCCAGCGCATGCTCAACGAATTGTCGCCATCACCGACGAAGGCGATCGAGCAGTGATCGCGTTGAAGGCCTGCCAGGCCTACGTGCGCGAAGTCACTCAGTAGTAAAGAGGCGAGCCGGGCGGATGCGTCAACATCCAGCCCGGCCCACCGAACCCGCAGACCCTTCCTGCAAGTCCAGCCGTGGCCCCTGCCTTGTGCACAAAGCGCGGCGAGCCTAACACCTGTTTATCCATACAGTAAAGACTTGCACACAATGACCTCTCCAATCATTCCCTGGATGGGCGGCAAGCGCCGCCTGGCCGACCGCTTGATCCCCCTCTTTCCCCCTCACGAATGCTATGTCGAAGTCTTCGCTGGCGGTGCCGCGTTGTACTTCATGCGACCCCAGGCAGCCCCGGTTGAGGTGCTCAACGACCTCAACGGCGACCTGGTGACGCTGTACCGCGTGGTGCAGAACCACCTCGAGGAGTTCGTCCGCCAGTTTAAATGGGCGCTCAGCTCCCGGCAGATCTTCGAGTGGCAGAAGATGACCCGCCCCGAGACGCTGACAGATATCCAGCGCGCGGCTCGGTTCTTCTACCTGCAGCAGCATGCCTTCGGTGGCAAGCTCACTAGTCAGACGTTCGGCACTGGGACAACCGCGCCGCGGATCAATCTGCTGCGGATCGAAGAGAACCTCTCGGCTGCCTGGCAGCGCCTGGCCGGCACCTACGTCGAAAACTTGCCCTGGCTCAATTGTGCCGAGCGGTATGATCGAGCTCACACGTTCTTCTACATGGACCCACCTTACTGGCAGACCAACGGCTACGGCGTCGACTTCCCGTTCGAGGAGTACGAGCGTATGGCCGACTTCATGCGGCGCTGCAAGGGGAGGGTGATGGTCAGCATCAACGATCACCCGGACATCCGGCGGGCGTTCGACGGCTTCCACTTCGAGACCCTGGATATCCGCTACACCACGGCAAACCCTCGGATCGGCATGGCCAATGTTACCGGTGAACTGGTGATCATGAACTGGCAGCCCGAAGGGCTTGGTCAGTTGTTCTGACCCAGGCGGCATGGGGCAAAAATGGGGCAAACCGAGCGCCTTTCTATGCCCCTCTATGCCCTTTTGGCTTCTTGCCAGCAGGTACAAGAAAGCGCCCAAGCCCTTTGTATACGGGGCTTGGGCGTTTTTTTGCGTTAATACTCAAGCACAATTGGTGTAAGTGTTTATACTCACTTCTCTGGTAAATTGAACTGGTCAATTTAATATGGTGCTTAGTCGGGTATGCTATCGGTAAGATGTCTGGTTGGGTGGCCGAGGGTGAAATAGTCTATATAATGGTCTGAGCCGTTGGTGATTTTTAACAATATCCGATTAAGTATGTTTTTAAGGATTTTTGTTTCTCTTATAAAAGCGATTTCTGAGTTGTCCGGGATTTTGTTCCCGTGAGCAGCGTCGTTTCTTTTGTTCCATGCGGAAAGTTCTGCGTCGCCAAGCTCTAAATCAAGGTGTGCGTAAAAACGGCTCGCGATGATTCTCTGTGGGGCGTCATTGCCATGGTTTAACTTGTCGGATAAGAGCTTTGTTGAAATTGGGTCGTATTCTTGTTTTTCTAGTAGGCGAGAAATTAATTTTCGAATCTTTCTATATTCGGGCTTTGGGATTATGGTGGAGCTTATTGATGCATGGTTAACCTCTAGATAGGTTCTTTGGAGTGCCTCAATTAGTGCGCCGTAGTAGGCTGGTTTCATGAAGTAAGGTGAGGATTCTGCGTACCATAAACGCCATGGAAGAGTTGATAGATTATACGAAGGCGAGGCAGTTAAGAGGCCGTTGGCTATTCGCTCAACAAGTGAAGCATTTAAGATGGGGTATCCTGCGCTCGAATCCGTTATAGGGGCTGGGGGCAGGCTAGGTAAAGTCCACGCTCTTTCACCGAAAGTGTGCGGGGAAACTCCACTGAACTCGATTAGTTGCCCATTAAAGGCGTGGCACGAATGTCCGAAATACACCAGGGGAAGACCAAGGGCGAAAGACAGCGCCTCTCTTGTTTCGCGTCTTATGCTTTCGCCTGGATTACCTAAATAAAGTATGTAGCCTGGCTCCTTGATGATTGAGTTTTCAACTTTTAATGGGCCTAATGTTATGGGCTGATCATTGATTTGCAAGTGTATGCATTGGGTTGAATGACTGATGCTGGCCTGTGTGCTTATGTTTAGGCTAGGAAGATCTGGGTATTCCACTGATTTAATCGTGGTTTTGTTAAATCTCGAGTTGTCGGGAAATATGTAGTGTGAGGGTATGTTGGCGATATGGTCAATGGTGAAGTCGACTGGAGCTTTGGTATGGGATTTATATAAGGCGGTGTGGACCTGATAGGTGTCCGTAGTGAAAGTCTCATGCTCTTTTTGGCTGGTCTCGGAGTTAGAGAGAAATAGGCCGGTAAGAGAGACTGTCCCGGTAATGTAATCAATCTTAAGATTAGTGTCGTTTATGTAGACATCACCCAAGGGCCTCGGGTCATGCTGCCTCGGTGGTTGAGGTGGGCTAATGGTGTTTAATATTATTTTAAGGTTGCTATTGCGCGTGATGGTTAAATGATTAACTCCGTTCTTACATAGCTCTGCGGGAATTCTTTGGTACGGAATTCTTGAAAAAAAATTATGTAACGGATCCCACTCCCAAGTGCTCAAGACAGCCTCCACTTTCTTTAGGGGGTCATACAATGCTTTTAATCTGGCTAAGGTAAATTGCCAAATATATTATCCAATAGATAATGCTTGATGCTCCGATGAATATGAGAAGCCAGAAAGTATATAGTTGAACTTTGTTAAGGGGTGTCATCGGGATGACGTTTAAGATTTTAGCTGCGGCCTCGTCTGACTTGCAGTATGAGTGAATTTGACTGTAAACCACTGGAGGGAAGTATAAGTATCCGATGGTAATTTGTTCGCCGGGAACCAGAGTGGGGATTAAAATTTCGGCGCTGCCATCAGGTAAGCGAGTAGTAGTGTGAATTACAGGCGGGTGAATTTGGAAGTCGGGCAAGCTCTGGTGGCCGATGCGAACGTTATTTGCGGTCTTCTTTCCCACGTTTTTTACCATTATGCTATGGGTGTGCACAATAGTGGGTTGAAATGCATGAAAGTTTTGGTTTTTTGTTGTTATGGCAAAGGAGTGGATCATAAAGGTTACAAGCTTCGGCTTTGCATCGGAATAGATTTTTATTAGGAGTCCAAAGGTGCCAGTAATCAAAGGAGCTATCAGCTTTAATATGGCGTCTAAATCTAGTACCATGGGCGTATCTCATTGTGTTGATGGCATAACATGAATCGCCCCTGGTTTTCTAGACACTCTCCAAGCTCAGGAAATAGCGTTTCTCATACTCTACTGGAGACAGCTGCATAGCACTGCTGTGTCGGCGTTTAGGGTTATAGA